>NZ_JBHUON010000002.1:0-391821 GCF_042686155.1 Mucilaginibacter antarcticus | reverse complement strand
CATCTGGATATCGTGACATGGCCGTAGCCATATTTGATAGCTAATTTACGGGTACTTGTACCCCCAAGCAAGTATTCAGCTATAATCTTTTGTTTGTGTTTCTGTTTGTCCATTTGTCCATCAGTTTTGTCAACCTATAGCAGGACAAGTCAAAACAAAAACCGACAGTTCATGTAACATATTTGTCACGGCGTTGTAGGGGTATAATTGGTATATTTACCATATAAATCCTATTAAACTCATGAAAAAAGCACTCCTTTTTATAGCTTTTACCATAGTATTTGCCGGCGCTTTTGCGCAAACTTTTACCAACCCGCTTACACCGTCGGGGGCCGACCCCTGGAACATTTATAAGGATGGCTACTACTATTACACCCAAACCAGCGGCCATAACCTGGTGATATGGAAAACAAAGGACCTTACCGATCTTAAAGCTGCAGAGCGAAAAGTGATATGGACACCGCCGCCCGGCACCAACTATTCTAAAGAGATCTGGGCGCCCGAGCTGCATTTTATGCGGGGCAAATGGTATATGTATTTTGCTGCCGATGATGGCAAGAACGACCATCACCGCATGTATGTAGTAGAAAACCCGAACACCAACCCTATGCAGGGCGATTGGACCTTTAAAGGCGCCGTGAGCGACGAGACTAACAAGTGGGCCATTGATGCTACCGTGTTTGAAAACCGGGGCAAAATGTACATGCTATGGTCTGGCTGGGAAGGTGATAAAAACGATATGCAGAACATATACATTGCCGAATTGAGCACCCCCTGGACCATCGGCGGTAAGCGCACCAAACTGTCAAGCCCTACCTACAAATGGGAGAGCAACAGCGGCATAGGTGTGCTGGTTAACGAGGGTCCGCAGATACTGAAGCATGGCAATAAGGTGTTTATCATTTACTCGGCCAGTGGTTGCTGGACAGATTTTTATGCTTTGGGGATGCTGAGCGCTAACGATAAGGCCAACCTGCTGGATAGCCTGTCATGGAAGAAAGCGCCGGAGCCGGTGTTTTCGCAAAACCCGGAGAACAAGATCTACGCCCCCGGCCATAACTCGTTCTTTAAATCGCCGGATGGTAAAGAGGATTGGATTTTGTACCACGCCAACAGCAACCCCGGCGACGGCTGCGGCGGCAAGCGTGCCCCACGTGCCCAAAAGTTTACCTGGAACAAAAATGGTACGCCTAATTTCGGCGTGCCGCTAAAGGATGGCGTAGCAATGCAGAAGCCGTCTGGGACGAAGTAAGATTTTTGGGCTTTAAAAGCGGGGCCATCCGTGCGATTCCCTCCCTTGGGAGGGTGTAGGGAGGGATTTGTGCGCTGTTCTGAACCCGTCATTGCGAGGAACGAAGCAATCTCTACATAGGACAAAATGGCGCAAGTATTTGGCGGCTACCTTGCGCTTTTAGAACGCTCATGGCCGTTAGCATAAATCAGTAAAACACTATCCCCGCAACCAGAATCAAATAAAAAGTCCCTTGCCAGCGCGTTACCGGCAAGGGACAGGTTCAGTTTTTATGGAAACTTAATGTTTAATGATGACCTGTTTTTTTATAGTCTCTTTACCATGCTTTATGTGAAGAAAGTATGTGCCGGCTGCAATATCGCGCGTATCAATCTTTACTTCGTTAGCACTGGTCTGATTTTCTGCCAAACGCAACATTTTGCCATTGCTGTTTAACAGTTTAATGTCGAAAATCTTTTTGACCGCTTTTGTATTGTTTTCAGCACTTCTCTGTTCTTTTGATTTGTAACTAACGGTTAACATTTCATTTGTTGGATTTGGATACATTGCAAATCCTTCAAACTCGCCGCCACTGCCGGTTATCTCTCCGTTAACATTTACGCCTGCACCGCGGCCACACATGTTTTCTGCTTGCACGGCTATTGATAACGAGCTTCCGGCAGGGCTGCCTACAGTTACGTGCACTGTATGTGTGCCCTGCCCATAATCTATCGTCATGTTGTTACTAAGCGACCAAAAATAGCTTGTAGCCCCGGCTACAGGATCAACACTTAAGGTATATTGGGTAAGCCTTTGCAGGTAAGCGTAATTGCTGCCGGTATAAGGCGTTCCGTTAATATATACTTGGGCAACACTAACAAGTGTACCCATAGTTACGGCTTTGTTAAGTGTGGCGCTGCCGCAGGCGCTGCTGCTGATAGTACAGGTTACCTGCCCCGTTAAATAAGACCCATTTATGTAGGCAACCTGAACTGAACTGGTACCTTGCCCGCTGTTGATCTGTAAACCTGGTGTAATAGACCAACTGTACGTAACACCCGCCACATAAGGTAACGAAAACTGCTGCGGGCTGGCGTAGCAAACGTTAGCAGAACCACTTATCTGTTGTATTTGGCACAAGGCTGCGCAACTTACAGAAGGCGTGCTGCCATTTAGCTCTGCTGCAAGCCAGTCGCCATTGCGCGCGGTATAAACTAATATGGCCTTCATTTTCCCCTGCTGTACCTGGTTTACCGTTATACGCGGTGATAAAATTACTAAATGGCGTGTTTTTAGGCGACGACGGCGGGTTGGCTCCAACATAAGATACCCTGTAATCAGCCTTGGCCAGGTTGGTAGCGCTTCCGCTAATATCAAGGGCGCTTGTTGTTGGCACAAAGCCTACCGCCGGTGCTATGTATACGCTTAGGGTTGGCGAGCCTGCAATTGTAGCCGGTATATCATACTTACCACCGCCAAAACTATCAAACGGATACATACCACCCGGGGCGTAATTTGTACGGTCTGTTATGGTATGGTTAACATTTATTAAACCAAAAACCTTTTTGGTGTAAGTTAATTTGCCGCGGTAAACGGCATTACCACCGGTTTCGGCGACAGCATATACCTGGAAATCGCCGGTAAATTTGCTGCTGCCGGGTAAGCCATTTAATGTAAATACCTGCGGCTGGTTTGCAAATATACTGCCCAATGCCACTTCGCCACCAAAATCTACCGCATTGGTATTAACCCGGCCCTGTATAGTTAATAGCTGGTAGCCGGGCAATAAATTTTGATCAAGCCCGCACTCAGAGCCATTGCTTATGGCTATGTTGCGGCAATTAGCCGGATAACCCAGGTTAGTTAGCTCTGTTTGCCACGAGTTGTGTATGGTATTATTAATATTTAAAGATTGATCTATCCTGTTAATAAGCATTTGCTTAGCCGCGGGCGTTTCGGTAAGCGCTAAAAGCTGATCGTACTTAGGTTGCGATGGGGAGAATACCCTTAGGAGGGTATACAAGTTTGCCGGCCCGGTACGGGCATATAAATTTGCGGTTGCATTTAGCATATATTGCGCGCCGATAGCCGCATTGGCACCCTGTTGCGGCGCATCATGGCTGACAAATAAACGTGTTTGATGGTTCTCATTAGCGGCTTCCATTTTTTTAAGCGCGTAACGCGCTACTAAACCACCCATGCTTAAACCCAAAACAACGTTGGGTTCTGTGCCTTGCTTAACAGAGTTTACCCAACGGATTACATCTTTAACTACCAGCGCATTTCTACGGATGTCTTCTGTACCGTTTTTAAAATCAATAAATACAATATCATGTTAGCTTTGAATTATTAAAACCAAACTCGTACGTATTGTACAGGTACCGGATACTGTAACTTATTGTCATTTCGAGCGGTAGCGAGAAATCTATACACACGCTAAGCAGGCGGACGGTCAGTGTATAGATTTCTCACGTTGTTCGAAATGACAGAGCTTCATAGAGACTCTTTAATATATTATGAAAAGAACCATCATAAAACTTGCAGCATTCATCTTGCTGCTTAACGCTACCCTGCCCGCGTTGGCGCAGGTTGACACCAAAAAAGATGTGTGGATGCTGACGTATTTCCGCCAGCGCTACCCTACGCGGATAGAGATTGATAAGGACGGTAAAACTATTGAGGTGCCGCTGCCTAACCCCTTCTCGGTAGAGAAATTGCATATTTCACTATCAAATGATGGCCGCCATTGGACCCCGATTAACAATAACGAACCCATTTGGGACCAAAACATGCGCGACCAGTTTATCCGCAAAGGGCCGGATGGTTTATGGCGATTGATTGCTACCGGCGGTGGACGCAACGCCCCTAACCGCCGCGAGTTTGGCCCGAGCTGCATGTATGCCACATCGCCCGATTTGATTCATTGGACGTTTGACAGCTACCTGCCGCTAATGAAGGATGTAAAGAATGATGCCGGTGCTTTTGTGCGCAACATTTGGGCGCCGGAGTATTTTTATGATGAGGCAAGCAAGGAGTATACGCTGATATGGTCGTCGACTTTTGAGGACGCGGGTTGGAAAAAGAGCCGCCTATGGTACTGCAAAACGACCGACTGGAAAAACTTCAGCCCGGCCAAGGTGCTGTTTGCGCCCAACTATTCGGTTATTGATGGCACCATGATTAAACACAAAGACACCTATTACCTGGTACATAAAGAAGAAGAGTTTAGCCCCGCCACCGGCGAGCGTCGTGGCATCCGCGTTGCGACATCAAAGAAGTTGGAAGGACCCTACAAAATATTCGAAGGCCCGCTAAACAAGGGCCAGATAGCCCCAACCATCACCGAGGGCCCAAGCGTAATGGCCGACCCCATGAAACCTAACGGCTGGCTGCTGTATTACGATTATCCAATGGCCGATGATTACGGCATTTCCTCATCGCCGGACTTGTTTAAATGGACCATTGTGAAAGATGTTAGCCTGCCAAAAGATGCCAGACATGGCAGTTTATCAAAACTGACAAGTGCAGAGGCTAAGGCGTTGTTAGCTACGTTTCCGAATAAGAAATAAATTGCACGCGGGAGGCGAAAGCGGGAGACGCAATGCATTGCGTCTCTACGATTCCTTCTGCCAGGTTTTCTTACTTTCCTTTAAACTCCGGCTTTAACAACTCGCTTTTGGCGGCGCGTAATTTCATTACTTTAGGCACTGATACCGATCTGATATAACCTGCCGACGGGTGCGCCCGGTAATAACCCTGGTGATAAACCTCCGCAGGATATAAAACCTTGTAGGGTACAACCTGCGTTACTATCGGGCTAGCGTAATGCTTACCTGCGTTTATTTTAGCTATAACGGCTGCAATGGTTACCTTTTCTTCGGGCGTGCGGTAAAATATGGCCGAGCGGTAATCTGTACCCTCATCGGGCCCCTGCCGGTTAAGCGTGGTGGGATCATGCGCGTAAAAAAACGCTTCGGCCAATGTAGCATAGCTGATAACTGATGGATTATAATAGATCTGCACAGATTCGGCATGGCCGGTTGTGCGGGTACAAACCTGCTCGTAGGTTGGGTTTTTAACCTTGCCACCTGCATAGCCCGCTACTACCCTGTTTACGCCCTTTAGTTCAGACATACCTTCGGCAAGTGCCCAAAAGCATCCACCTGCAAAGGTGGCTAGTTTTTCGCCCGCCTTGGGGGCGGGCAACGCCGCGAAATCATGGTCGCCCGGCTGATCCTGGCCATTAACGCAGCTGGCAAACAGCAGCAGCGCCAAAAAATTAATTGCTAATATTTTCATGTTTATTTATTTAGCTGGGATGAATTTTAGCGCGTACGAGTTCATGCAATAGCGCTTGCCGGTTGGCTCGGGGCCGTCGTCAAACACGTGGCCCAAATGCAGGCCGGTGCTGCGCTCAACCACTTCTTCGCGCACGCTGCCGAATGAATAGTCTTTAACTATCATGATGTCTTTATCATTAATAGGTTTAAAAAAACTTGGCCAGCCCGTCCCCGAGTCGAATTTTGTGGTTGATGAAAAAAGCGGCTTGCCTGTGGCGGCGCTCACGTAAGTTCCGGCGCGATGGTTGTCATGGTATGGATTGTTAAATGGCCGTTCTGTGCCTTTATTCACCATAATGTCGTATGCCTTCGGGCTAAGTACTGTTTTCCAGTACGATTTTGGCTTAGCACCGGCAAATTGCGACGTGCTTTCAATATCGGGCGCCGCGGCAGTATTTTTTTTGCCCTGGCTGCAGGCTTGCAAAGCTCCAAGCAGCAATAGGGTAATCATTAAATTTATCGTTCTCATACCTGTTAGTCGGTCAACAGGGTAATTCCTTACAAAAAATCTGCCGTTATGTATATCAGTCGATTACGCCCCAATTAAGGGATCTGTAAAACCATGTTTACCGGTTTCAACCCGGCCAGCATAACCGCGGCTAAAGTTTTCCTTGCCTTTTAAGGTAATGGCAAAATCGTACCAGAAATGACTTTTTTGCAGGTTAAGCTTTTGTACAGATAATGCGCCTGCGGCGATACTTAGCTGATGATTGTTGGTTTTGTAGCTATTATCGGTTATAATGATTTCATGTTTAAGGTCGCCTGTATTTTTAAACCTGAGCTCAATATCGCCCTGGGGTAGATAGGCAACATCAATCGTTACCGGCGCATCATTTTTATCACCGGCAAAGGTTCTTAAAAAACCGTTAGGGCCATAAGCCATTAAATTATAAGCGCCGTCTTTAAAGCTAATTAATTTAAACGGGTAGTTTAACTCGTCGTTAGGTTTAACAGCAAAGTTCCACGCTTTTATTTCTGTTTGGCCGCCGTTTAAAATGGGGGCATAAACATTAAACGGCGCTCCTACACCAGCACCCGCTTTAAACGTTATTTGCAACTCGTCTTTTTTTGGCGATAACGATCCGTTTAACTGCAAGTCATATGGTAAGGCGCATGATTGGCGGCTACCTTTTTCTTGCTTCGCGAAACGGGCAATTCCGGTTTTGCTGTTTACAGCATTAATATCGTCTATAGATAGGGCTTTAAACTTATTAGGCAAACCTTTAAACTTTGCCTGGTGAATACTTTGCACCGTTTTATCGCGATTTAGCGATATAGGATAATTTATCTTTTCGCCGCTGTATGGTCTGAAGATGGAGGTCAGGTCGCCGCAAACCGTGCGGCGCCAGTCGCTGATGTTGGTCTCTTTAACAGCCTTGCCTGTCTTTTTGGTCAAAAAGGTTTCCAGAAACTGCAGGGTCGATGTATGATCAAACACCTGCGAGTTTACCCAACCACCTCTTGACCAAGGCGACGCCACTACCATAGGCACTCTAAAACCCAAACCGATAGGGCTTACGCGGTGGTGCGGTTCGGTATTGCCGCGGGCTATTTCTTGCGCTTTGGTTACATGCTCTGTTTCGGTATTTATGCCGGCAGATACTTTGCCGGTTTCGTGTCGTGCAGTATTTGGTGGCACAAAGGGGGCTACGTGGTCAAAGTAACCATCGTTCTCGTCGTAGGTTAATACAAAGATGGTCTTTTTCCATACCTCGGGATTGTGGGTCAATATATCCAATACCTCAGACACGTACCAGGCACCATACCACGGCGACCCCGGATGATCTGAAAAATTTGAAGGCGCCGTTAGCCAGGAAACTGTAGGGAGTTTGCCCGTTTTAACGTCCTGCCTAAACTGGTGCAGCACATCTCCTTTAGGTACGCTTACTTCGCGCTGTGTGCCATTATCGTCATAACTTAACGTACTTAACTGATGATAATCGGGATCGTTACTATTGGTAGTAAAGGCCTTTAGATGGATGTTTTTCTCAAAGTCGCTTAGTTTATCAAAGCGCTCCTGCGTCCACTGGGTTATCTCCGTTTTTATTTTCTCCAGCTCTTCTGTTTTCTTTTTGATCTGCGCGGTAAGTATAACCGACGGGGGTTGCTTTTGCAGCCCGGCCAGCTCGGTTTCTAATGCTACCCGGCGTTTTGGCAACCATGCTAAATGGGCATGGTGCAGTTTAACATTATAGCGTTTGTAAAACTCCAGGTTATTGTCGGTAAAATTGCCCAGCCAATCGTCCTCATCGCTGTTAAGGCCAACATCAACGCTTAGTTCATTTTGATACACCTTCCATGATACGCCCAACTCCTCCAACCGTTCGGGGAAGGTGGTAGCGGTTAAGTCTTTATAATTGATCTCGCCGTTGTTAACTAATGCTTTGCCTTGCTCGCGAATGGTGCCCGCCCAAAAATATGATCTGTTGGCGCTGGTGCCCGTTAATGACGAGCAAAAGTGCTGATCGCAAACGGTAAAAGCATCCGCCAAAGCGTAATAAAAAGGGATGTCGTTACGGTCATAATAGCCCATGGTTAGGGGCATTGCCGCGTATTGTTTATTGCCCGATTTTTTTGCATCCAGCCAGTTATCCATTTTGCCGTCGTTACGGGCGTCTACCTGGTCCTCCCATGAGTGTGGCAGCGATTGCATCCAGGTGGCCTTTGAGTTTTTGATATCAAGATTGAAAGGCACATAGGTTTCGCCGGCTTTGTTGGTTTGTGCCCACACCTTGTTCATACCCGGCAGGTGCATAGCCCGCGGATCGTCGAACCCGCGCACGCCCTGCAGTGTGCCATAACAATGATCAAAAGACCGGTTTTCCTGCATTAAAAAAACCACGTGCTCGGCATCCAGGTAGGTAGTCCCTTTTTCGGCGTCTATGGCCAGCGCTTTCTGTATCGAATCGGGCAAAACAGTAAACAAACCTGCAGCACCTGTTAGCAGGGTAGCCTTTTTTATAAAGTCGCGACGGGTATCAGTCATAAAACAAATAAAACCAAAATAACCCTGCAACAGGTTAATAAGGCGTTAAGTTATTAAAAACACCTTAACCCATGCTTAACAAAATTAAGTTTTAGATGCAATAGCGTAATTAAACCCTTGTTTGTTCTTTTTTAATCAAACTATTTATCAACTTTAGATAAACTCATTGCCATCGCTATAAAAGGGTAACTCAATGAGCCCTTGTACGTTGCGGCAATAGGTGGATTATTATACGCTGCTACGTTATGATAAAAACAATCCCCCTAAAATGGCGTGAGCTTACGGGCAGCGCGTCTGATTTTTCTTTAGAAAGCCGGATATTTCACTCCATTAGTTTATGCCTGGTTATGCTGGCCGGCTTTTACGTCCCTTATGATATTTTTGCCGGGCTGTATGTGGCCGGCGGGTCAAGCCTTATTTTTAGCCTGCTATTTTTCTATCAATTTTATCACTCACGCTACAAAGGCATACGGCATAACAGCATTTTTTTAGGGTTAACCGGCCTTATACTTTTCTCCATTAACTATTTTGCAAACTCTGGCATCCATGGTTCTACCGATGTTATTTGGCCTGCGTTTTTATTATTGCTGTTTGCTGTGTCGCCCTACCGCCACCACCTAACCTGGCTAATTGTTTATTTACTGGCATTTATGGCATTGCACCTGGTTGCTTATCAATATCCGCAATTGGTAAGTTATCCGTTTGACGCAGGTAAGGGGCAGCTTATTGACCGTATAACCGCTTTCCCGTTGCCGGTAATATGTATTTACGTTGTGATGAAATACATGCGCCGCAGCCATGATAAGGAGCGCAAGGCCGCAGAAGAAAAAGCTATTGCCATTGAAGTACGCAACGAACAAATATCGCATCAGCGCGACCTGCTAGAGAAAAGCAATGCCGAAAAAAACAAGTTGATGTCTATCATATCGCACGATTTACGGGCCCCGTTGGTTAACATACACGGTTACCTTGAGTTACTGAACAGCAACGAGGTGAATGAAGAGCAACGCCCCCGGTTCGAACAAGAGCTCTTGGCGGCCACTAATAACACCATGGAGATGCTGGGCAACTTGCTGCACTGGTCCAAATCGCAAATGGAAGGGCCGTTGGTTAATTTGCAGGTGCTTAACCTGCTCGACGCCATAAAAAGCACGCTCGAGATGGGTAAAATGCAGGCACAACGCAAGGGCATTGTTTTGAGCTACCAGATAGACCCCAACTTTTGGGTAGCTGCCGATATCAATATGCTGCAAATGGTAGTACGTAACCTGGTAAGCAATGCCATAAAATTTACGCCGACAGGTGGCGCTATCTCTGTAGATGCCTGCTTAGATGGTGGCGAGTACCGGGTAACGATTATGGATAACGGGCAGGGCATTGACCATGATAAGCAAGCTAACATCTTCTCGTTACACAGCCAGCCAGCTTATGGCACCAATAACGAAAAAGGCGTAGGCCTGGGGCTGCTGCTATGCAAGGAGTACATTGAGCACCAGGGCGGCCGCATTACTTTTGAAAGCGCCACCGGCACCGGCTCAAGCTTTTATATTTTTGTGCCGGTGGCGAAGATGGATCAAATGGCTTGATCATTACTAAGCAAACTCAATAATTGCTTTTACAACCCCCGCCTCCGGGTTTAACCAGGATGCGAACTGTGTAGCCGCATCATCAAACTTTACCCTGTGCGTAATATAGATTAAGGGGTTTATAAGTTTGTTTTTTATAGCGGTTATTACATGGTCAAAATCCTCCCGGGTAGCGTTACGGCTGCTCATTAAAGCAGCTTCGCGTTTATGAAACTCGGGGTGGCTAAAACTAATGTCACCTTTTTGCAAACCTATCAGTACAAACCTTGCGCCATGCGCCATATATTGAAACGCGTTATTTATAGCCTTTTGATTCCCGGTAGCATCAATAACCACGGTAGGCATATCGCCACCGGTTATTTCCATTAGTTGTGCGGTTACGTCAGCGGTAAGCGCGTTTATGATATGGTCAATTTTTAGTTTTTCGCCGCAAAATGTTAATCGTTTTGGGTTAATGTCAAGTGCTATTACTTTGCCACCTGCTATGCGTGCAAACTCCATCGCTCCCAAACCTATTGGGCCGGCACCAATCACCAAAACAAACTCGCCTTTACTTACCGCTGCCCTGCGGACACCATGCGCGCCAATTGCTAAAGGCTCAATTAAAGCTAATTCGTCAAGGCTAAGCCCGTTTGCTGATAGCAATAAGCGCTCCGGCACTTCTATATATTCTGCCATGCCCCCGTCAGTATGTACGCCCAGCACCTGTATGCTGCTACAGCAATTGGTTTTGCCGGCACGGCAGGCCACACATTTACCACAGTTTATATAGGGGATAAGCGTTACCGTGTCGCCCGGTTTAAAAGCACTGTTAGCGTCAACGGTCAACACCTCGGCAGCTAACTCATGCCCCAACACCCGCGGATAGCTGAAGTATGGCTGTGTCCCTTCAAAGGCATGTAAATCTGTACCGCAAATACCAACACGTTTTATTTTCAGCAAAGCGTGGCCGGGCGACGCGACAGGCGTCTCCTTTTCTACATAGCTTAGCTCGCCCGGCTGGTTACAGATCAATACTTTCATTACAGGTGTTATTGGTATTTTATCAAATGTAACAGGCTAATTGTAAATACGCTCATAAAACGTGCTAAACTATTATGGCAAAGCAGTGTATAAAAATAGCCCTTACGAGGCCTTCGGTATCCCTTTAAAGTCCTGCCCATAATTATATGTCTTTCGCTTATCTTTGCGCAAATTCAATATTTCCATACAGTGATTAATGTAAACAACATTTCCGTTTCATTTGGCGGAACCACCTTATTTAGCGACGTCACCTTCCCTATAAACGAGAATGATAAGATAGCCCTGATGGGTAAGAACGGCGCAGGCAAGTCTACCATCCTTAAAATTATTGCCGGTGCATCTAAACCTACTACGGGCAACGTAACGGGCCCTAAAGATGCTGTAATAGCGTATTTACCACAGCATTTGCTGACCCAGGATAATGTCACCGTTTTTGAGGAAACGATGAAGGCGTTTGCCGAGAATAACCAGATGAAAAAGGACCTGGAGGAGGTGAACGAGCAATTGAATACCCGTACCGATTACGAAAGCGACGAGTACATGAAGCTGATAGAACGGGTATCAGAACTGAGCGAGAAATTTTACTCGCAAGAAGAGGTTAATTATGATGCAGAGATAGAAAAGGTTTTAAAAGGTTTAGGGTTTGAACGCAAGGACTTTACCCGCCAAACTTCAGAATTCTCCGGCGGTTGGCGCATGCGTATCGAGCTGGCTAAAATCCTGTTAAAGAAACCTGATCTGATCTTACTGGATGAGCCGACCAACCACATGGACATTGAGAGTATCCAATGGTTAGAAGATTTTTTGATCAACTCGGCAAAGGCGGTGATGGTTATCTCGCACGACCGTACTTTTGTAGATAACATTACCAACCGTACCATAGAGGTTACCATGGGGCGGATATATGATTACAAGGCCAAATACACCCATTACCTGCAGTTGCGTGCCGACCGCAGGGTACACCAGTTAAAAGCCTACGAGGAACAACGGCGTTTTATTGCCGATAACCAGGAATTTATAGACCGGTTTAGAGGTGTATATTCTAAAACTTTACAGGTACAGTCGCGCGTAAAAATGCTCGAAAAACTGGAGGTTATTGAGATTGATGAAGTGGATACTTCGGCATTGCGCTTAAAATTCCCGCCATCGCCAAGGTCAGGTCAATACCCGGTAATGGTGGAAGATTTGACTAAAAAATACGGCGACCATGTAGTGTTTGAAAAAGCAGCCATGGTGATTGAGCGGGGCCAAAGAGTGGCCTTTGTTGGTAAAAATGGCGAGGGTAAATCTACCATGATCAAAGCCATTATGGGCGAGATAGATTTTGAGGGAACCTTGAAAGTAGGCCACAATGCCAAGATCGGTTACTTCGCCCAAAACCAGGCGGCTTTGTTAGATGAAAACTTAACCGTGTTTGAAACCATTGACCAGATCCCGCTGAGCGATGGCTCCCTAAAAATCAAAGATCTTTTGGGTGCATTTATGTTTAGCGGCGATGATACCACTAAAAAGGTTAAAGTACTATCCGGCGGCGAAAAAACGCGCCTTGCCATGATAAAACTACTGCTGGAGCCGGTAAACGTATTGATATTGGATGAGCCAACCAATCATTTGGATATGAAAACCAAAGACATTATAAAAGATGCCCTAAGAGATTTTGACGGAACACTGATCCTGGTGTCCCACGACAGGGATTTCCTGGATGGCCTGGCAACGAAAGTATTCGAGTTTGGCAATAAACGTGTCCGCGAACATTTTGAGGACATTAAGGGTTTTTTAGCTTATAAGAAGATGGATAGCTTGAAGCAGATAGAGCAAAAGTCTACACGATAAAAAACTCGATTCTTTTATGGGTGATTTGAAGCATTCATTCCGTTTAGAAGATAATTTGACATAAATTAATGTAATATCCAATATAAATAAATTTAACCCCAGCCTAAATCTTTATTAGGTGTTAGCATCATTTACCATAACGCATGAAACATTTACCTAATTTATATATTTTAAGGCTCTTTCTATCTCTAGTGGTTATAATATATCATTTACCACTTATAAGCGCGACCTTAAAAATTCCTTATTATAACTCATCGCCTCTTTTTGCCAAAGGCGAGTTAGCCGTGTTTTATTTTTTCACCCTTTCTGGGTTTTTAATTTTGCGTTTAATTCATGCTGAATTACAAAAAACTAACACTTTCGATTTTAAAACTTTTTACCTAAGAAGAATAACCAGACTTTACCCCGCCTACTATTTGGTTTTTTTTATTGGAGTAGTACTCTATCACTTAATTTTGCCCTATCTCGGTTTTGCATTTGACAGAAAATATCCCTTATCAGCTTTAGTATTAGACTATGTTTTTTTCATACCCAATATCTTTAAGCATTATTATAACCCTGGAAGCATTTTAATAGTATTGTGGAGTATTGGTATTGAGGAACAGTTTTACTTGTTCATTCCAGTCTTTATGTTTCTATTTAAAAGAAATGTTATCCAATATATTTCGTTTCTCTTGCTCATACTTCTTATTATTCTGTTTCTTTTTCCCCAATTTTATGTCTATCAAAATTTTTATTTCTATTTTATATTTGGTGGGTTGTTGTCTTCAATAAGCTTACAGAAAAAGAGAGCTATATTTAAAAATAAGGCACTACACATAGTGGTATATTTATTGTTCATTTTTTCATTCTTAACTAATGTCTTCGAAAGTGAAAATATATTCATCTACCATGTATTTAACATGTTAATAAGTGGATTATTTATATCATTAATAAGTGATTATCCAATTTTCATTGTAAAAAACAGATTCTTAGATTATCTTGGTAAGATATCCTACGGTGTTTATGTATATCACGCTATTGTATTTACAGGAATTCTATTCTTGGTAACTAAATTTAAGCTCTATAGTTATATAAATCCTACTTTGTTTATCGTATTACTTAATTTATTAGTGATAGTCATTACTATGTTAGTAGCGCATCTTTCTTTTAAATTTTTTGAAAGTAAGTTTTATAGAAGAAAATAACTAAATCAGTTGTTAAAGTTTGTACACATTCAATGTTTTAAAAAGATAGCTAAAAATTCAAAGAAGCTATCTTATAAATAAATACAGCCTACTTTTGGTGCCCTATTTTGGATTGAACGCAATACCTCAATTCTCTCGTATTAGGTAAAATTGGGGATGGTGGTGAAAATTTATTTAGGCCATGTCACCAATGTACAAATACCAGGATTTTTTGGCGATAACACCAACACGGGCGGAGGAAAAATTGGCCATCTATAAAATATAAAACTATTGCAAAGACTCTTCCGCCTTTGTTAGTGTTATCACCAACAAACGTAGGTTAAAAAGCCGGTAGTTTACAGCTACCGCTTGTTATGATCCTTTATTTTGGATTGACAGCAATACCTCTATCCTCGCGAATAAGCTGAAAAAAGTGGTCAGGGCGAACGGTGACATAATCATCGTTCAAAGAAGCCGCCACGTTTTTAAAGCTGGTTGGTGTTACGCCCTGCCATGGCTGCGCTTGTATCAATACAAACCGTGGCGAGGTTTTATCCCAGCCCGCGGCAGCCCGGGCGATGTGATCTTTTATGGCCTGCTCATTGGTACAGTAGTTACATGACAGCGCCATTCCGGGCAAGCTATCATTGTAAATTGTGATTCCGCCGCCTGTGTTTTGGCCGGTTATACCAAGGGTTGATGTTGCCTGTTGCGCATAGATCTTCCCGACGTTAGGATTGATACCACCGGTAATGGTGTTCCAGATGGTGATTACCCGCAGCCCTGCCCGTTTATTGTAGTCCTCTGTTTTAGCGACGAAGCGTTTGAGCAGGCTTTTGTCCGTCCAGGTATTTGGATACGTATAGCCAAAGCCTGACGGTCCCGAGATCAGGTTATCGTTATCCGTGGCGGTTTTATAATAATAGTTGAGCGCGCCTGGCATGGCATCCAGCATAGCCGGCGAAACAGTCCAACCCATCGGCACCGCGCCCCTGTCCGGATTGTTCCAGAGTTTGCGCATTAAATGTTCTACAAATTGCAGGTTGTCTCCATCACTTAAAATAAAAGCCACATAGATCTTATTTTTTAGCGGCGGTTTTGGGGGCGTAGGTTTTATATTGATAACCCTTGATGTACCACTAAATACAGTCAGATTAAAAGACCAATCGCTGGCGATGGTGGCTATGCCGTACTTAGACGCCCTGGTAATTCCGGGCGCTTCCTCGGGCCACCAACCCATATAGCTTGCACCGGGCGACATGGACGACAGAAATTTATCAAGCAACTCACTTTCGCCGGCAACTTTAGGATCAAGCCATACCGTTGCTGTACCAAGAGCAACCGCGTATTCCCGCAGGGCCGCTCTATGCGTAGTAGGATTCAGGCCGATCAGTAAGCGATGGTCCAGCTTTGGCCAATAGTTATCATAAAGCGATTGATAAACCTCGAGTTTACTATTGAATTTCCCCCGCAGATCAAGCAAGATGGGCAGGTTATATGGAGCAGCAGTTAGTTTAGCCACTAATGAGGGCGCGACAATTAAGGCGCCTTGGCTTTTGGCAAGCACGGTAGCCAGGTTTACAGTGTGTATTTGGGCGGTATCATAAACAATCAGGCCCGAAATTTCTTTCCGGTATTTAGTGATCAGGTCCCATTTGTCAGCAGGTTCAGTCCATTTTAAATCTAACGATTCCAGCCAGGTAGTCGGTCCTTCGCCGGATGCATTGCCCTCATAGGAAAAAATACGTGGCGTAGTTCTGTTGACAACTCCTTTTAGCGAAGCAAACAGGTAAAGCTCTGCCGAAGCGCTGCGCCCACTTGTACGGAGCGTTATCAGGTCCTGAACAGGTGCCGGCGTCGGGAATGAGGGGAGTAACCGACCTGCCGGCCATTTGATCTGCGCCACGGATGGCGTCGTAAACAAAACAAACAACAGTAAGCAGATCGCTTTAGCCCTAAGTATTTTGATCGGTTTTATCATCCCTTAAATATAAGGTTACCGTCCGTCAATCTTTAGCTAAAGGGGATTGTATTAAAGGTTTTACAAGGCTGCCTTTTCTGCGCACCTCAGTAATATGTCAATTACTGTTATGATCATTAGACTACAAAACTCCAACTTTTTTTATGGCTGATTTGAATCGCGCAGCGGGGTTTGTAAGGCCGTCTGCATGGGTGGGGTAATCCTTTTGCGGCATATTATTTGGATGATGCAATCTTCGAGCGGTCAATTTTGAATATTTCCGGGTCAACAGGTTGTTCTTTTACAGATATAACATCATATGTTTTATATGACAAAATATTCTTGTGCGAACTGTCATAATGAACTGCTTTAAATTTCAAATAAAAGGCACCCGACTCTTCGACGATTTTATTAAAGAATCCGAGATTCCAGTCTTCAAAGTGCTCTTTTTCGATATTTAGATAACCTCTTGAAAAAACAAAATTAAAGTCTGTATAACTCTTATTCCCATTTTCAGAGTAACTGGTATACAGATCAATACTTTCGCAATTTCTTGAAAGTACTTGATTCTTTATTCTACCTACTTTAATACTATCTAACTTTTCGATGGAAAAATTTAAATCTAATTGATGTAAGGTATCCGAATTATTAAAAAGTAATAATCGTAACGGTTCGGCTTCAAAGTAGTAATCTTTAACTAAGTGAAATCCTTGCGATTTATCAGAATGTAAGCCTACATAATTCCCATGAGCGTAAAAAACCTGCACCGTATCGTCTACATTTAAAGTACTATCGCTACTTCTACCTATTTCGTGGTAAGTGATTAACCCTTCAAACTCTTTGAAGATTGTACCCTTTTTCGATTCTTTTACGAATTTACATCCTAATTGAGAAATTGAAATAATTGTTTAAAGCAAAAGAGTGATGGCTTTAAGCATACTGCTAAAATAACAAAGAAAAGCACAAAGCCTTCAGATTTACATCTAAAGGCTTTCAACAATTTTCCTATGCCACCACTTTGATGGTTATAGTGGTCCCGACGGGAATCGAACCCATATCTAGAGTTTAGGAAACTCCTATTCTATCCGTTGAACTACGGGACCATTTGATGTGCGTATTTGCAGATGTGCAAATGTGCAAATTATCAGTGATTATCAGAAGCGAAAAGTAACACATCTGCACGTCCGCCCATTTGCATAGCTCCACATCTAACGTATTACAGATCCGTTGTTAAAATCATCTACCGGCGCTACAAAGCTTAGCTTACCTTCGCCGTTCTCGGCCATCAGTATCATCCCCTGCGACAGAATGCCTTTTATCTCGCGTGGCTCCAGGTTAACCAGTATGCTTACCTTTTGGCCAACAATAGCTTCGGGCTCATAAAACTCTGCAATGCCCGATACTACCGTGCGTTGGTCAATACCGGTATCAATTGTCAGCTTTAACAGCTTTTTGGTTTTGGCAACCTTTTCGGCGGCTAAAATCGTACCCGTACGGATATCCATCGTTGCGAACGACTCGTAATTAATGTTGTCCTTTGCTGGTGTTATTATTATTTCTTCGGCCACGGCGTTCTCTTGTTTCTTGTTATGCAATTTCTGAATCTGGGCCTCAATTATTTCATCCTCTACTTTTTCAAACAATAAGGCAGCAGCATTAAGCTGATGTCCGTTTGCAAAAGTTATCTCCTGGTCAAATGTAAATTGCTCAGGCAGGTTCAGCATACCAAATATCTTTTTGGCTGTAGCCGGCAAAAATGGTTGCACACAGGTAGCCAAATGCCCAATAATAAATAAGCAGTTATGCAAAGCATCTTTGGCGCCGGCAGGGTCTGTTTTGATACTTTTCCAAGGCTCTTTGTCTGTCAGGTACTTGTTGCCTAAACGGGCAATGTCCATCACACTTTGCAGGCCTTGTCTAAAACGGTAGGCTTCCAGACTGCTCTCCAGGCTATCATAAAAAATGCCGATCTCGTCGTTAAGGTAACCGTCTGTCAGTTTGATGTCGCTGTCAGCTTCAACTTTACCGTCGAAGAATTTGTGCATTAAGATCATTACCCGGTTTACAAAGTTGCCTAATATGGCCACCAGCTCGTTATTTACACGGGCCTGGTAATCTTTCCAGGTAAATTCGCTGTCGCTGGTTTCGGGTAATATTGAGGTCAGCACATAGCGCAACTCATCCTGCTTACCCGGAAACTCTTCCAGATACTCATGCAGCCACACCGCGTGATTGCGGGAGGTTGAAAGCTTTTCGCCTTCTAAATTTAAAAACTCATTAGCCGGTACGTTTTGCGGCAGCACATAATCGCCATGCGCGTGCAATATCGACGGGAAAATTATACAGTGAAAAACAATATTGTCTTTACCAATAAAATGTATCAGGCAGGTATCATCTGCCTCGTCGGCTTGTTTTTTCCAGTATAGTTGCCAGTCTTTACCGTTGTCTTCGGCCCATTGTTTGGTGGCAGATATATAACCTATCGGCGCATCCATCCAAACGTAAAGCTTTTTACCTTTTGCTTCCGCTAAAGGCACGTCAATACCCCAATCCAGGTCGCGGGTCATTGAGCGGGGTTGCAAGCCGGACTTTAACCAGGACTTGCACTGTCCAAATACATTAACCTTCCACTCGCCGTCTTTCTCATCTATCCATTTCTCCAGCCATAGCTGATATTTATCCAGGGGCAAAAACCAATGCTTAGTAGGTCTTAATTCCGGTGTTTTACCACTAAGGGTTGATACCGGGTTAATCAGGTCTGTAGGATTTAATGACGTACCACAGCGTTCGCACTGGTCGCCGTAGGCACTTGGGTTGCTGCAGTTAGGGCAGGTACCGGTAATGTAGCGATCGGCCAGAAACTGGTTGAACTCTTCATCATAATACTGTTCAGAATACTTCTCTATAAACTCGCCTTTCTCATACAAATTCAGGAAAAACTCCTGCGACAAATCATGATGCACAGGCGATGAGGTACGATGATAAATATCAAAATCTATCCCAAATTGCTCAAAGCTTTCTTTTATCTGAGTGTGGTATTTATCAATTATGGCCTTTGGCGTCGTATTTTCTTTTTTTGCTTTTATGGTGATAGCCGCACCGTGTTCGTCAGAGCCGCAAATGTAAATTACATCGCGTTTTTTAAGGCGAAGGTACCGCACAAAAGTGTCAGCAGGCAGGTAAGCACCGGCCAAATGCCCTATGTGAAGCGGACCGTTAGCATACGGTAAAGCCGACGTTATAGTATATCTTTTAAATTTATCGAGTTGTGACATAATGAGTATAGCAAAGGTAAGCTATTTGGTTGGGAAGTGCGAAAGGCGTAAAGTCAGAAAGTTTTTTTAATATTGGATATGCATAGCGCCACACCCATACAAACTATACAGCCGCCATTTTTAAAAAAGGGCGATAAGGTTGCCATTACCTGCCCGGCAAAAAAACTACCAAAGCCAATGGATGACGCGGTGGCGCTGCTACAATCATGGGGATTGGAAGTTGTATTGGGCGAAACGGTTACGGCCAGCTATCACCAATTTTCTGGCGATGATGAGCTGCGCGCCCGGGACATGCAGCGATTTATTGATGACGACAGCATAAAAGCCATTTTTGCGGCCCGCGGTGGGTATGGTACGGTGCGAATGATAGACCAGGTTGACTTCAGCCGATTGGCAACAAATCCTAAATGGTTGATCGGCTTTAGTGACATTACCCTTTTACATGCCCACCTGTTTGCTAATTACGGGCTGCAAAGTATCCACGGACAAATGCCGGTAAATATACCGGACGCTTCGGCAGCATCGCTTAAAAGCCTTAAAAAGGCTTTGTTTGGCGAGGAGGTGTCCTACCAATTTCAGTCGCATAGCATTAATAAACCCGGCGAGGCAACCGGCATCGTGATAGGCGGCAACTTAAGCCTGCTGATATCAGCAATAGGCTCAGTGTCAGATCCTGATTACAATAGCAAAATATTATTTATTGAAGACGTAGGCGAGTATTTATACGCCGTAGACCGTATGATGCGGACACTAAAACGAGCCGGTAAACTTAAAAAACTGGCTGGTATAATAGTAGGCGGCTTCACAGATATTAAAGATAATGATATCCCGTTTGGGCAAACTGTGCCCGAAATAATTTTAGATATAGTTAAAGATTATGATTATCCGGTATGCTTTGATTTCCCGGCCGGGCATATACCTGATAATAGGGCGGTGATATTTGGTAAGACAGCGGTACTTGCTGTAGCAAATAATCAATTTAGTTTCGCCGAATAAAAAAGCCCCGCAAACTAATGTTTGCGGGGCTTTTAATTATCACTTAATATTACAACTGAGTTATGGTAATGGTTACCTTTTGGTTAGCAGCAACATTATCCTTACCAATAGCTAAAAGTGTACCATCCGCAGCTACCACTTTGTTTATTGTTACAACGGCAGTACCGGGAGCTGTTTTAGCCGGTATAGTTATAGACGCCTCAGCACTTGTTGTAGCATCTTTAGGTATCACTATTGTTTGGTTCGCTAAATTAACTGCACCTGTTACCGAATAAGTAACGGTAACATCCTGCTGTAAAGCAGTACGCGTTATAAAGGTAACTTTAGCAGTACCGGCAGTGGTTTGATTAGCAGCTAGCTTAACGCTAAGGCCTGTAAGGGCTTTAAACTCGGCATAAGGCGGCAGCGGATTTGAAAAATCATAGTTATCGCCGGGTGATGCCGCTTTTTTGCATGATTGAAATGCCACTAAGGGCAACAATAAGCATATATAAATTAATTTTTTCATGTTTCTAAATATTATAGGTCAAACCACATTTTTTCGTAATACTTAATTGTCACCTTCGGTGCATTCGGGTTTTGGTTGATCTCATTAGTGATAGGATACTCGTATCTTCTAAATAAACCATTTGACGGCGCGCCAACAGGGATTGTAAACGCAGGAATTTCCTGACCTTCAGGCCCAGACCGTCTCCATTCAGTAAACGGATCTATACCTCTATCAAACATATCTAACCAGTGTTGGTAATGTATGTTGTATAAAACAGAAGTTGGGCCGGTGGCACCTACGTAATTAGGCAGGGCTGCACTAAAATTTGTGGCAGTGGTAGCATCAACCTTGTAAAACAAACAAGATGCGTTAACTGCTGATTTTAGTAGAGTATTAGCCTTAGCGATATCTTGCGGTACACCTAAACCTCTTGCATAAACCTCAGCCTCGTAAAACAGTTGATCTTCATATGTGTATATTACCTCTGGCTGTGCAGCACTTTGCAAGGTGGTTGAAACACGAGGATGAAGTTTATCATCACCATCAGTACCTTGTTCTATACCAACGTAACGCGCAGCGGTCGCAGGTTTATCATAAAATTTAGGCAGGCGAGGATCATTCATCGGATCCATATAATCGGTCACCCATTTGATAGCGAAGAAGAAATTGATCTTACCATTAAATCTCTCTCCAATATCATATTTTGGATTTTTCTTTTGTTGAATATCCTGAAAAGGAATAAAGAAGTTATCGGCAGCCGCGGCAACCATACCACCTGCAGTTATCATCTCACCAATCTTAGTTGCAACAGACGGATCTTTATCAACCATCACCATATACGTGCGTAGCTTTAATGATTTAGCAAGTTTTTTCCACTGAGCAATGTTGCCTTTATAAAATAAATCGTAGTCTGCTATTTTAACTGTACTAGCTTCATCAAACTGGGCCAATGCACCATCAAGTGTTGAAACAACACCGCTTAAAACCTTTTGCTGAGGATCAAATTTTGGATAAGTGACATCAGATCTGAAAGCCTCAGAAAATGGCACGTCACCATAAAGCGTCGTCAACTCATAATAAACTAAAGCCAACATAACCTTACACTGTGCAGCAGCATTATTGTTTTTAGGCGTAGCCGCTTCAGCAAGTTGGATTGCTTGTTGCAAATTGTTGCCAATTGAAGTATAATAAGCTCTCCAAGGGTTACCATAAATAAGAGGATCAATTCTATATTCAGCTTCGTTTAAGCCACCGCCAGACCAGCCGGTAGGGTTATTAAAGCCATCGGCCATGGTTTGGCCAGCCAAATTTAATGGAAGACCCATGTCACCACTCGGCCTCAAGTTAACATATGAGGTTACGGCGTAAGAAAATAGCAACTTCGGGTCAAGCGTTACCGCCGCATTTGGATTTTTGTTGATGTCCAAATATTTTTTACACGACGGTAAAGCTAATATTAGTGTTAAAACACTAAATGTAATTAAAAATTTCTGTTTCATGTTTTCTAAAATTAGAACGTAAGACGTACGTTAAATCCAAAGCTTCTTGTTGATGGAATAGAGTTAAATTCAACACCCTCACCAGCACTGCCTGAACCAAAGAAGTTCACCTCAGGATCAATGTCAGGTACGTTAGAGTGAATCAACCATAGGTTTCTACCTTCAAGACCTACAGATAAACCTTTAATAAATTTGGCATATGAGTTTAATACTGTTGACGGGATATTGTAAGCAAGTCTAGCTTCCCTTAGTTTTATGTAAGACGCGTCAAATGTATTTGCTTCTGTATTACCAGTTTGGTACTGGCTCCAGTAGTCTTGCATGCTTTGTACGGGTATTGTGTTTGGTATATAGCTGGTGGTAGTGCCTACTTGGGTAACACCTTTGTCTATAAATACTTTACCGCGATTAAGCGCAGTTTCGTCAGCCAAACCACTCGTACGTAAAGATGATACAGTGTTAGAGAACACTACACCGCCCTTACGAGCGTCAACAGTAAATGCTAACTGAAATCCTTTGTAACTAAATGTGTTAGTTATACCTGTAGTATAATCTGGTGCGGTTTGGCCTAAGCGCTGATCGGTAATAGTTTTACGAAGACCGGTTGCAGGGTCAATCACAATATTACCCGCCGGGTCGCGTAACCACTTTACACCATACAAACCAATAGATTTGCCGTTTTCTGCTTTAAGAGTCAAACCACTGTAACCGCTTTGTACAGTTACTTGCTTAATTTCAGCAGGTAAGGTAACTACGTTTTTGTTTCTTGAATATCTCAATTGTAAAT
The DNA here is from genome assembly GCF_042686155.1 of Mucilaginibacter antarcticus. Lineage (NCBI taxonomy): Bacteria > Pseudomonadati > Bacteroidota > Sphingobacteriia > Sphingobacteriales > Sphingobacteriaceae > Mucilaginibacter > Mucilaginibacter antarcticus. The sequence continues at coordinate 368,649 of NZ_JBHUON010000002.1, read as the reverse complement.
CCCAGGTAAATTGAGACTTAATCGGAACGATGCCTAGATTAACTTCAAAACCTTTATTAGTCAAATCACCCGCATTAATTACTTTAAATGCGTAACCGGTAGACTGAGGTAAAGGTAAAGCTAAGATTTGGTTAGAAGTTTTGCTGCTGTAATAATCAGCGTCTAAAGTAATTCTGTCATTTAAGAATCGCAAATCAATACCGAATTCAGTTGAATTTTGTGTTTGTGATTTTAGTTTATCCAAACCAGGTATAGTTGACGGGCTGGTAAAGCCTAACAAACCATTGAATGGGAAAGATGAACCAGCACTGTATTGTGCAAATACGTTGCTTGCTGCAGAATATACGAAGTCAACACGGTACGGATCAGTATCACCACCCACGTTAGCGTAACTTCCTCTTAACTTACCATATGATAACCAGTCCATTTGAGGAATCACCTTGGTGAATTCGAAAGCCAAACTTACCGATGGGTAGAAATAAGAGTTATTAGTTTTTGGTAATGTAGAGCTCCAATCATTACGTCCCGTTGCTTGTAAAAACAAGTAATCTTTATAAGTCAAAGTCAAATCTCCATAAACACCTTGAATTCTCTTTTTATTTGAGGTGTTTGACAACGTATTGGTTGCAGCGTTTGTGTAAACGTACAATTGATCAACGGTTAAACCCTGAGCATCATTTTGCTCTCTCTGGTAGTAGTTTTCATAAATTGAAGTACCGGCAATAAATTTAACATTCAGATCCTGAGTTACATTATGATTGAATGTAGCAAGGAAGTCGTTATTGATAATACGCTGATACAAGTTAGCAGTAAAGAAGTTACCGGTTAGGCCACCTATGGTACCTGGTCTTGTAACTGACTTACGGAACTCATAATAAATATCCGTACCAACGTTATCAGACAAAGTTAACCAAGGAGCTACTTTATAGCTAAAGTTAGCGCTACCATATACACGGTTATTTACCGCCCCTGTTTTGTTGTTATATAATAACCAGTATGGATTATTGCCATTACGTGCAGGAGTTAATGTATTTTGTTGCCCGGTCGCGTTTAAATAATTGTCTCTTAAAAAATTAACGTCAACCGTTCTTGGCAAACTATATATAGTTGAAGTTAGTACGTTTGAATTGTTTGAACTCTGGAATGGTAAACCATCAGTAACACTTCTAACATAGTTTACACTTGTCCTAACTTGTAAGTTTTTTAAAATAGTACGACCAGAGTTAAATGACACTGCATTTTTCACTAAACGCTCTTGCTCAATAATACCCGTTTGAATAGTGTTGGTAAAACCAAAACGGTAATCACCTTGCTCGTTACCGCCTGATAAGGCTACGGAGTTTATGTAAGTTTTACCTGTTTTATAAAATTCTTTAATGTTATTAGGGAAAGCTTGCAACTTAACGTTTTGTCCTAAAAAGTTTGGAAACGTTCTGTCTTGCACTTCGCTAATTTTTGGACCCCAACCATTTGTGTTTGCTATGTTGTAAACACCTTGGTTACCTTGCGCATAGTCATTCTGAAATTTAGGCAAAACCAAAGGGGCGTCAAATCTGGTTGAGGAGCTAAAACTTACACTACCATTGTCACCTCTTTTACCACGCTTAGTGGTAATGATAATAGCACCGTTTTTAGCCAAAGTGCCGTAAAGAGCGGCGGCGGCGGCGCCCTTTAACACAGTCATTGATTCAACGTCGTCAGAGTTAATGTCGCCTGCACGGTTACCAAAATCAACACCTGCAGTACCTTGCGGCACAGCGCTGTTAGTTGTAGCCAATTGTTGCGATGAGTTATCGATGATCAAACCGTCGATAACGAATAGCGGCTGAATGTCAGAACTTAATGATGTAGCGCCCCGAATTACGATTTTAGAACCCCCACCTACAGTACCCGATGCTTGTGTTACGTTAACACCAGCAACTTTACCTGCTAAGGCCTGTACGATGTTAGTTTCGCGGGCCTGAGTAATCTCGCTCCCTTTTACGCTCGCAACAGAGTATCCTAAGGACTTGGTTTCTCTCGTAATACCTAACGCAGTCACAACAACTTCCGTTAGTTGTTTGTTGTTCGTAGATAAGGTTACATTTATTACGCTCCTTGAATTTACAGGCACTTCCTGAGTGTCAAACGCGATAAAAGAAAATACAAGAATTGCACCCTCCGGGGCACTTATTGAGTATTTACCATTTACATCAGTAGGTGTACCAAGGTTGGTACCTTTAATTTTTACCGTTACTCCAGGCATGGGCAGGCCATCATCGCTGGCGGTAACCGTCCCAGTAACTGTACGGCTTTGTGCAAATACTTGTGTTACGCATAACACCAGAAAACACAAACTTACTAGTAGAAGTTTTTTCATGTTAAATAAATAAGATCAGTTAATAGTTAATTATTATAAAAGTAGCATTCGCTTATTTAAAACACAAATTAATTCATCAAAAAAGCGAAAATATATTTAGCACAAACGCATTTTATTCACAAAATACAATTTATTCAGTACTATGTATTGCATAATACAATTTAAAACATATATCTTTGTAGCATGATAGCAGAAAATACACAAACCCAAATGCGCAAGGGTATACTTGAGTACTGTATACTCTCCATCATCGCCCGCGATGAAACCTATGCGTCTGATATAATTGCCGAGCTAAAAAATGCGCAACTGCTTGTAGTTGAGGGTACTTTATATCCATTATTAACCCGTTTAAAGAATAACGGCTTGCTTACTTATAACTGGGTCGAGTCAACCTCCGGGCCCCCACGCAAGTACTATTCCCTGTCTGACGAAGGCCGCAAAGTGCTTGGGCAGTTGGATACTACCTGGAAAGAGTTGGCGTACGCTGTTGACACCGCAATTGGAAAAAAGAAATAATACCTACACCGCATTAATAATTATATCATGAACAAAACAATCATCATAAATATAAACGGCACCGTCTTTCATATCGAGGAGGATGCCTACGAAATACTAAAGCAATACATGACAGATGTAAAACGTCATTTCATGAACTCGGCTGACAGCCACGAGATAACTACTGATATAGAGAACCGCATTGCCGAAATGTTTTCTGACATATTGATTAAAGACAGCAAGCAGGTTATTATAGAGCAGGATGTTAAACAAGTAGTGGAGCAAATGGGTACCGTTGAAGATTTTGTAAATGCAGAATCTGACGAACCAAGCGTGGCGAGCAACCCTTTTGCCTATACCAACACGGGCTCACGTGCTTTATTTCGCGATCCTGACGATCACTTAATTGGAGGCGTTTGTTCAGGCCTGGCAAATTACTTTGACATACAGCCTATTTGGGTTAGGTTGTTGTTTGCTGTAGCAGTTGCATTTTTTGGCACCGGTATATTGTTATATGCTATACTATGGATCGTGATACCCCGCGCCCATAGCCGCGCGGACCGCATGGCTATGAAAGGCGAAAAACTGAATCTGCAAGGGTTTAAAAACAGTTTTGAAGAAGAAAGTAACTTACGTACACACATGGCCAATTTGCGCGCCGAGGCTAAGCCATTGATTTACAAGCTGCGCGACTTTTTCGGCGAATTCTTTTTTCACCTGGGGCAGTTTTTTAAAGTATCCGGCAAGGTATTGGTTAAGTTATTTGGCATACTGGTATTGCTTACCTGCCTGGGCTTTGCTATAACATTAATAGTGTTGTTGGCGATGGGTACCGTATGGGCCGATGCGAACCCCAATCTGTTTAGTTATGAGATTATGACTAACCAATATGCCAACCGCTTGCTGTTGGCAGGTTTTGTAGCGGCATTCCTCCCGCTGTTAGCTATCTTTCTTTTAACGCTTAACGCTATATTTAAAACAAGGGCAATTGACAAGTCTGTCGGTTCGGTGATATTTATAATATGGCTATTCTCTGTCGGAGTATTAGCTTACTATGGCACAAAGGTGGCGTCAGAATTTCAGTCCTCAGCCAGTTTTAACCAAACCCTAACTTTAAAACCGGCAACTAAGAACACCTATCACTTAAAGTTAAATGACATAAAATACTTTACGCACGATGACAGTGTGCGTTTAGATATGAAATCGGACTTTAAAAACATGGTAGTAACGGTTGATGGTAAAGGGATTGACGAGTTGATGCTTAGCGACGTATCTATTAACATAGAACGCAGTGATGTTGCCCAACCGATTTTGATTGAAACATTCCGCGCAAAAGGCCAACGCTTTGAAGACGCACTGCGTAACGCACGTAACACCAGCTATATATTTAGTCAAAAAGATTCGGTATTGACGTTTGACCGTTATTTACAAAAAGCACCCAACACCGGCTGGCATGATCAAAGTATTGAGCTGACGTTAAAAGTGCCATTAAATGCCGTATTGGTTATTGACGAAGATATAAACGATTATATACGTAACTATGCCAACATTGGCGAGTGCAATAAAACTAATAAGAGGCCGGAGGGCTTAAGGTCAGCAGCTTACATTATGAGTGAAACCGGTCTGGGCTGCAAGATAGATACCCTAGTGCTGCCAAAGCTTGCGCCAATTGACTCAGCCACTGTATTAAAGAAAAAATAGTGAAGACGTTTGCTATCTATGTAAGGAATATAAGCTTGCTGCTTTGCGGCGGGCTTATATTATACTTATACCTAAGTATTGCCTGGCAAAATATCCTGGCAGATAAGGATATCCGACGAAAAAATGCCATAACCAAAAGTATCGGCAGCAACGGCCGATTTTCTATCTACAGTAATGTGATCCTTAAGTTCGTTCCGGCTTTAAAAAGTCGAAATAGTTTGTAACCTTTTGGTACCCTTCTGCATCTTATAAAAAGAGGGCCAATCATTGTTTTGAAACTAATTGTCCTGAAGCAAGAATAATCCTGTTCATTAACCTAACAATTTAATAACGCAACATAAAAAAGGTAAAAGCCCTAAGGGAACAGCTATTGCCAAATTTTTACAACTATTTATCGCATGAAAACAACTTTACACAATATATATACATTACTGATTTTATTGCTGTGCACGGGAACGGCATTTGCCCAGACTTCCTCCGCGGTGTCGGGGAAATTGGTGGATGATAAAGGCGTACCAATTAGCTATGCCAGTGTGAGTCTATTAAATGCCGCCGATTCGGCCGTTGTAAAAGGCACACTGACCACTGATGCCGGCATCTACAAGTTTGATGCTGTTAAGCCCGGCAGCTATATTATAAAAGCAAATTCGGTGGGGTATACGAATGCTGCATCGGCAGTGGTTACAATGTCGGGCGACAAGGGTAGCTTCACCGTTCCGGCTATCAGCATGAAAGCGGCTTCAAAAACGCTGAATACCGTTACTATAACTTCGAGCAAACCACTGATCGAGCGTAAAATTGACCGCACCGTTATTAATGTCGAGAACAGCTTGTTGGCGGCCGGTAACAATGCGCTCGAGATATTAGAACGCGCGCCCGGCGTAACAGTTGATAATAACGACAACATTAGCCTTAAAGGCAAACAAGGTGTAATGGTAATGATCAATGATAAGCTTACCTACCTGTCTGCCACACAACTGGCGACGTTGTTACGCTCAACCGACGGGAATACGGTACAATCTATAGAGATCATTACCAACCCATCGGCTAAATATGATGCTGCGGGCAATTCAGGCATTATCAACATAAAACTTAAAAAGAACAAACAGGCCGGTACAAACGGCAGCTTAGCGGTTAGTGTAGGCAAAGCGCGTAAATGGCGGGATAATTTAAGCCTTTCGCTTAATCATAAAGAGGGCGACGTTAACCTTTTCGGCACCTTTAGCCATGGCGACAACCCGCGTTACCGCGATATGAGCATTAACCGTACTATAAAAAATGGCACAAATAATATCTATTTCGATCAGATGACGCGTATGCCATCAAAAAATAGTTACAATAGCTTTAAAATTGGGGCCGATTGGGATATAACACCTAATAATACCTTAGGCTTAGTGGTTAGCGGCTACACAGGCCCGGGCGTTGACGACAATTTTACCCGTACTAACATAGGCTCGCAGCCAGGGTTGATTGATTCATTTTTAATAAGCACCTCAATTATTAACAGTAACGGCAAAAATTTGGCTGTAAACTTTAATGACCGTTTAAAATTGGATACTGTTGGCCAAACGCTAAGCTTTGACCTTGACTATTCAAGATTTAGAAACAACAACGACGCAGAGATACTTACAAACTACTTTTTGAGTAGCGGCGGCGTACAGCATGCACCGCTTTGGTTGCGCAACCAAACCCCTGCTATAATTGATGTTTACAGTGCCAAGGCTGATTATGCAAAACCCCTAAACAAAACTATGAAGTTTGAAACCGGCGCAAAATTTAGCAGCGTAAAAACAGATAATGACCTGCGCGCGCAAATATCAAACGGTGGGCCTTTTGTGAACGATACCGCGCGGTCAAATCGATTTGTCTATACAGAGAAAATTGCTGCAGCCTACACTAATTTTAATAAACAATATACATCGGGCTCCATACAGCTGGGTTTAAGGGCAGAGTATACACAGTCTAACGGAAACCTGTTGGGCAGCACGTCTGTAAACCGCAGCTATTTAAACTTATTTCCGAGCCTGTTTTTTAATAAAACGCTAAGCCCGAAAAACGATTTGAGCTTTTCATACAGCCGCCGTATTGATCGGCCAAATTACCAAGATTTAAACCCCTTTGTGTACTATCTTGATCCGTATACCTATTCGGCTGGTAACGCGTTTTTAAAACCACAGTATACCCACAATCTGGAGTTGGCTTACAGTTACAATAAAACCGTAAATATTACCCTGGGCTATAGCCATACCACCGATGCCAGTTTAGAAATTATCATTACCCAAGGCAATAAAACTTTTCAAACAATTGCTAACGTAAAAACCCAAAAAGGTTATAGTGTAGATATCTTTTCGCCATACAGCGTGTTTAAATGGTGGACAGGTAACGTTAATTTTAATGGCTTTTACGCAGGCTTTAAATCAGCCGATTTGTATGGTGGGGCAATTGATAACGGCCGTAAAGCCTTTGTATTTAAAACCACGCAAAACCTGCTGTTTGGCAGCTATAAAGCGGAGATCATGGCCGAATATCGGTCATCACTTACCTACGGCATTTACGAGATCCGTCGCCAATATGGCGTAAGCGCCGCTGTAGGCAGGGCATTTTTCGACAAAAAAATTAACATTAAAGTTGGTTTAGATGATGTGTTTAATACCCGCCGCAATGATATAAGCAGTAACGAGCTTGCCAACAACTTTGTGATTCTGCAAAAACGAGATACGCGCTATTTTAAGTTTAACGTTACTTACAATTTCGGCAACGCCAAAATTAAACAGCGCGAACGCCGCACCGGTGCCGAAGAAGAAAAAAGCCGTGCAGGCGGGGGAAATTAATTGCAGCAAATGTTAGTAGCAATTGCAGAATTTAAGGATGTCATTGTGTGAGTAGTAAAATTACGAATGCTACTGTAAACTGACACTTTAACTGAACCCTACTTTCTTACTGCCCTACCATAAACACCGCGTTGCTAAACAGCAACTTCCCATTTTCCCAAAAGCTACGGAACAGCGGATCATCGACCAGGTAGACTACTGAGCCGCGGCCTATAGACTGCACGCCGAGCAGCATGCCGTTTTTAAGTCTTTGTTTACTGTTATCACCTACAAACCCGGCCACGTAGCCGTCTTTGCGTACGGTGCCTACATTCCAGCCATTATTGCCCAATAATTCGTAAATATCATTACTTAGCTTTAGTGTGTAATAATACCCAGGAAAACCAAAGCCCAGCGGGTGGGTATTATCCAAATCTATCTTATAAATAGCGCCCGGCACATTGGTCGTAATCGCATTGCGGATACGATTGGCATAAGCCTTTACCGATGGTTTGATTTTAGTAGTATCCACCTCTTTAGCCTTAATATCAAATCCTTTTTTGCCGGCCAGTTGCGCAACGGCATCCTGCAATACAATAAGTTTACCGCCATCGTTCACCCAACCCTGCAAACGCTCTGAAGGGAAGCCATCATAATCCCCGTTGGGGAAGATGATCACATCAAAATCACTCAGCTTGGCATAGCCGAGGTTGTTGTAATTAACTAAAGTAACCGGGTAGTTTATTTGCTTTTCAAAGTAATGCCAAACCTCGCCCATGGCTTCTGCCGATGTACTTTCGCCACTCACTAACATCACTTTGGGCGCCCGTATTAAATGCACCGATGCCGACCCAAGGTCTACACCTTTATCGACAAAGCCGCTGTTTAATGGGGTTAGCTCAACACCTGTATTGTAGGCAGTAGCCAACAGCAGGTTATCTAACCCCTTGTCAACATTGCCGGCGCGGGCAATAATTAATGATCCGGCTTCAAATTTCTTACCGCCAGCCTCAAACGCTGCTTCGGCATAGCGTACCTTAATGTTATTTTTTAAAAGCTCGGTTAAAAACTTAACGTTGGTTATCGATTGCCACTTGGCCACATAGGCATAAGCATGCATAACTGTACCGGCGGGTGGTTGCGGCGGCAAGGGTATAACGTCGGTAAGTTTGCTATTTGTAGTTTTAATTTCCTCATTAAGCCCATAGGTACGTAAGCCGTATACGTAGGGCAATGACCATGCGGTAATGTCGTATGTGTTTGAGTCGGCCACAAAAGTTTTGGGCTCAAAAAGCACATTCAGCAATACGGACTTTGGTTGATAGGCGCTGATCACGATATCGTGCTCATCAACATCAAAACGCTCTGTTTTACCGGTAAAGTAGTTGTAGCCCGCGGCGGCAACCTTTGTACCTAATGTATATTTAATGTCGTTATTTTTCAAAAAGTCGGTCAGGCTGCGTGCCTTGTCATTATTATCATTTTTAACAACGTAGGCTTTATATTGTCCGGTAGGGTTTGTGCGGCTGTTATCAAAATACTTTTTAAACTCGGCCACGGCTTTGTTTGCATTTGCCGACGCACTTTCAATTGTACTTAAGCTGTTGGAGTGGTGGTGTGTCCACCTGTCTTTTAAGGTCAGCTCATCGCCTACATGGGTTGTTATTGCCAATCCGGCGCCAATGCCGCCTTGCTCATAGGTCATCCCTATTGAGCCGTTGTATATTGGATAGGTGTCGCCGTATGATGGATACAGCAGATCAAACTCCTCTTTAGTAAAATATAGCCAGCCATTTTTATCAAAGTATTTGGCATTATTCTTTCCAATGGTAGTTTGAAACTCTTTTTGCCAGGGCGTAATGTCTTTATGAAAAGGCTCGGCAGCCGGGGCAAAGTAGTATGGCGAATTATAGCCCTGCTCATGAAAATCGACGTGTATTTGTGGCAACCAGGAGTTGTATAAAAACATGCGCGCTTTAGACTCGCGTTGCGTTTGCCAGGCCCAGTCGCGGTTCAAATCAAAATAATAATGATTTGTCCTACCTTGCGGCCATGGCTCAACATGCTCGCGTGCGGTGGGGTTGATGTCGGGCATTGCGCCTTTTGCCGAGTTATAAAAATTAACATACCGCTCGCGCCCATCTGGGTTTAAACAGGGATCTATAACAACAACCGTATTTTGTAGCCAGACCTGGGTTTTAGCGTTGTCTGTATCCACCATATCATACAAAGTCTGCATAGCGGCCTCGGTTGATGATGGCTCGTTACCGTGTACATTATAACTTAACCAAACTATGACCGGGGTGTTAGCGGGGGGTGCGGCATTAGTGACACTTTTACCTGCAGCATTATTTTCCTCTAACCCGGCAAGCGCTAAGTTATTAAAGCGAATTTCCGGGAGTTTTTTAATATTATCGGCCGACGCTATGATCATAGCAATAAGCGGCCTGCCCTCGTAAGTGGTGCCATAATCCTTATAGTCTACTTGCTTTGAGGTTACGGCTACATACTTAAAATAATCAATCACCCGTTGATGCGGCGTAAACTGTGTACCCAGATCATAGCCCAAAAACGCCGATGGCGTCATTATTTTTTGGGCCGATGCAACTAAGGCAAAACACAGGCCGACGGTAAGCAATAGTAATTTCTTAAACATACAAAGGTGAAGATAAGAGTTTTTGGCAAATTGCTATCGGCCTAAGGACAATATCACTATAGTAAATAAAAAAAGCGGCAGGTTTATGGCCCGCCGCTTTTACTATTGTTTGGATTTGTTTAATTATAAATAAAACTACCATCGCCACGGCGCTGCATATTGCGGCCGCCACGCTGCGGGGTACCGCTCCATTTTTGCAGGTTAAGACGCAGGCCAACCATAAAGTAACGGCTCAATGCGTTTGATATAGTATTGGTAGTAGCTTGCGGAGTTACACTTTGTTGTATAAAATTATTCTGTTTTAAAACGTCATACACATTAAACGTTAGTACCAGATTTTTGCGCTCCAAAAACTCCTTTTCAAAACCCGCATTGATAATTAATGGTGTGGTGTTACCACCAGTTATACCAGATATATACCTTTTAGTGGCGTCGTAATTAATTTGCCATGTTTTAAAAAAATACATTCTGCCATTAAGGCCAAATGAGGCAGTATTAAGCTGCGTTGAATTATTAACAGCAGATCCCGGCGCAGTGTTTTTAGGTACCAGCGTAGTGAAATATCTTGAAATGTCATAACCAATAAAAGGATTGACCTCAATGCTTTCCGTAGGAGTTATACGCGGACCAAAACGTTCGTTAAAACGCCAGTTTGTTTGATGAAACTGTTCATTATTACTTAAAGCCGGTGTATAGCTATATGTTATACTACCGTTTAAAGCGAGGTTAACTGCACGGTTATTTGATTGTTTAGAGATATTATACCTGCCGGTAACTGATTGAGCGCCGCTGATATTTACATAGTAAACTTCGTTAATATACCGGTACAAACTTTTTTTTGGGTCCGCATCAATATAAATAGGAATTGCTCTCTCTACTGTGTTTTGTGTTATCGAGTTTTCAACCTGGTTTGCAGTTATGCCTAACGAGAAATTAAACTTTGAATTAGCCAGATAATTATTATACTGCGCGTTTATAGAATGGGTAAATGTTGGTTTTAAGTTCGGGTTGCCTATTACAACATTATTAGGATCAGATATATCTGTAAAAGGCTGTATCTGTGTAAAATTAGGCTCCTGATTGCGACCGGTATAATTTATGGTTAAACGTTCTGTACGCGACCAAGAATATCCAAATCTAAATGAAGGGATAACCCTGAAATTACTTAGCGAAGTTTCGGCATTGGTGCCTGCGGCGGCATTAAGTTTTGTACCGCTAATGTTAAACGGAACTGCCGCTGCGCCTATAGAAAACGTCACCTTACTACCATTGTATCTATAATTCAACGTACCACGGCTATCGGTTACATTAAAATCATAAATACTACTAAACGCTGGGACGCTATACACCCTACCTTTGGCATCTACAGTGTCTTGTAAGGATATTGAACTATTATTTCGTCTGCTGATGCTGCCACTAAACTCAATCACTGAAAGGGCACTTATTGGTTCAACATACGACAATGACCCGGAAAAGTTACTGCTTACGTTATCCCTTGTAGTTAAAACGTGTATTAACGAGTCTCTCTTTAACAGATCTTCGGTAGCATCGGCGTAATTTCTAATTCTTGTATTCTGCTCGCCATCAGCCTTATTGTCTGATCGGCTTACACTTAAGTTCAATGAAAAATTCCTTCTTGCTTTTTTGAAAACGTGCAAGTACAGTGCCGATACGCCAATGCTATTAGAACTGTTTACAGTCGAATTAGTTCCTTCTCTAATCGCGTGTTCAAATAGCGTATAATAGTTGATAGTTTTGTTATAAGTGGCGTTTGAGCTGTTAGAATTGCTGTAACTAAAATTGGGGGTTATTTGCAAATAATTAGCACTATCTAAATTGATATCCATCTCCCAACTTGCGCTGTGCCCTTTGCTGTTTCTGTCTGAATTACTTTTTGTGATAAAATCACTTTTGCCACGCACACTATTGCGGAAACCGTATTGATCATTTAAAGAGTTATTATTATTAAAATTATAATTATAACTACCTATCACCTGGACGTTTTTCCCCCACTGGTCGCGATAATTCACACTTGGCGAACCGGAATGTGTAACGCCGCCACTGGCGCCGTTGCCGCCACCACCACCACCGCCGCCGCCGTTTCCGCCGTTTCCTCCGCCACCGTTGCCACCGCCACCAATACCACCACCAGCACCGGTAGATGCTACCCCTAAAACCGTGTTACGGATGTTGCCGATGATGCCTATTTGCTGATTAGCATTAATACGCTGCGCGAAGATTTGACCATTGTAACGGCCCGCGCTACCATACTGCCCGGTTATACGCGCTGTGGTGCCTACCGATTTATCGGCACGGGTGGTAATGTTTAATATTTTTGAGGGCTCACCTTCCTTTACGCCCGTACGCGCCGCCTGGTCTCCATAATCGTCAACGATCTGTATTTTTTCAACAATGTCTGCAGGTAGGTTTTGTATGGCTTGCGCCACGCTACCACCCGAATATTCTTTACCGTTTAACTTGGCACGCACAACTTCAGTTCCCTGGTGAACCAGTGAGCCGTCGGTACCAACTTCCATGCCTTCCATTTTCTTCAACAACTCATCAACTGTAGCATTCTCGCGCACTTTATAGTCGCTGGCGCGATACTCTACTGTATCCGTTTTGTAAACGATGCTTGGCGTACCGTTTATGGTTACCAAACCCAATTCTTTAGCGTTAGTTTTTAGGGTGATGGGGTCAAGCACCACGTTTTTCTTGGTATCGCTAAAGGCATATTTTTGCACAAACGGCAAAGTGCCCAGGTTATTAACGGTTACGTTAAAGGTATTACCTTTAACGCCTTTAAATATAAAAACGCCATCTTCATTGGTACCCACCGTTATGGTATCTTTTGGTGATTTTAATATCACCGAAGCGCCAACTATGGTTTCGCCTTTTTCGTCTTTTATAACCCCGCTAACGTCGCGGCTTGCCAAAGGAGCTGCAACCGCCACAGGCGTAGTTGGCTGCTGGGGGCGTATGCCGCCGCCGCCACCATTGTTGCCACCACCACCACCGCCACCGCGCTGTGCAAATGCTCCCACAGATAAGGTAAGCAGGATAGCTATAGTCAATAATTTTTTCATTGTTGTGTATATTGTTAGGTAGATAGGTTGTTATTTTTTTGCTAAAGTGTACTTGGCCCAAAAATCGCTTGGTGTAAGCAGGTCCAGAAAATCAAGCGCGTTACGCCCGCCACCACCACCAGGCCTGCCGCCACCACCGCCGCCGCCCGGAGGGCCGCCGCCGCCAAAGTTTAACTGCAGGCCATTTAGCTTTAAGTTATAGGCAAACTCTTTCGGTTTATCAGCATTTAGATTTAATGATTTCAAGGGCACAGACAACTCAAAGGTCATAGCACCGGTTTCGTCAAAATTGATAGCTGTCTTAATGCTGTGTTCGTTATAAATAGATATCACTGTATCGGTAATGTCTTTAAATCCCAATACTTTAATTGTTTTGGCCGCTAAAATGGTGCGTTGGCGTACGGTTCGCATCAATTCGGTATCGGCCGCGGCGTTGCGGTTTTCAAAACGATTACTTAGTCCACCAGCCAGTCGCTGCGGGTTTTCAATCACCGGGAAGGTAATGCTGTAACTGTCTTGCTCTTTCTTTTTGCCGTCGGTATTTATAGCCAGGCATATGCCGCCCGATATAATTTTAGCCACGGTTGTAAAATCATTTGATTTAGCTATCAAATAAAGATTTTTATCATCGTTTGACAACGTGTAAATTAACCTGGTAGACCTATTATAAGCCTGAAAATTGTTGTTCCATTCGCCAAGCTTACCGTCAATTTTTATGGGGCCTGGCGTGCGCAGGCTTGCAGCCTGTACACTCTCTAATTTCTTATAGTTAACCTCTTGCGCAAATACCTTTGCTACCAGCAACACTAATATCCCTATGGTATATAACCTTCTCATCGTAATCATTAATCGCATTATTGTTTTTTAGCCAAAGTATATTGACCCCAAAATCCGTTTGGGCTAGTTAGATCCTGAAAATCAATCCCCCCTCTGCCCGGGCCGCCGCCACCGGGGCCACCAAAACTCATTACGCGCATACCACCACCGGGGCCGCCAAAACCGCCGCCGGGAGGGCCATCGCCGCCCTCGGGCATCCTGAAGTTTAACTGCAGGCCGTTAAGTTTAATGTTGTATGCCAGCTCTTTACCATCACCTGCTTCAAGGCCCATTAGCTTTAATGGCACAGCTAATTCATAAACAAAGGCATTGTCTTTATCATAATCTATAGCAGCTTTTATTTTATAATCGTTGTAAATGGCTATCATCGAGTCCTGGATATCTTTGAAGCCCGAAACCTTGATCTCTTTAGCTCCATTGATCACCCGGTCATGCATGGCTTTAACCATCGCAGAGTCGGGTCCGGAAGCAGCACCACCCGGGCTGCCGCCTGGACCGCCAACAGTAATATTCACGATACGCGCGCCGCCAGCACCGCCGCCTGACATAGTTGCCATGCCCGGTGGCCTGCCCATGCTACGTGGTATTATTGGGTAAGTTAAGCTGTACGCATCCTGCTCTTTCTTTTTACCGGCTGTATTGATAGATAGGGTAATGCCGCCGGCCGTTATTTTAGCGTTGGTGGTAAGGTCTGATGTTTTTATTACCAGGTAAAGGTTCTTGTCGTCATTGGCCAGGGTGTAATACAAATGCGTGCTTTTATTATAGGCCTGAAAACCTTCCCATTCTCTTACCCTGCCATCAACCTTTACCGTTGATGGGGCTAAAGATGATTCGTTTTGTATATCCTTAATTTTTTTTGATGTTTCCTGGGCAAACACACAAGGCGCGGCCATCAGGAGCAGGCTTGCTAAGAGAGTAGGTTTTTTCATCGTTTTAGCTTAGTGTGCGCCGGTATTAGGTTAGGCGCAAACAAGGTTAATAATAGTAAGTGAAAGTTAAAAATAAAGTATACCACCGCGTTGTTTGTAGCGACAAAATTACCCTTTGGTGCGACCACGCAGGGCTTTATGCAGGCTAGTTGGACAGGTTAATGCTTAGGTCTACAGTAAAGATATTGTTTTCATTCACAATATCCAGATTGTGTTTCGCAGGATATAATATGGCCAGCCGGCGTATAACGTTGCTAATACCAATTCCCGAACTATCATCTTTAGACACATCAAGCGGGCTTACTGTATTATAAACCTTAAAGCGCATTAAATTGGTTTCACTATCAATAGTAAGTAATATGTCAATAATCGGATTTTCGACCATGCCGGTGCCATGTTTAAAGGCGTTCTCAACAAATGGGATGAGCAGCATAGGTTCAATCGTATACATATTGGTATCGCCCTGTATATCTATGTTAACTTTTACGTTGCTGCCAAAACGCAGCATCTGCAGGTTAATAAAGCTTTGTATATAATCAACCTCTTTGCTTAAAAGCACTTTATTATCATCACTCTCATATAACATATAGCGCATTAGTTGCGATAAGTTGATAATGGCCGGCTCCAAATCATCAGACTTTTTGCGTGCAAGCGCTACCAGGTTATTAAGCACGTTAAACATAAAGTGCGGGCTTATTTGCGACCGCAAAAAGGTAAGCTCTGATTGCAACTGCACATTCTCGCGCTCTTTTAATAATTGCTGTTTAGCTCGGTTATCAATAATCACGCGGTAACAATAGCTAAACAAAATTGCGATCAAAGGCATCAGCGGAAAGAAATTAAACGGTCCGCCAAATTCACGCCTAAAGTGCTTTCCACTGCGTGGCATTGGGTGAGCATCGCCAAATGGCTTGCTTTTAACAATGTCATGCTTTATATCTATACGCACCATACGGGGTTGGTCAACACGCAAATAATGCCAGCAAAGCCAGTACAGACCCAGCAAACACAATGCTGCAAGCACGTACCACAGCACCTTTTTGTTCACCAGCGGGTAAACCAGGTAGGTGTGAATATAAAACACACACAGCAATAAAAAGTTACCGGTAAGTATGTTGATGATAAATCGACGGCGGGCTTCTTCAGGGAAGTTGCCACTATCGGCACTGGCAATAAAAGGCAGTACCATTACCACAAACCACACTACAAAAGGCATAGCAAACCAAAACCAGCGGCTATCAAGCAGTTTTTTCATACCACAAATAAAAACAGAAAAAACTACGATATAACATATAGTAGACAAGACCCCGCATTGTTGCGACGAACCCCGATTACTTTATGATATTATAACCTTATAATTGTATAACCTTTTATGAACTGCATCATTATAGACGACGAACCACTGGCCCTGGAACTACTGGAGGACAACATCCGCATGGTTGAAAAACTTGAGCTTGTGGCCAGTTGCCGATCAGCCACGCAAGCTATGCAGGCTTTAAAGGAGCATACGGTCGACCTGATATTTTGCGATATCCAAATGCCCGGAATCAGCGGGTTGCAGTTTGTAAAAAGCCTGACGCAAAAGCCCCTCATTATTTTTGTGACAGCCTACGAACAATTTGCGCTAGACGGCTTTGAACTTGATGTGGTTGATTACCTGTTAAAACCCGTAGCTGTAGAGCGTTTTTTAAAAGCATGCAACAAAGCAGTTGCCGTACATGAGCAAGCCAAACGTATTAACGAACCCGAAACCGGCAAACGCCGCAAACACATTTTTTTGTACGCTGATTATAACCTTATTAAAGTAAACCATGAGGATATTATGTATGTAGAGGGCTTGAAAGACTATGTAAAGATTTACCTGGCCAACGCGCCAAAACCGATCATTTCAAGAGTCACCATAAAATCGTTGGAAAGCCAGTTGCCTGCTGACGATTTTTTCAGGGTGCATAAATCATACATCGTCAACCTTGACCATGTACACTCTATCCGCAAAGGGCGCATAAAAATTGCCGAAGTAGAGATACCATTTAGCGATGGCTATAAAGAAGTAATAACGCGAATGACCGGGAAAATGGAGTAGCCGGATTGAAAATTTGACAGATTAACTGAAAATTTTTCACCCTGTTCTGTATTTTTTTCAGCAAATATATGCCTGTAACCGTTTGGCATTTTACTTGAATATCAATGATTAGTTTAATTAATTATTAAGTTCAATCATTTAAATTATTTGAGGAGGACGACCTATGACATTGGTTAAATTTAATCCCGCAAAAACCCACAACGGATCATTAATGCCAGGCTTTAATGATGTTTTTGATTCTATTTTTAACGACACTTTTTTTAACGACTGCATGGTTACCCGCGTTCCGGCTGTTAACATTAGCGAAACGGAGGACCACTATCATGTTGAACTGGCTGCCCCGGGTTTAAAAAAAGAGGATTTTAAGATCAATCTGGAACGTAACGCGCTTAATATCTCTGTGGAGCAGCAACGCGAAAATACTGACCAGAAGAAAAACTACAGCAAACGCGAGTATAGCTACAGCTCGTTTGTCCGTTCATTTACCCTGCCCGACAGCGCCAACGCCGAAGGCATTGAAGCCGCGTATACCGACGGCGTTTTAAAAATCGATATTGCTAAACGCGAAGAAGCGAAAGCCGTACGCAGGCAAATAGAGATAAAATAATTTAGGCAGGTAAAGCAAATGGCCCCTGGTAACCAGGGGCCATTTGTTTTTTAATTATTAAACGGTTATGAAAACACGCTTTTATATTTTGCTGAGTTTAAAAACCTTACAAGGCTTTGAGACCTATGGACAATATTTTTTGGGTGAAGACAGAAAAGTAGCTAATACACTTTTTGATGAGTTGCAAGGAAACCGGACATTGGCAGATGATCATTTATTACATATTGACCTCATGGAAACTGTTGACGAACTACCAACAAAAATCAAAACAATAAGTTGCACCATAAATCAGCTAGCCGAAAACACCAAGCTTATTGCACGGGAAACTTTTAAGCAAAAAAATTTAAAGGCCTACGACGAATGAGACGGCCTAAAACAAAGCCGCTTAGGATGCTCCCTGCCGTGATCTTGCTTCTTTAGTATATTAAATATGAATAAAAAGCTCTTCCGTAGGTCTGCGTACCTTTTTGGCTTTGCTTAAATGATCATCTTCTGCTCGAAAACCTATTGGCGCTATGACAGATGTTGTTAAGCCCAGTTCGCGTAAGCCTAATATCTCGTCAAACTTACCGGGTTCAAATCCTTCCATAGGGCAGGCGTCGATATTTAAATCGGCAGCTGCACTTAACAAAACGCCCAATGCAATGTAGGCCTGCTTATGGTTCCAGGTAATTTTAACGTCTTCGGTTTTACTGTTAACGTTATGGATGATATTAGTTTCAAAAGCCTCCAGCAGCGTCCTATCCATTCCCCGTGTTTCTGCAATCAAATCAATGTAGCGTTTTACATAAGCTTCGTCCAGGTTGGTTTCGGCGGCAAAAACTACTACATGCGATGCAGTGGTTAATTGCTGCTGGCCTTTGGCGGCATCGCGTAGCTTGGCTTTAACTTCAGGATCAGAGACAATGATGATGCGGTAGGGCTGTAAACCTGCTGATGAAGGGGCAAGTTGCACGGCGGCTAAAAGCTCGGCTAATTGTTGCGGACTGATCTTTTTATTTGCGTCGAATTTTTTGGTGGCGTAACGCCAATTTAATTTATCTATGAGTGACATGATATTCAATTCTTAATTCGATGCGAAATTAAAAGGTTAAACATTACATGTTGTCACACATAAGCCATTTAAAGTTTACCCTGGGCTTCCAGCGCTTTCTTTTTGGCTTTAATATCGTTTCTGATAGCCCGCTTCGCCTGGCGGATTTGCTTACCAGATTTACCGGTTTCGTCAATGGCGTTAATGCGTCGTTCCTCTTCATCTTCCAGCATTTGCTCTGTATGCTGTGTAACGGTATCTCGTTTACCAAATATCCGTTGCAGGAAATTAGGTTTTTTAGACGGTTCGGGGTCTTCTATCTGGGGTAAGGCCAGGTCAACATCATCCTGTCGCGGTGAGTTAAGGATTTGGTTAGCCTCTGTCGAATCAACCGACTCAATACGCTGGCGTAAACCTTCGCGTAACCTAATCGTATAAAACCCGTAAGAATTACTGTCCTGCTGGGCAAAGCCCCTACCCATCATCATGCGCCCAAGCGAGTTAAAATACCGCTCAAGCCCGGGCCTTAAGCTGCCATCAGGTAAAAACGCGTATAGCCCAGCTTTAGGTCTTGGAACAATTTTGGCCAGGTAAATACTCTCGCCCAAATTTAACTCAGACGGCGATTTGCCAAAGTAATAATGTGATGCCTCGCTGATGCCATATATACCCGGCCCCCATTCTATTATGTTAAAGTATACCTCTAACATACGGTCTTTGGTTATGATATTATTATTTTCTATCAGCCATACAATTAATATCTCCTCTATTTTACGGCTCAGGGTTTTTTTGCGGGTAAGGAAAGCGTTTTTAACAAGCTGCATAGAAATAGTGCTTCCACCCCGGCTAAACTCCTGCTTTTTAATATTTGTAACAATAGATGCCCGAATAGATTTTTCAACAAAGCCACGGTGCTTGTAAAAGGTAGGGTCCTCGGCAGTCATAACGGCGTTACGCAGGTATGGCGACATTTCCTCTAACGGTGTATACTCCGGATTTTCGGGGCCAATTACGTGTGGGCGCATCGGCTTTCCATATTCATACGGGGTATAAACAAATGTTTTATTGAGCTTACTAAGGTCGGTACGGCCATATCGGACAATTTTAAAATCCGCGTCCTTTTCCATCTTCGAATCAAACCGAAGGTTGTCAGGCATGCTTTTGTCCAGGAAAAAGTTTAAGCTGTAATTAAGCTTACCCTGGGCCTTAATACCTTCTAAAGACTCAAACATACCAGTCGGGAAAGAGTCGAAGATATTTTGCGCATCTTGCCAGCCTGTACTCAGCCTTAACTCATAAGTTTTAACCGGTTTAAGCGTATATTTTAAGTAGGGATGGGCGCTAGCTTTCTTTAAATGGATTACCGACGAGCTGTCCAATGAAATGTAATTAGTCCCTATTAAAAAATCGGCCGCTATAGAGCCATCAGGCACAATTACATTATTAGCCGCAAAGGCCGGATGATTGATCAGCAAGTTGTGTGCGCTGCAAAAAGTGGCTATTTTGGTTTCGCCATTGCTGTGCTTAACATTAGTTAGCTTAACCGTTAGGTTATCAAAGTTTACTTTTGCGCCAAAACGTTTTTCTATAAAGGGGATCTCCACTTTGCCATTATCGGCATAAAGCTTAACATCTATCTCCTTGTCACTTGGATGCATTATGCCCGAGAAATGCCAGGTAGCAACGGTATCATTTATTTTAACGGTTGATGTAAGGTCGCCATCGTCAATTTTGGCGGTTTCGGTCAGTAGTTTCAACCTCGCGCTGTCATTTTTAAATGATACCAGGAAATTACTAACATTAAGGTTATCAGGAATCTTGTAAAGCACCTGTTTGATCAGGTTGTTAGACAACTCACTCAGATCGAGCTTCGTGTTGGTTTTAACCGAGTCTTGCTTTTTCTTAAATAAAAAATCAAAATTTCTTACGCCTTTAATATCCGTAAGGTTCAATAAAGCGTCGTCCATATAAACGTCTGCCAGTTTGATATTGCCAAACAGCAAGGGCAAAAGCTTTATGCTTACTTCAAAACGTTTTACATTTAATAAGGTATCCCTATTCTGAGGTACTATGATAATATCTTTGCAGCTTATGGTAGTTAAACCTGAAAAATGAGCCGATCCTATCTGCAAATTTAAATTATACTGGCGTTTGGCTTTAAGTTTGGCTTTGGCAATTTGGCTTTGTAAAATAGCTTCGCGTTTGCCGTAAGCGATGAAACCGCCGATAAGTAACAGTACAATTAAAGAAACAGCAACTATAACCGCAATGCGGATGTGTTTAGGATTGAGGCGGCGCATCAAAAGGATTTTTGTTCAAAACTAACGTAAATGTAAAAATACAAACGTAAGGTTTGTTAAAATGTTTCCTTACCCGCAGTTACTAACCGCTATTTTATAGGTGAAATAAGAATTTTGAGGGTAGCAGATAGCTATCAATTACAGCGTAAAACGCCGTTTTTAATATACTGCGAGGTTTTACCGCATGGCGGTGGGGGCAATGCAGGTGAGTCGTTAATTAACTTGCTTAACAAGGCCTTTTGTGCCGATAATACAAAGTCGCCGAAGGTAGTTTTCGGTATCTCAAAACTGAATAATTTAGATATAACCGAGGTCGATTCGGCTTGAGCGATGCCTTTAACCTTAGCATCCGGCTGTTGTGGCTCAATGGTTTTTTTTACTATTACCGGCGGCAATAATTTATCCCCCGGAGGGGTAACAGCAGCAGCAGCGCTTTTTACACCGGCAAGCGCATCATTACAGAAATTAAGATTAAGCGCCAGGGCAATTACCGTTACCAGGCATAGCTGGGTTAAAAATAGCGCTGTAAATCTTTTGACCATACAGCAAAAATATACTTAAGCATTTGAAAATCCAATAGGAGAAATGTTAAATTTTGTATAAAAGTTTATGTTATAGCAGGTTATGGAAAAAGATTCGCCTTGCCACGCTATTCAAACTTAAACGCTTTCTTAGGCATAAGCATAGCCCGCCCCAAAACAAATATCCGGTACGTAATAATAATAACTGCCGGTACGCCCAACCAATGCGCCTGCCATGATTTAGCAATGTTGCCGTGCAGTAACCACGAGATAGCGTGGCCTATGCCGCAGCCTGGGCACCAGGCTATGCCCATCAACTTAAGCGGGCAAAGCGGGTATTGAGACTCAAGCGAAGGGTTAGCAGCCGCCAGCGCAATGATGGCGGCTACCCAAAATATCAGTTCTAAATTTGATTTTAAAAACTTAATCAACCTTGTTTGATTTTGTTGCCAAAATCAAAGATACGGCTAATGCCGACAATATACCAATTAACAAAGCGCCAAACATACGGCCCGAGAATGCCATAAAATTGCTGTCTGTAGTTTGTATATAGTTGATGTAAACGATAGCCACAAATATAGCCAGTACACCACCAACAATTAATATTTTAAAGCTTTGTACCAAGGCTTCAAGGAAACCCATATTGCCTTTTAGTTCGCTGTCGCGGTAGCTTTTAACGCCGAAGAATAAACCTATAATGGGTATAAATATCGAGATATACTCGTGCGGTGCGGTTTTGTCATCATGGGCATCATAACCCATAGCATGTGTAATAAATAACCAGGCGGCGCTTAACACTCCGATTACAACGCCCCATATTAATGCATTTCTCATTTTTTTAAAAGTATTAGGTAAAAAGTTGTGAGTTATGATCTACATAAGTAATAATTACGCATGTAGCTTAAACTACCATTAAAAGGAAATTAGTTATGATATTGTTTTGCACGATTAAAAAATCTGCTGATAAAAAATTACGCCCAATCAAAACAATCAGCCGTAAACAGTGGTCTAATTACATATCTTTGCACCGTTTTGAACATCCGTGATATATTAGACAGATATAAAGCTGATGACCGGGTAAAGGCGCTTGCTACAGCATTAAACGCCACCAAAAACCCAAGGATACAGCTACGTGGGCTGGTTGGATCAAGCGATGCAACCATGGCGGTAGCATTGTATTTTTTGCAGCACAAGCACATGGTGTTTGTATTACCGGAACGCGAAGAAGCCGGCTATTTCCAGGCTGATCTGGAAAACCTTACGGGTAAAGAGGTACTGCTTTTCCCGTCATCATACCGCAAACCTTTTGAATTTACCCAGCCCGACAGCAGCAATGTTTTGGCCCGTGCCGAGGTATTGAATGAGCTTAACCATTCGTCAGAGTTTGGCCAACTGATTGTTACTTACCCTGAGGCCTTGGCCGAAAAGGTGATTGACCGTGCATCGCTGGAAAAAAACACCCTTGAAATTTCTGTAGGCAATAAACTGAGCATTGATTTTATCAACGAATTTTTAGTTGATTATGATTTTGACCGCGTTGATTTTGTGTACGAGCCGGGCCAGTTCTCTATTCGCGGCGGCATTGTCGATATTTTCTCTTTTTCGCATGAGCTGCCTTACCGGGTGGAGTTTTTTGGCGATGTGATCGAATCTATCCGCACTTTTGAGATAGAGAGTCAGCTATCGGTCGAGCAGGTTAAAAGCATCACCATTGTACCCAACGTACAATCTAAATTTTTAACAGAGAGTAATATCTCGCTGTTAGAGTATATAGACAGCGATACACAAATTTGGATCAAGGACGTACAATTTACGTTCGACATTATACAGAGCGGCTATAAAAAGGCTACCCAGTTATGGAACGCCTTGTCTGCAGACGAAAAGAACCAAAACCCCGATTGGATAGACCCTAAGTTTGGTTTTACCGACGAAAAACTGATTGCCGATCAGCTGCACGATTTTTCCATTATTGAGTTTGGCAAGCAGTTTTTTTATACTGCCGATAGCGCTATTAATTTTGACATGCGCCCGCAACCCTCGTTCAATAAGGATTTTGCGCTGCTGATACATAACTTTAAAAATAACGAGTCCGAGAAGATAGACAACCTGATCCTCACCGATTCGGCAAGGCAGGTAGAACGTTTATATGCTATTTTAGAAGATCTGGATAAAACGGTGAAGTTTATGCCCATCAGCGTTTCTATCCGCGAGGGTTTTGTTGATCGTGAGCAAAAACTGGCCGCTTATACCGATCACCAGATATTTGACCGTTATTATAAATACAAGCTCAAAAAAGGTTACCAACGATCGCAGGCCATTACGCTTAAAGAACTGCGCGACCTTAAGCCGGGAGATTTTGTAACCCATATTGACCACGGCATTGGCAAATATGCCGGCCTGGAGAAAGTAGAAGTTGGCGGCAAACAGCAAGAAATGATTCGCCTGATATATGCGGATAACGATTTGCTTTATGTAAACATTAACTCGCTTAACCGCATCTCAAAATACAGCGGCAAAGAAGGCACCCAACCCCGCATGAACAAGCTGGGCACTGATACCTGGGAAAAGCTCAAGAAAACAACTAAAAAAAAAGTTAAAGACATAGCCCGCGATCTGATCAAGCTTTATGCTGTCAGAAAATCGCAGGTAGGTAACTCTTTTTCGCCGGATAGCTACCTGCAAACTGAGTTGGAAGCTTCCTTTATTTACGAAGATACGCCCGACCAGGAGAAAGCTACCAACGACTTTAAGAAAGACATGGAGTCGCCCCACCCTATGGACCGCCTGATATGCGGTGATGTAGGCTTTGGTAAAACGGAGGTTGCCATTCGCGCGGCGTTTAAAGCCGTTTCTGATAGCAAACAGGTTGCCATACTGGTGCCCACCACTATTTTGGCGGCCCAGCATTATAAAACCTTTTCAGATCGTCTAAAAGGTTTCCCCTGCAACATTGATTACGTTAACCGCTTTAAATCAAGCAAGCAGATCAAGGATACCTTAGAAAATCTTAAAAATGGTAAAGTAGACATCATTATAGGCACGCACCGTTTGGTGAGCAAGGACGTGAAGTTTAAGGACCTTGGCCTGATGATTATTGACGAGGAGCAAAAATTTGGCGTTAGCACTAAAGAAAAGCTTAAACAAATGCGCGCCAATGTAGATACGCTGACGCTAACGGCTACGCCCATACCGCGTACATTGCACTTCTCGCTCATGGGCGCGCGGGATCTATCTATTATTTCAACGCCACCGCCAAACCGCCAGCCGGTAGTTACCGAGCTGCATGTGTTTAATGATACGCTGATAAAAGAAGCGGTGACATATGAGTTGGAGCGTAGTGGTCAGGTTTTCTTTATCCATAACCGGGTTGCTGATTTGCCGCAACTGGGTGCCATGATCCATAAACTGGTGCCGGGTGCACGTATAGGCATAGCCCACGGCCAGTTAGAGGGCGATGCTTTGGAAGATGTGATGCTGAAATTTGTTAGCCACGAATATGATGTACTGGTAGCAACCACCATTATTGAGGCCGGCTTGGATATCCCTAACGCAAACACCATCATTATTAACCATGCCCACATGTTTGGCCTGAGCGATCTGCACCAGATGCGTGGCCGTGTAGGGCGGAGTAATAAAAAGGCTTACTGTTATTTGCTAAGTCCGCCATTATCTACCCTGACCAACGAGGCCCGTAAACGCCTAAGCGCCATAGAAGAGTTTAGCGATCTGGGTAGCGGCTTTAACGTTGCCATGCGCGATCTGGACATCCGCGGTAGCGGGAACCTGTTAGGTGCCGAGCAAAGTGGCTTTATTGCCGAAATAGGTTTCGAAATGTATCACAAGATACTTGATGAAGCTATCCACGAGTTAAAAGACGAGGAATTTAAAGGCTTGTTCCCCGACGATAAACCGCGCCCATATATCGCATTTACGCAAATAGATACCGATCTGGAAATCCTGATCCCTAATGAGTATGTAACCAGCTTATCTGAACGGTATAACTTATATTCTGAACTATCGAAACTGGAAAACGAAGTTGAGCTTGAGGCATTTCAGCAAAAGCTGCATGACCGCTTTGGCCCGGTACCACCACAGGTAAGCGACCTGCTAAATACCATGCGCCTGCAATGGAAGGGTAGAGCCATTGGTTTTGAAAAAGTATCCCTTAAAAAGGGTGTATTGCGCGGTTATTTTATTACCAACCAGCAATCTGCTTACTTTGAGTCGGCCGCTTTTCGTAATGTGCTTAACTTTGTGCAGGCCAACCCGCGCCGTACTAATTTAAAAGAGATTAAAAATACCTTACGCTTAAGCGTGGAGCATGTTGGCGGAATTGACGAGGCGGTAGAGTTGTTGGATGGGATGCTGGAAGTGGCATAATAGTACACACTCAAACCAATAACCTACATTGTTGTTAAAGCATTAACCAAACAACACTATTATGAAAGTTATCACAATTCCCGGCGACCCACATTCAGTAAATTCTTTAATGGTGACTAAAACAGATCTTGAAGATTTTCATGATCACGATTACGTTCGCATCGAATCGGCCGATGGCAACCATAGCGTCGAAAAAAAGATCTTTCGTGTGGTAGATGCCGGCGAGAACAATTGGGAACTGCAATTTGAGTAAGCCCTAAGCTAGTCTTCGGCTACATCTTCCGTATCGCCAGCCTCAATATATTTTTGGTCCAGCTGCTTATTGGCTTTTGCGCCTAGGCCTTTAATCTTTTCGGCGGTTTTGGTAAGGTTGCCATTGCCTTCGGTTAGCTTGTTGATGGCGTTATCGTAGGCGCTTTGGCTTTGCTTTATGTTTTTGCCAATGCTTTCCATATCGTTTACAAAACCCACAAACTTATCATACATGGTACCGCTCAGGCGGGCAATTTCTAATACGTTGCGGTTTTGACGCTCCTGTTTCCAAATACTGGCAATGGTGCGCAGCGTAGCCAATAGTGTCGACGGGCTTACAATTACCACACGCTTATCCCAGGCATCGCTAAACAACTCGGCATCTATCTGTACTGCAAAACTAAACGACGACTCAATAGGAATAAACAGTAACACAAAATCGGGCGAGTTGATCTGGTACAGATCATGATAGTTTTTGGACGATAAACCATGCACATGGCTGCGAATAGACTCGACATGCGCCTTAGAAAACAGCTTACGCTCGTCTTCGCTTTCGCAATTCACCAATCGTTCGTAAGCAATCAGCGACACTTTAGAATCCACCACCAGGTGTTTTTCGTCCGGCAGGTCAATAATCACATCGGGCTGATAGCGGCTGCCGTCTACGCCGGTAAGGCTGGCTTGAATGCGGTACTCCCGGTCTTTCACCAGGCCAGAACGCTCTAATACACGTTCTAAGATCACCTCGCCCCAGTTGCCTTGTTTCTTATTGTCACCTTTAAGGGCTTTGGTTAGGCTGCTGGCTTCTTCGCTAATCAGTTTGTTAAGGGCCATTAGCTGGGTAAGCTCGCCGCGTAACAGGTTACGCTCGTCCGACTCTACTTTATATACCCTGTCCACCTTCTCCTCAAACGTTTTCAGGTTTTCTTTAAGCGGCCCAAGTATGGTATCCAGGTTATTGCGGTTAACGTCAATAAACTCTTTTGATTTTTCTTTCAGCAATTTCTCGGCAACGTTTTCAAATTCTTTTTGAAAGTGACTGCGCACCTGCTCAATATCAGCCTTTTGCTCGGTCAGTTTCTCCTGTTGCGATTTATAGTAGGAGCGGGCGCTCTCTAACGACTGATTAGCCTGATCCAGATTAACCCGCACGCCGGCCAATTCATCTGCCAGGCGGTCTTTTTCTTCTTTCAGTAAAATGGCGATGCTTTCTTTCTCCTGCACCACGCCTGTTACCCGCTGCTCAGATACCGCTAACGAGATCTTCAGCTGGTCGCGCTCATTGGTTAAACGCGCCATATCATCCGCAGAAATACCGTTATTACCGGCCGGTTTTTTAATAAACAAAAATACCGCGATTAAAAGGATTATGGTAGCAACTATCAGGTAAGCTTCAGTCAT
This sequence comes from Mucilaginibacter antarcticus, assembly GCF_042686155.1. NCBI lineage: Bacteria > Pseudomonadati > Bacteroidota > Sphingobacteriia > Sphingobacteriales > Sphingobacteriaceae > Mucilaginibacter > Mucilaginibacter antarcticus. The sequence continues at coordinate 341,196 of NZ_JBHUON010000002.1, read as the reverse complement.
TTTGATAAAAATATTAGCAAAACGAAGGTATGAAAAATTAATAAGCCAAGAATATCCGGGGCTACTAAAAACGCATCATTTGCTTAATATTAATCCTTCCATATATCGGGCAGGCCATCGCCACCGCGTACCGGGTCGGTATCCGGTATCGGTGTTTTGATCAGGTTATCTGCCGCTTGCTCGCGTTCTTCGGGCTTGCCATACATCATATCATAATCCTGACCCAATGGATAAGCGCCAACGCAGCTGATATCATGTTCACTGCCCATGTTTTTATGAGCTACGCCTGCGGGAATAATCAATACGTCGCCTTTTTCAAGTGTCACTTCAACGCCGCCCTCGCCGCCCAGCATTACGGTTGTCGAGCCCTTGTAAACGCCCATCGCCTCGTGCACATTGCTGTGGTAATGGTGGCAGTCAAATATCCCGGCATCCCAGCTGTTGCTCCAGTTGTTGCGCTCAAACAGGTCTGACACATATTTGGCAGGGAACAATCCCGGTAATTCGAGTATGTTTTTATAAAGCAGAACCGGGAATTTACTGTTAGGGAAAGTCTCGCTGGCGTTAACGTGTATCTTTTGCAGGTTGATAGTCATTCGGTATTGTGGTTATCGTTATGTCGTTTGTAAACCGACTTATTTTTAACGCTAAGAAGGCTTGTCGGTTTTAATATTTTGAAATAATTAAAAAACAAAATGCAATATTGTTGCATTTATTAAATTATGTGTTTAACTTTAATCTAAGCAACCTGAATTATTAACCGCCGCAAGGCACAAAACTTAAATCATGGCAGAGTTAGAAAACAAATCGGCCGCCACTAACGGAAATAGTGGCCGCGTAAGGAGCAGCAGGAAATCGACCCGGGTAGATTTGACAGCCATGGTTGATCTCGCGTTTTTACTCATCACCTTTTTTATATTGACCACCACCCTGCAAAACCTACAGCTATGGACCTGGTAATGCCCGATAAAGAGGATGATATCCATGGCAAAGTGCCCGAGAGCAGGACGATGACCGTTTTAATTGGGGCTAATAACAAACTGATTTGGTACATGGGCCTGCCTGATAAGCCCTTAACAACTCCTACCCGGGTAAGCTTTGGTAAAAACGGCATACGGCGTACACTTATAACACAATCAAACCTTGTAAAGCAACAGCAGGGTAAAGAGATGATTGTACTGGTAAAACCCAGCGACCAGTCTAATTATGAAAACATGGTAATGATGATGGACGAACTAAACATTACCAACAACGCCATACGCGCCATAGTGGACATTACCCCTGGTGATGTGGCGATGCTGAGGCGGGATAGAATTTATAAATGATAACACATACCCACTATGTCATCTTATGTTTGTATTAGGATGACACAGTAGTTAGCTTATGCGTTGTTAAATTTCTATCCCAGGTCCCGGTTGTATTTTTAAACTTTTTAAACCAGCTTTTAAGGCATCAGCTTTAGCAGTTTGGCCGCCTTTGTTATAGTAATTAATCAGCCACGGATAAGCCTTAAACAAGTAGGGATTAGCCTTTACCGCCGACTCGTAGCTTTGCGCTGCCATTGCATCATTGCTATTGGCCTCTTGTACTTTGCCACTGGTGTAGTGATAATCAGCCATTGTCACATTATCTGTCGGGATAGGAAGCGCCCGTATTTGCTGCAAAGCTCTTTCTCCATCGCCACTGGCAGCCTGCAGGCGGATGTTGCGGTAAATGTCGGTTGCTCTGCCACGGCCAGTTATGCCACCATTTGATGCCGGCTGATTAATGTATTTAGCCACGGAATCTTTATTACCAAGGGCGCTATAAAACTCGGCAATTTGCAAATCGAAACCGGCATTGCCGTTGCCTACCGACTTTAATATACGCTGCGCTTGTTGCAGCGTGGCAATGGCTTTATCATACGCTTTGTTAGCCGCCAATGCATCGGCATACATGGCACGCAAGCTGTAGTTTTGTGGCTTTTGCTCAACCAACTTTTGCAATACAGCAACCGATTCAGAAAAACCTAATTCTGACTTCAACGAGGCCACATAGGCTACCGCATCGTCCCGCTGATCGCGCAGGTAAGTAGATACCGTGGCGCCATTTTTCACATATTCTTCTGCCGTTACCAGGGCATCGCCAATTAATGCATTACGTCGATAAACCTCGCGTAGCTGGCTATTGATGGATGCGCGTTCCTGGTAATCGTCTTCAACATCATAGGCTCTTCTCAGATAAGCTATTTGCTGCCTTAAAGATTCTTGTTTTGTATCCGGATATGAAATAGCGAGGGCCTGTAATAAATCTGCCCGGGCTACGTAAACGGGTGCATATCCGGCATTTATAGCTTCTGCTTTTTCAAGCCAAACTACCGCCGCTTTAAAATCCTTTTGTGTCCATTTAAGTCTGGCATAAGCCAAATATGTTGGCAGGTATTTACTGTCGTACATTAACGATGTATCAAGATAAGCCGCGGTGCGCTCAAAGCTACCTGCGCTACCCCTGCGCCCGCCACCACTTAGATTTAGATATACCTGCGCCCAGTTATCAGCCATGGCGCTTTTGTCGCCGGCTAAATAAGCTTTTTGCTTTTTAACCAGTTTGCCAATAAACGCATACGCTGCCGGGTCCTTTGTTCTTAAATCGTTACTGGTATTCATCGATTTAAAATCGAGCGGGTGCACTTTTACCGGCTCAAAGTAAGCCGGATATACTTGCGCAAAATACTCCGACTCATTATTCTGCGAGTAATAATCCATTGTACGGTGCTCTGCCATGGCGTTATAGTAAAGCTTACGTATCTGGCGGCTCTCTTCGTCCGTTAGCACCGCTGCATGGTATAGGTGCACATACTCGTGCAGTACTACATTACGCTCTTCATAAGCCCCACGCTCCACATATTCCATGTCTGCGCAGCCGCTGCCTACGCCGCGAATATCCATCCACTGGCGATTATCAAACGTAGTCATATATCTAAAGCTTGGCGACTTCATGGTGATAGCCAAATCAATATGCAGGGGCGATACCTTAAATGCCCTGTTCTGCTTAGACAAGAACGGAAAATAAGCCACGGCCGAATACATCTGGTTCCAAACCATGGCCTTAGCCAAATTGCCCGGATAGTAAGACACATCCGGAAAAACCTGTTCAAAGTTTTTCATGTCGGTTATCCTTACGTTGTTAAGCACGTTGGTTATCGAGTCGTAAGTAGACAAGTAAGGTATGCGCTGTGATTTTATTACGGCGGACAAACCATTATGAGCCGGGCCGTAATGTTTTTTCCGCGTAAGTACCTGCTTAAAGATCTGCTCTGCCGAGTCAAGACGCAGTTTTCTGTTCATTTCAAAGGCGCTGTAATACAATGATCCCCGGTGCATTAGTGGCAGTACGGAGGTTGGGTATTGCTGCTGTATGGTGCGGGTGTAGGCTATGGCGTCGTCAATTTTACCGGCGCTAAAAAGAGCATCGGCTTTTTCAAGCGCGTTGCGTACCTCATCGTCATTCTTTTCAGCATAGTCAGCATAGGTTAAGTTGGTATGCCCATTGCCCCAATGCCAGTGTGTAGAAAAATGCAGGGGGTTTACTGCCAGCGCTATCTCCCATTGTGCAGCCATGGCATTCAGTTGCGTGGCATCAACCCGGCGCCAAATGGCGTAACCATAGCTAAAGCGTGCATCGGCGTTGTAAAGATTTATAGCAAGCGATTTTTTCAAGGGTGCTTCCGCTTGCTCGGGGTGCTGATTCCAGAAATAAACATCGGCCTCTAACTGGTAAGCTTCGGCGTTAACCGGATTTTGTTTCTCTATTTTTTTGGCGATGGCAAGGCTTTCGGCATATCGCTTTTGCAGTAACATTGCCCGCCCCATCAGTATTGAGGTAGCCTCGGATGTTGGGTTAGTCTTCAAGATGCTTTTGCAGGTGATGATGGCCTGCGGCAGTAACCAGGCTTGTATTTGCAGGGTGGCTTTAAGCTGAAGTGCTTTTATACTTTTAGGTTCGGCTTTTAAAACGGTGTTAACCAGCGCTTCGGCAGCGGCGTAGTTGTTGTGTAAAATCAGATAATCAGCTTTTAATAATTTGTAGGGCGAAGTTTGCGGTGCTGCATTAATAAGTTGCTGAGCCTTGCCCCATACACCCAAAGCAAGCATTTTATCTATCTGTTTGATCTTTGCGTCGCCCGTGCCTACAGGAGTTTTAGATAGATCTGTTTGAATTTGCTTTAAACGGTTTAACGCTGTGGCGGCATCGTCCGGGGCGATGTTTTGCGCTTGGGTGGCAAAGCCATACACAATGGCAAATGTGAGTAGGGTAGCAATTTTTTTCATCGCGTTTAAAAAGGTTAAGATACATCTTTTTATCTGGTAGAATTACAGTACTCCCCACTGGCATTAACTTCGGTTTCAAGAAACACCCTCAACATAAAACTAAATTTATTAGTTTTGGACCATGATGACGGATTGTGCGGCTACCTCTTTTAAACTTTTAGATCAGGACCTTTTATTGACTTGCCAGCGTGCCATTTATTGGGAGCAGGAAAAAGCTTTGATTGCTGCCGATGTGCATTTGGGTAAAGTGGGTCACTTCCGCAAAGCGGGCATAGCCGTACCGCGCGATATGGAGCAGGATGATCTGGCTGTACTGTCAGACCTGATCCATGAGTATTGCCCCGAAAAAGTCATTTTCCTGGGCGACCTTTTTCATAGCGATATGAATGCGGATTGGGAGTGGCTCAGGCTTTGGCGGCAACAGTTCCCTAAGCTGGAGATCATCCTGATACGCGGCAACCATGACATTGTGCACGACGATCACTATCATCAACTCAACATTGCCCTGCATGCTTCTTTGCAGATCGGGCCTTTTGTAATGCTGCACCACCCACAATCAGAAACTGTGCTCGATACCTTATCCGGCTATGTTTTTTGCGGACATATTCACCCCGGGGTAAGCCTACGCGGAAAAGGGAGGCAAAGCATTACGCTACCTTGTTTTGCATTTGGCAAGCGCCAGGCCATCTTGCCTTCTTTTGGCAAATTTACCGGCAAGGTAGCTATCCGCAGTATGAAAACCGACCATATTTTTGCCGTGCTTAAAGACAAAGTTATGGCAATAGCTTAATGCTTGCTTAGGTAACGTTCCGCCATCGGTGTAATTTCATCAAATTGCAGGTCGCGCTCAACAATCCGGCCCTCGGCATCTAACAAATAATAGGTAGGGGTAGTGGTAATGGCCCAATTGGTTTTATTGGGCGAGTCGTTACCTTTCAAGTCGGACACCTGCGCCCAGGTAACCTTGTCATCACGCATGGAGCCCAGCCACCAATCGCGCTTTTTGTCAAAAGAAACACTTACGATACCCAGGTCTTTATTTTTCATAAATGGCGGTGGATTTTGTGTCATGGTTTGATGATTGACACGGCTATTAACGCTTGATGCACGCCAAAACTCAATTAATACCAGTTTTGTGCCTATCTTTTTAATATCAAACGGCTTGCCATCCGGTGTTTTGCCCTCTATGATGGGTGCCGGAGCACCCGGGCTTAAATGCACCAGTGTGTTAAGGCGCTGCCCTATGTCTGCTCCCTCGGCGCTATTTTTTTGTGCGGATGAAAACTTTTGATACACCACATTATACGCTGCCGGATCAGCTTCAAAGCTCATACTGTACATTAAGTGTGCGGAAATTTCATTATCCGGGTTTTTGGTTATATAGGCTAATAGCGCCAACCTAGGTATATTGCTAAGTTTGGTACGTTCTGCCTCGGCTTTGTTTGACAGGGCCGTTACGCTGTCCGCCCAATCGCCGTTTACGTTATCAACCGCTTGCTTGTAAGCACCGTCATACTGTTCAACATTTTTAGCAGTTTGCCAGCTCAAATCGCCCAATATTTTATAATAGGCAGATAACTGGTGCTGTATTTTAGAATCCGTTTTGACAGCAGGATAAACACTAAGTTTAGTTTTATCAAAAGTTACGGTGTAATCGCCCGGCTCCAGGTATACCTCAAAATCAAGATCCGGCTTGCCGGATTGAGACAAAGTTATGGTACCATAGTCATGCTGCTCGAGCTGAATTTGTTTGATCTCAAACTTGCCATCTTTGATATTGACACCTTCCAGCGTTTGGCCCTGGCTTTTTAAGGTGAAGGTGGCGTTTGCTACCCCATTGGCCGTGCCATTAATGTTAAGGGTGTTTACGTTGCAGCCGGCTGCAATTACTGCTGTAAAAAACAGGAAGATATATTTCATGGTTAAGGTATTGGTAGCACCAAATTACCACAAAACATTTAAAACTAAAAATTTAGTGCTGCTTATTCGGCTTTAAAAAAATCTTCTACTTCGGCAGGAAGATCATTAAACTCTGACACGCGTTTAATAATGCGGCCCTCGCCATCAATCAGGTAATACGCCGGGATACTTTTTATGCCCCAATTAACACCGTTAAGCGACTCATCGCCTTTAAGGTCTGATATCTGGGTCCATTTCATCTTATCCTTATCAATGGCTGCTGTCCATTTAGCACGAACGGTATCTAACGATACACTGATCACTCCAAAGCCTTTGGTGCTTAACTGCATCAACTGCCCAATAATGCGTTTATGATTATCGCGGCTGGTGCCGTTTGTTGATCGCCAAAAATCAATAAGCAATAGCTTTTTGTGCATCGCTTTAATGTCTAGTTTCTCGCCGGTTGGTGTACTACCCTCAATTTTTGGCATAGGGCTGCCGGGTGCAAGGCCGCTTAATTGCTTTAACTTTTGCTCGAGCGTTTTGCCATCTTCTGTGGCTTTCGCCCCTGCGCTAAACTTTTGATACAGTTTTTGATAGCTGGCCGGGTCGTTTTGATAATCCATACCTATCATAATGTGAGACGCTACCACATTGTCCGGATATTTATTCATAAAAGCGTTAAAAACCGATAAAGGATCAACGCGGCTTGCTTTAATTTCCTCCTCTTGCAGGCGGGCTATCTCCTCAATATTGTCGCCATCTTTAATCTCGTCTCCACCCGTTTTCATTTGGTTATTTATGGCAATAACCTTACGACGGGACTCGTGGCGCATGGTGTCATTTATGGCGTAGTATTGCGATAACTGCTTCTGCACCTCAGATGTTGACGTAACTGCCGGGTAATCATTAATAAAAGCCGGGTCTATATTTATAGTGTAGTTGCCGGGCTCCAGGTATAATTCAACCTCGCGGGTGATACCTTTGGTTGCCGGGGTAGAAAATATCATTCTATAATAGCCGCTATACTGCAGATAACCCTTAATAGCAAACTTATTATCTTTAATATCAGCCTTAAAGATCATATTTTTAACAATGTCTTTAATAACTATACTGCCGTAGGTTGCGTTTTTAGCCGTGCCGCTAATTTCTATATCACCTGTTTGTGAACGGTTGCAGGCGCAAAAAAGCACTATCAGAAAAATAAAGCTCAGGTACTTCATCGGTTAATATGGGTATTTAATCAGGCTAATGTAAGTACATTTAGCATCAACAACAAAAAATCGGTCTATATTTTTGTGCTGAAACCGCCCCTGCTTTAGATTGTTTCTAAATAGTCAATTGCGCTGTATTTAACAGTAACCATTTATATCTTTTGCTATTTAATAGATACTTTTGCGTGATTTTACATTTACTATAAACCAATGAGCGAAATTAAACAAACCTTTAACTCATCGCTGGGCAAAAAGCTTATCATGGCTTTAACAGGCTTGTTTTTGTGTACTTTTATTATTGTACACTTAGGCGGCAACCTGTTTTTATTTAAAGACGACCAGGGATATGGGTTTAATGTGTATGCCAATTTTCTGACACATTTTCCGCCTATTGAGGTGGTTGCCTACCTGCTTTACGGCGCAATTTTAGTGCATGGTATTTATGCTTTAATATTAACGCTTAACAACAAAAAAGCAAGGCCGGTGGCTTATGCATCGCAAGATAAAGCGCCGGCATCATGGTCATCAAAAAACATGGGGCTGTTAGGTTCTATCCTCTTCTTGTTTATTGTGATACACATGAGCGATTTTTGGTATAAATATAAATATACCGATACCGTTGGCTTTAAAGAATACCGCACCAATGTTTTAAGCAACGTTACCACAGTAAGCGATTTTGTACCAACCGATCCAAACTTTGAGCACTCTGCAACAACAGTGAACGAAGATGAGATTGTACGCGTAAAAGATCTGCACACAAAAGTATCAACCAGCTTTCATAACATTTGGTATGTGTTGATCTATGTGATAGCGATGGGTAGTTTATCTTTCCACTTGCTGCATGGTTTTCAAAGCGCTTTCCAAACCCTGGGCTGGACACACCGAAAATATACGCCGGTGGTAAAGTTTATCGGCACTTGGTTCTTCGCGGTAATTATCCCGATAGGTTTTGCCCTGATGCCGATAGTATATTATTTTTTTAAATAGACAGTTAGATTAAGTTGGGCAAGTTGATTGAGTTAAGTTTAACCGCTCACGCCATCAACCCAATCAACCAAAAACATACGATATGAGTTTAGATGCTAAAATTCCGCAGGGCCCATTAGCCGAAAAATGGAGCAAGCATAAATTTAACTTAAAGCTGGTTAACCCTGCCAACAAGCGTAAATACGATGTAATAGTTGTAGGTACCGGTTTAGCGGGCGCATCAGCTGCAGCATCGCTGGCCGAGTTGGGTTATAATGTTAAAGCATTTTGTTTCCAGGACAGCCCCCGCCGTGCGCACTCTATTGCCGCGCAGGGTGGTATCAACGCTGCCAAAAATTATCAAAACGACGGTGACAGCGTTTACCGTTTGTTTTACGATACCATCAAGGGCGGGGATTACCGTGCCCGCGAGGCCAACGTACACCGTTTGGCAGAGGTATCTGTAAACATTATAGACCAGTGCGTTGCTCAAGGCGTACCATTTGCCCGCGAGTACGGCGGCTTGCTGGATAACCGTTCATTCGGTGGTTCGCAGGTGTCACGTACGTTTTACGCCAGGGGACAAACGGGACAACAATTGTTGTTAGGCGCGTACTCTGCGTTAAACCGCCAAATCCACAAAGGCAAAGTTAAAATGTATACCCGCAGCGAAATGCTTGACGTGGTTACTGTTGACGGCCATGCAAAAGGTATCATAACCCGTAACCTGGTTACCGGCGAAATTGATACCCATAGCGGCCATGCCGTATTGTTATGTACCGGTGGTTACGGCAACGTGTTCTACCTGTCAACAAACGCCATTGGATCAAACGTAACTGCGGCCTGGCGTGCGCATAAACGCGGTGCGTTTTTTGCCAACCCATGCTATACCCAAATTCACCCTACCTGTATACCGGTAAGCGGCGATCACCAGAGTAAGCTAACGCTGATGTCTGAATCGTTACGTAACGACGGACGCGTTTGGGCACCAAAAACACAAGAAACTGCAGAGAAGCTGCGCACCAAACAAGTAACTGCCGCGCAGGTGGCCGAAGAGGACCGCGATTACTTCCTGGAACGTAAATACCCATCTTTTGGTAACCTTGTTCCGCGCGACGTAGCATCGCGTAACGCTAAAGAAATGGTCGATGATGGCCGTGGTGTAGGCGGATCTGGCATTGCCGTGTTCCTTGACTTTGCCGACGCGATTAAACGTCTTGGCCAACCAGCCGTAGCGGCTAAGTATGGTAACTTGTTTGATATGTATTACCAGATCACTAACGAGGACCCGTACACTCAACCCATGCGTATTTACCCTGCCGTACATTATACCATGGGCGGCCTTTGGGTTGATTATAATTTAAGCACTAACGTACCGGGCCTTTACGCCTTAGGCGAGTGTAACTTTAGCGATCACGGTGCAAACCGTTTAGGTGCCTCGGCACTGATGCAGGGATTGTCTGACGGTTACTTTGTTATTCCGTTTACACTGGGCGATTACCTGGCTACTATTGGCCCTAAACCGGTTGATACAAGCCACCCTGCATTTGCACAAACTAAACAGGATGTGATTGATCACGTTAATAAATTATTGGCGCTTAAAGGCACCAAAACGGTTAACGAGTACCACCGCGACCTTGGCCACATTATGTGGGAGTATTGCGGCATGGCGCGTACCGAAGAAGGCTTGACAAAAGCCAAAGGATTGATACAAGCCTTAAAAGCCGATTTCTGGAAAAATGCTTTAGTAGTAGGCGCTAATGACGAGGTTAATGCTTCGTTAGAAAGAGCGGGCCGCGTGGCAGATTTTATTGAACTGGGTGAGCTGATGGTTGACGACGCGCAGATGCGTAAAGAATCATGCGGCGGTCACTTCCGTTTAGAATCGCAAACCGAAGAAGGTGAAGCGATGCGTAACGACGAGGTATTCTCGTTTGTTGGCGCATGGGAGTACAAAGGCGAAAACCAACAAGAAGAATTACACAAAGAAGCGTTGAATTTTGAATTTGTTCATCCTTCGCAAAGAAGCTACAAATAAGGAGATTTGAGTATTGAGAGACCGGAAGGTTTTATCTCACGTCTCAAGTCTCACATCTCAAATCTAACAAAGTATGAGTGGAAACATGAATCTGACACTTAAGGTGTGGAGACAAAAAGATGCTAAAAGCAGCGGCAAAATGGTGACTTACAAGGCCGAGAATATCTCGCCTGATATGTCATTTTTAGAGATGCTTGACGTGGTTAATGAGAGCCTTACCCTTAAAGGTGATGAGCCCATCCATTTTGACCATGATTGCCGCGAGGGTATTTGCGGTATGTGCTCATTATATATCAATGGCCGCCCGCACGGGCCAAAACGTGCTATCACCACCTGCCAGCTGCACATGCGTAGCTTCCACGATGGCGAGACCATTACCATTGAGCCATGGCGCGCGGCAGCTTTCCCGGTTATAAAAGATTTGGCGGTTGACCGTTCTGCGTTCGACCGGATCCAGCAATCAGGCGGCTACGTATCGGTTAACACTGGCGGCGTGCCCGATGCTAATATCATTCCTATCCCTAAAGTAATTGCCGACGAGGCATTTAACTCGGCCACTTGTATAGGTTGCGGCGCTTGCGTAGCTGCGTGTAAAAACGCTTCTGCCATGCTATTTGTGTCAGCTAAGGTATCTCAGCTGGCTTTGTTGCCACAGGGTCAGCCGGAGCGTTACAGCCGCGTACAAGCCATGGTAGCGCAAATGGACGAGGAAGGCTTTGGTAACTGTACCAACACCGGTGCCTGCGAAGCAGAGTGCCCTAAAGAGATCTCGCTGACCAACATTAGCCGCATGAATAACGATTTCTTCAGTGCCAAACTATTCCGCGAAGCCAGCGTAAATGGCGGCGACGGCGGTGGCGAATAATACTATTTAAAACTTACAACAGTGTAAACGGCTCCGATAACTCGGGGCCGTTTCTGTTTTTTGGTTTTTGGTTTTTGAAACTACGAAAATCAGTATTAAAAGCCGGATGGAATACTATCGCTAAAATCCAAGTAATCCTGCGGCGCATCAACTGTTTCTATATCTTTTATACCGCTAATAACAACAGTTTCTTGGGCTATTATGGGTGTTGTCTTCGATTTAAGCGATAGATAAGGTTTTAATTGTTTATTGGCATCGTAAAATTCCACATCGAGATCTTTTAAGATGTTAAAAAATAAATTTTCATTCAGCAAGTTGGGGTTTGCAGGAGTAAGCCACCCTTTTTTAACACCTTCGTACGCCAACAGCCAATGTTCTGAAAATAGGATATCCTCCTTTAGTTCTGTATCTAATTTGGCTATCTGTGGAGTACCAAGTACCAGTGAAGTGTTGTTTATCAAATCTAATAATATGAGATTTGATATTGAATCTTTCGTTTCAATTATTTTATTTGCGCACAGTTCTTCAACTTCAATCTTAAATGTTTTAGCAAGCCATAATGCCCATGATATTTCAAAATTGTGATTAATTGGGCTATGATCATTTATAATGCAATTAACCAAAGCCTTTAATCGCTGTTTTGACACTGCATCTAGGTATTTTTCGTAAGTCAACAAAATACGAGTGACAATATCCAGTACGGATGGTTCAATCAAAGCGGTTTTGTAAAGCAGGTTTTCAAATAGACGCCAACTTTTTTTGGGGATTACCACATTTCCAAACTCAAAAATTTTTAAAGAATACTTGAAAATAGTATCCGCCTTTTTCGGATTTTTTTCAATGAAGGCCCAAATCAAACTAAAATAGTGTTTTATGCTGTTGTCGAGATTCGTCTTTTTGAAATTGAACAAAAATAACGTCGTCGCGAATTCATCTTCAAACCCAAACGGAAATTCTCTGACTTTGACTTTACTTTCATTTATTTCCAACTGAAAATCGGCAAGAATTAATTGTAAACCTTTTAGAACCTTATCAGCTTCATCTTTGGTAGACACATATAGATAGTAATCATCATAATACCTACAAGCCTCCAGTCCAATATCTTGGAATTTCTTTTCAAGAATCAAATCTAATTGGCATGCTACAGCTTCTGCTATAATGTGTGAAGTGTCCGGTCCAATTGGTATTCCAATGGATTGTCGTTCCTGACAGCTTCGTACTGCCATGTCAATACTTTCTGAAATCTTATATAACGCGGCATCCGTATCTCCCGCTGCAATCAATGAATCTAAAATGTCTTTTTTCTTAAAGTACTGTTTTGCTTTATTCTTGCCTAACAAGGCCCATGCGATCGAATGTGTATAAATTGTCGGATAAAACTTCGAAATGTCTACCCTTACTTCTATTGTTTTATTTGAAGATGTATTTATTATTTCGTTTCTAAATTCCCCCACGCTTTTGCTATATGTCCGGACTGACCTCTTCGTAATATCATTGTCAGGGATAGGGTAGCTTTTTGAATAATTTGAGATCGCATAAACGTTTTCGAATGCTGTCCAATTATTTGAGATCTTTTCACTTAGCAATGCAAAGTGTTTAGGATTCGGGATTTGTAGGAATCGTCTAGACAATTTTCCTTTTGAAATAGAAAATATCGTCCCTTTGGAAGAATTATATTTCGCTATAAAGTCCTCAGAATGTTTTCTTTTCCGAGCTTTAAATTGCTGCGCTGTTTCGGTACTGGCCTTTACCAAAGTAGACGCATGTGTATTGTCGGCAAAGATCGTTGACCAATTTGCTAAAATGGTTGTGATATTATCTGCATATGATTTGGCATTAAACGGAGGGGGCAGTTCTTTTGGGAAATATCCTCTATATAATAGATCGTAAAGTGTCATGATAAGGTTTTGCTACTAAAGCTAACCGTTTAATATTATAAAACAAAATATCAAAGCTGTTTTGTTCCTGCCTAGTAGTTTAAGACTTGAACAGCGCCGGTAGAGAATGGTAAATTATTTTACTTTCTTCCAAACCTCATCATAACCGTTACCTTTAATATACCATAACGAGTCTGTTATTTTATAATTATAGGTGCCTATTTTGCCATTCATGTATTGGCCGTAGCCGTTGCCGGCATTTTCTACTAACTCTGAGTACGTTTTGTTTACCGGGTCAACGGTGTATGAACCCGTTAAGGCAGCATGCATCAGTTTTTTATTATACTCAATGTCGGTAACAACAAATCTTTCCTGAGTAAGCACCTTATACCTAATTTGGCCGGGTTTACCGCCAATTAGCGTATCAAGCTTGCCGTTGTTCATCATTTGCCACGTGCCTACTAAAGCGTTCTGCTCTGTCAGCGCCTTTTTGGAGCCAAGGCAGGCGGAGAATACAAGTATAAATACAGATAAAAAGAAGATAGATAAAATAGTTAGTTTTTTCATTGCGTTTGTTTTAAAGTTGAATAGATCAATTATGTAATTCAAAACTTTACGTAAATCGCTATCACCGCCGATACCTGGTGAAGATTGAAAAGCATCTTCGCCCAGTGTCGTAAAAATTAGTCTGATCGTATAGCTACGGGGCATCACTTCGCCGGCTTCTATGCGTTGCAGTGTGCGCACACTGAGTTTGCATTGGTCCACCAATTCTTCCTGTGTCAGGCCCTTAGCTTTTCTGAGGCTTGCAATTTTTTTACCTAAGGCCGGTTGCTGTAAATCCATAAAGTTTATGAAGCAATGATATTATTAACTAAAGCAAAGTACACTATTTTGCCCTGTATTTATAGCCGACACTTACCCGACCTACGCAATGTCGGCCTACGGCATGCGCCGTTTTAATAAGTTTTGTTTCAAAAAGCCAGTTTTGCAACTAATTGATATTTAATCAATTAAGCAGAAACCTTGTTTCATTTTGTTTCACGCCGATTTTGCAAAAACCTAACTATCAATATATTACCCAAAATCTTGTGTCACTTGTTTCACACGCTTGTGAAACAAAGCATGCCTCCGCCTGGATGTAAAACACAAAAGCCTGCTACTTGATACGTAACAGGCTTTTGCATAAAGCGGATAAATTACTTCACCAACGCCGGGTTATATAACTTTTTGTTGGTTTTATATAACTCAGTAACCGGCATTTTAAATACCCGGCGGTCGTACGTTAAAAATCCGTTTATTTCGCCCTCCACATCGGTGGTTTGGGTGTATACCGCGGCCGATAGGCCGAGCTTGATCAACTCTTCCAATTTATCAGTAAAGGTTGCATATTTGGCAAACAGTTCTTCCCCGTTTTTAAAGGTTTGATAGCCCCAGGTTCTTTTAATTACCCAGGTGTGGTCTTGCACTACCCAGCCCAGGCCGCCAAACTCACCTAATACTACCGCTTTGGTTTTACCAAATATCTCGGGGCGAGGCATAGCAGGTTGGGGGTAGTTATGTAGATCTACCATATCGCCGGTATCAAAGTAATTGCCACCACTGGCACTGTTTACCAGGCGCGACGGATCTTTCTTCATGGTCCACTCGGTGATCTCTACGGTTTTAAACTGGCCCCATGCCTCGTTAAACGGCACCCAAACCACAATACACGGGAAGTTATGCAACGTATTCATAATAGCATCCCACTCTTTGCGGTAATAACCTTCCGACTCGGCTGTACGGTTTTGCTCGGTGCCTTTGTCTAAAACACCGGGGCGGTTTTCCCAACGGTTGCCTAAGTCGCCGCTTGGCATATCCTGCCATAAAAGCATACCTACTTTGTCGCAGTAGGCGTAATAACGGGCAGGCTCAACTTTAATATGTTTTCTGATCATGTTAAAGCCCATCTTTTTAAGCTCATCAATATCAAACTTTAAAGCTTCTTCTGTCGGCGGGGTGTACAAGCCATCCGGCCACCAGCCTTGATCAAGCGGGCCATATTGAAACACAAATTTGTTGTTCAGCAGTATGCGTTGTATGCCATTACCGTCAGGTCCGCGAGATATTTTACGCATTGCGAAATAGCTTTTCACCTCGTCAACGGGTTTGTTATTACGGATGACAGCTACCTGCAAATCATACAAAAATGGGCTCTCCGGCGACCATAATTTCTGGTCGGCAATAGTAAGTGTAGCGGTTTCGCCTGCTGCGACGATTTGCTCGGACACCTTTGTTTTACCATCCCAAGCGGTAATCTTTAGCTGATCTGTGGCTTGTGCGCCCACAACATTAGCAGATACAGTCAGCGTCTTTTTGTCAATATCCGGTGTCTGTTTGGTTGAAGCGATATAGGTATTGCCCACAGCTTCTAGCCAAACTGTTTGCCAAATGCCGGTTACCGGGGTATACCAAATGCCGCTAGGTTTTTTAACTTGCTTGCCGCGTGGCTGCGGGCCGTCGTCGGTGGGGTCCCATACACGCAGCTTGATTTCCTGTTGGCCACCGCTTTTCAGCGCCGATGTAATATCGAACGAGAAAGGATCGAAGCCGCCCTCGTGCATCCCTACATTTTTACCGTTAACGAAAATTTCTGCACGCCAGTCAACCGCGCCAAAATGCAGCAGTGTGCGTTTGCCTTTAACAGCTTTATTTAGGGTGATGTTATTTTTATACCAAAGTACACTGTCTTTACCAACAGTTTTACCTACGCCCGATATAGCCGATTCTACCGCATAGGGAACCAGTATTTTGCCTTGGTAAGCTTGTGGCTCTGTGGCAGCCTTTGGCGTGATGGCATAATTCCAAACACCATTGAGGTTTTGCCAGTTGCCGCGCACCATCTGCGGCCGTGGATATTCGGGCAGTGGTGCCATAGGGTTTACCTTTTCGGCCCATGGGGTGGTAATCTTATCGGTTAACAGTTTCCATGAGGTAGTTTGCGCCTGGGCAGTAAGCGTAGTTGCCAAAGCCAGGCAGCCTAGGGCAAGGGTCGTGATTTTCTTCATAAAGTAATAAAACGTTGTATTATAATTGGTTAAATAACTGGTAGAGAATATTACGGTAAAAATATAATTTTTAAGTTACCTATGCTTATCCGGCTCGTTAAATCAATCGTATATTTAACAAAGGCACATAACTTGTAAATTACACCACATGTCTTTCAAGCAAACAATTTCAACTTTAACCTGCATCTTGTTATCAGCCGCTAACCTGATAGCCCAGACGCCAAATAAAAACCCCTATAACTACAAACCCGCTACCCCCGACGGCACCGGCAAGTTTTATATGGGCCGTGAGATTGCCCAGGTTATGGGGTTTGAAGGCGCAGCCTGGCTGGAGCGCGATACGCGAGAGGAAGAAGAGAACACCAAATTGGCTATCTCAAAAATGCCGGTTAAAGCTACTGATGCTGTTGCTGATATTGGGGCGGGTACGGGTTATTACACCTTTCCGCTGGCCGCTAAGGTGCCCCAGGGTAAGGTGTATGCGGTAGAGGTGCAGCAAAGCGCTTTAGACTATCTTAAAAAACACGCTAAAGAAATAGGGGTAAACAATATAATGGTAGTTAAAGGCAGCGCTTATTCGCCCAATCTGCCCGATAGCAGCATTGACTTTGCTTTTATGGTTGATGTGTACCATGAGCTGGCCTATCCGCATGAAATGTTGCAAGCCCTTAAACGCGCTTTAAAACCAGGCGGCAAATTGCTGCTGATTGAGTATCGTGCAGAAGACGCTACAGTAGAAATAAAGCCGCTGCACAAAATGAGCAAAGCACAGGTAAGTAGGGAGCTTAAGGCAAACGGCTTTAGCCTGTTAAGCAGCAAAGATTTCTTACCTATCCAGCATTTTTTAGTTTACGTGAAAAACTAAAATAACAGCACTCCCTTTTCGCAAAAACAGTGATTGTCCTATATTATTGTATACAAAGCTAGACGAAAAGTGTGTTGCAGGGACCAAATACGCATAAAGTTGCCATGGCATGGTTTTAGCATTTAGGTTAATAACAAAAATTAACTAATATGCAAAACGCCGACATGATACCCCTTTTATTAAAAGCGCTTGACATTGAATTAAAAAACCTGTTAATGCAAGATTTACAAGAATACCGTGTAAAAAAGGCAGCTTAACGCTTAATTAAAAAGGAGACTATATTATGCAACATTATCATCAAAACGCATCGGTGGTTTATACCGATAGAGAAGGAAAGCAAATAGATACGTTTGTAATATTTGATACCGATAACAAAACGGGTTTAACTCATATTAATCATGAAAACCTAGTGGTTAGTGCAGATCAATTAAAGCTGCATCAAAAAACAGTAGGTAAGTACCACTTGCCTATTGAAGACGCTTTTAGCTTCGAAATGCTGAAAAAACTACGCAATAAATATAAAGCTATTGACAATCGCCCGGCAATTAAAGAAGTTGCTACCGCTACTCCAAAGCTTACCATTTTGGCAAAAGCCTCATAACAACGCATCAATCGTCTATCTATAAAAACGAAAATGTCCGTGCTTGCAAAAGCCGGACATTTTTTTGTTTATGGTTTGGTACTTATTTAACCCAATAATGGTAACGACTGTGCATAGGTACCCCCCACCGGGATAATATGCTCACCAATAATTATCTGCGTTCGGTCAAACCTGTCAACCTTATCTTTAGCAACAATAAATGCCCTGTGCGTACGAATAAAGCTTCTCTCAGGCAGTAGTAATTGCATGTCGTTCACGGTTACACGGGTGCTCAATAGCTTTCCATTTAGCAGGTGAATTTTAGTGTAATTCCCGGCCGCCTCTACAAATAAAATATCGTTAAGCTCAACCTTTATCTGCTCATAACCATCCTTAATAAATACAGAACTTGCCGGCGGCACTTGCTCCGTTTTGCCGCGCAACAGGTAAAGCTCATGCGCCTTATTGCAAGCTTTTAAAAATCGCGAAAGCGAAAAAGGCTTCAGCAAAAAGTCCACCGCGTTTAGCTCAAACCCCTTAACCGCATGTTCAGAGTAGGCGGTGGTGAACACCACCATGGGCGGGTTACTCAGCGTATTTACAAAATCTATCCCGCTAATATCAGGCATTTTTATGTCTAAAAAGATCAAATCAACCGGGTTATGCTGCAGGTAGCCTATGGCATCAAAAGCGTTGGTAAAGCTGGCTGCCAGGTCAACAAAAGGCACCCTGGCGGCATGTGTTTTTACAATATCAAGGGCAATGGGCTCGTCGTCAACGGCAATAGCTATCATTTATTAAAATTAGCTATTTGCATCAAGCTGCAAGGTAATGTGTATAAAAAAATCTGAACCGGTTTCGCGGATAATGAGCTCGTGCCTTTCCGGGTAAAGCAGGTTTAACCTTTGCTTAACATTCTCCAACCCTATGCCGCTATGGTCTTTTTCCGGGTCGTTTTCGTTACGGATGTGCGTGCTGTTATGCACATCAAAATATAGCGTATTGTCTTTAGTTTGCAGCGTCACCTTTATATGCGACGGATTGATAAGGCTGATACCGTGTTTAAAAGCGTTTTCTACAAAAGGGATAAGCAGCATAGGGGCAATCATCAAATTACCGGCATAATCTGCTATTTGCGTGTTGATCACAATCCCTTCGGATGTAGCGGTACGCAGCTGTTGCAGCAGGATATAATTACGCAGGTAGTCAATATCCCGAGATAAGAGGATCTTGTCTTGCGTGTTCTCCTGCAGCATAAAACGCATCATATCGCCCAGCTTTTGGATGCCTTCGCCGGTGCGTTCTGCGTTTTCTTGGAGGGCTGTGCCGTAAAGCGTATTAAGCGCGTTAAACAAAAAATGGGGGTTTATCTGCGATTTTAAAAAATTAAGGTTAGCGTCCGACTGGCCCAGCTCTGTGCGCAGCATGGTGATCTCCTCTTCCTTCTTTTCATTACGCTTTTTATAGATACTCCAGGCCAGTGGGGTTATTATAAGCAGCTGTACAAAAAAATTGCCTACTACAATAAGTACTTGTGTATCCTCATGGATATTACCCAAGATAATAAGGTTACGCCTTATGTTGTCGGGAGTAAACATTTCGTATGTTCCGGGGCCGGCTTCTTCACGTATTTTAAAGAAAATGACATAACCAAGGGTGGTGAGCAACGCCATAAAAAACATACGGCTTAGATAATATAAAAACTTTCGGCCTTTAAGCTGCGCTTTGGGCAGTATTCTATAAATCGCATACAGATACGCCATCATCAATACAGGCAAACTGTAAAGTATAAATATTTTAGGCCAGATGACGTTGATATAAAAGGCGCCGGCCAGTATCAATATCCACGATGCTGCTAATAGTGCCACCTCATGGTAATAGGCATTTACCTGGTTTTGCTTATTTCGGTTAAAATAGGTGAGCAGTATTTTTAGCCCCAGCAGGGCGGCAAAAAACACGTTAATGATATCCAATAAAATACAAATACTTATAAAAGCGAAAATATAAACGCTGTTTGATGCCTTGTCGCTTCGGCTCTCAAAAACCGGGGTTACATAAAAGCAAAGCATGATGTAGCTGATGCCGATGATGAGATGATAAAAAAATGTCTCCATTATCGGTCCGGCTATTAACCCGTCATTATTGAGCTGTATGCGGGTAATATCAACAATATTAAATACCAGCGATACTAAAACGAAACCGGTAAATATGCCGAATTCAATTCGGGCAGGTTCGGTCTTGAGCTTTTCGTCTATAAACTTTTGCATATAACTGTTTGGTTGTTTTGTGATTGATAATGCAATGGTACAAAACGCATCAAAGTACAAAATTAAAATGTGACCAACCCGCCTAAAAAGGTGATGAACCACTGGTAAACGCAGAATCCATTAAACAAAATAATTTAAAATGTTTTATATTCATGATCGTCTACACATTATATACAACGTTGTTATAACCTTAATATGAGCATAAAAGTAATTATAACAGGCGCTACCGGCATGGTAGGCGAAGGTGTACTACTACACTGCCTTAACAGCCCCGAGGTAGCCCAGGTACTGATAGTTAACCGCAGGCACTACAACCTGCAGCACCCTAAGCTAAGCCAACTGCTGGTACCTGATTTTATGGATCTGGCCGCTGTAACCGATAAATTCGCCGGGTACGATGCCTGCTTCTTCTGCTCGGGTGTAACATCCATAGGCAAAAAACAAGACGAGTACACGCGCTTAACTTATGACATTACTTTAAACTTTGCACAGGCGGTTGCCAGCGTAAACCCTAATTTGGTATTTACCTACGTATCCGGCGCCAGCACAGATAGCAGCGAAAAAGGCTCAATAATGTGGGCACGTGTTAAGGGCCGTACAGAGAACGCGCTGTTTAAACTGCCTTATAAAAAAGCGTACGCATTTCGCCCCGGTATTATGAAACCTGTAGAGGGTCAGCAAAGCCTTAACGGTGTATACCGCTGGTTTATGTGGTTGTACCCGGTGGTTAATTTTGTGTCACCAAAATCAACCCTTACCCTCCATCAGGTTGGGCAAGCAATGATCAATTGCGTTACCAAAGGTTATAATAAGCCAATACTAGAGATAAGTGATATCAGGATAGTGGCTAGTCTGCAATAAGTTTGGAGAATTAAAAGTCGAGAAGCTTTTGTTGATGCTACGGTACAACCTCGTCAACTAATTTCTTCAACTCCTTGTATCTTTCGCCCCGGCCTTTATTCTTTACATAAAAAGTCATTAAAAAAGCGGCATAATTACGGTTGTAATCAACCCAGGGATAACTGCCAAACAAACCGGGGCTGCTTACTGAGTTTCCGGGCTTAGCTGCCGTAGCCCCTTTATTCACCCATTCGCCAAAACCATAACCCAGATCGCCGGCCTCGCCTGGAGCGTAGGCTACTTTTACGTCGGGTGTTATGCGGTTTATCTGCATTTGAGCTATACTGGCTTCGCTTAATATCCGTTTTCCACCAAAAGTTCCCTTGTTTAATATCATTGTTAAAAAGTTCAGGTAATCATGCGGAGTACTTATGGCGCTACCGGCAGGAAGCGGTATTTTGCCCTCGCCCCAATCGGTATTTCCCATATCAAGCGGTGTCGCAATCCGCTCAGCAAAAGCGGCCCGGAAGGTTTTACCGCTTATTTTTTCTACCACAGCACCCGCAATCTGTAAGCCTACATTGCTGTAATGAAATACCTTGCCTGGTTCACCCTCAAGAGGCATGCCGGCTATATTCTTTATAGCTTCGTCCATACTGCTTATATTACGCATCTCTTGCAAGCCCTCTTTTAAAGGCGGGGCTTTAATGCCCGTTTGGTGCGACAGGCATTGCGCTACGGTAATTTTACCCTTGCCCCCAGCCGCAATTAGCGGCAAAAACTTACCTACAGTATCTGTAAGCTTTAGCTTCCCTTCATCAATATAGGTCATCACCAAAGCTGCACTTAACCATTTGCTGCAACTGGCAATGGCCACGCGCGAGTCTGCGGTATAGTCATCTGCGTCTGATGTTTTTCCCTGACGCTTGGCTATCATTCGGCCGGCAAGCTTTTGGCGCAGGTTCATGTTATTTACCGAGTAACTATGTGCTACCTTGCCATTTTGATAGATCAACAGTATGGCGCGTCCACCCATATCAAGGGCATTTTCGTCCATCCAGTCGTTTAGTTTTTTGAACTTGTTTTGAGCGAAGGCGTTGGTGCACAGGCAACATATAAACAGGGCTATTAAGGCCGGCTTAATTTTCATAGCTAAATATAGCATACACTTGGCGTAATTTTTACTTTATTTGTATTAGCCGTTTGCCAAATGGCTAGTAACCAATAAAACAACCCATAATATCAAGATGATGAAGAAAAACCTTACGTTTTTGCTATTACTTGCGTTGTGCCTTAATGCAGGGCCACAAAGCCTGTCTTTAAAAAAAGGCTGGAAATTTTCTATCGGCGACAATGCCGAATGGTCATCGCCCACATTTGATGACAAAGCCTGGAAAAACGCGGACTTAACAAAACCCTGGGAGCGGCAGGGCTATCCAAATATAGACGGCTATGGCTGGTACCGCACCCGCGTTGTTATACCGTCATCGTTAAAACAAAAAGCCTATTTGAAAGACACACTGGTACTTTATATGGCCGACATTGATGACAACGATGAAGTGTTTTTAAATGGACAACTGATAGCTAAATAT
This sequence comes from Mucilaginibacter antarcticus, assembly GCF_042686155.1. NCBI lineage: Bacteria > Pseudomonadati > Bacteroidota > Sphingobacteriia > Sphingobacteriales > Sphingobacteriaceae > Mucilaginibacter > Mucilaginibacter antarcticus. The sequence goes on along the minus strand of NZ_JBHUON010000002.1, from coordinate 318,836 downwards.
GGCGGCCGTAACGGCGGTATGCAAGAGCGCCATTATGGTAAACGCATGTATAAAATACCCGCTAATCACCCTGCTATTTTATGGGATAAAGAAAACGTTTTAGCAGTTAGGATATTTGATACCAGCGGCGACGGCGGGCTTTATGGCGCAGATTTTAACCTGCACATGGCCGACATTATGGAGTATGTTAAGTACGACACCGATGGCGATTTTGCCTACGGCGAAAAAAACACGCTGGGCAAATCTATCAAGTTGGTAGCCGGTAACAATTATAAATTTAACGGCACCATATCTTACAAAGTAACCGACCCTGAAACCGGTGCAACCATTGCCACAAAAACAGAAAAAGCCAGCTTTACCAAAGGCAAGCCCTTTGAGTGGTGGTATACTTTTGTGGCTGCCAAAAAGAAATCGTACCGTATAACTTATATGTTTACCGATACCAAGTCAGCACAAAAAGCTATTAGTAACGAAACCACGCCATACATATTAACCCCGGTAGTATCCAATGCCCCTAAAATTAACGGGGCAGATATCTTCGGCGTTCGTCCGGGGCATCCCGTACTTTACCTGGTACCGGCTACGGGCCGCAGGCCATTAACTTATAAAGCCACGGGTTTACCGGCAGGCGTAAAGCTTGATCCATCGACAGGCATTATTACCGGTAGTGTTGAAAAGGCTGGCAACTATGAGTTAACCTTAACCGTGAGCAACAAAGTTGGCAAGGCAACTAAGAAGTTCACCTTAGCCATTGGCGATAAAATTGGCCTTACCCCAGCTTTAGGCTGGAACAGCTGGAACGCATGGGGCTTGAGCGTGGATGATGAAAAAACACGTGTTTCTGCGCGCGAAATGTCTCAGCAGCTAGCTGCACATGGCTGGTCGTACATTAACATTGACGACGGCTGGGAAATTGACAAACGTTTAGCAAGTGGTAAAATCACTACCAACAAAAAGTTCCCTGACATGAAGGCTACTACAGACTATGTGCACAGCCTGGGTTTAAAAATGGGTATTTATTCGTCGCCCGGTCCGCTTACCTGCGGTGGTTATTTGGGCAGCTGGCAGCATGAGGATGACGATGCGCAAACTTATGCCGACTGGGGTATTGATTACTTGAAATACGACTGGTGCTCATACGGCGAAATCGCGCCCCGCAACCCTAACCTTGCCGAATTGAAAAAGCCATACTCGGTAATGGGCGCATCATTAAACAAGGTTAACCGCGATATTTTATACAGCTTTTGCCAATACGGCATGGGCAGCGTGTGGCAATGGGGCGAAGAAATAGGTGGCAACAGCTGGCGCACCACCGGCGATATTGTTGATACCTGGGATAGTATGGCTGGTATCGGTTTTAACCAGGACAAAGCTGCACCGTATGCCGGTCCGGGCCATTTTAATGACCCTGATATGCTTGTGGTAGGCAAAGTAGGCTGGGGACCTAACCTGCATAACAGCCGCTTGACATTTGATGAGCAGTATACCCACATCAGCTTATGGAGCTTACTGGCATCGCCACTGTTAATTGGTTGCGATATGGGCCGGTTGGATAGGTTTACTTTAGGGTTGCTTACTAACGACGAGGTTATTGCCATCAATCAGGATGTGTTGGGTAAAGGCGCCCGTCAGCATATTAAGAACGACAAATACCAGGTTTGGGTTAAAGAGCTTAAAGGCGGCAACAAGGCCGTTGGTTTGTTTAATATGACAGATCAATATCAAACTATAAATTTAAGTAAAAACGACCCCGCACTACAGGGTTTCACTAAATTTAAAGACGCCTGGCGCCAGCAAAACATCGTGATAAGCGGCAACGCCTTAACAGCTAAGGTTGCTCCGCATGGGGTACTGTTGGTTACGGTTAAGAAATAACAAACGGGGCTCTCATAAAACGAGAGCCCCGTTTGTTGCTAACGCAAACGAATGCGTAATTTTTGAATAGGGCATGCCGTATTTCGGCTAAAAAAATAGATATTTGAATACGGCGGGTACACTCATCTGCCTTGAACCAATTTTACCAAACATTTTGACTCTAATGGAAGAATCACGTCGTAAATTTATTAAGCAGGCTAGTATTGCCGGGGCCGGTATTATGCTTAGCAAAACCACCTTCGGCGCCAAAAGCTATAACCGTATCATGGGCGCCAACGACAGGGTGCGCGTAGGTGTTGTCGGCTTTTCTGACAGGCACAAAAGCTCGCACATGCCTTGCTTCATGAACCACTATAAAGAATTGAATTTTGAAGTGGTTGGCGTGTCTGATATTTGGAACAAACGCCGCGAAGAAGGTGCAGCAGCCTGGAAACAGAAAATGGGTAACGACGTTAAAGCTTACCGCAATAACGAAGAAATGTACGGCAGCAAAACTGTTGACGCTGTATTTATGAGCACGGCAGATTTTCAGCATGCGCGCCATTGTGCAGAAGCAGTAAGAGCTGGTTGCGACGTTTATTGCGAAAAACCTTTTGCAGAAACAATGGAAGATGCCCGCTTTGCACTTAAGGCGGTGAAAGAGACAGGTAAAATTGTACAAATAGGGTCGCAACGCCGTAGTGGAGCTAATTATCACGCAGCTGACGATTTTATAAAATCGGGCCAGTTTGGGCCGATAACCATGGTTGAACTAAAGTGGAATGTTAACCAACCCGGACGCTGGCGGAGGGCTGACCTGGTACCCCAGCTAAAAGAATCTGACACGGACTGGAAACGCTTTTTGATGAACCGCCCATACGAGGCTTTTGATCCGCGTAAATATTTAGAGTTCCGTTTATTCTGGCCATATTCATCAGGACTGCCCGGCCAATGGATGAGCCACCAAATTGATACCGTGCACTGGTTTAGCGGCCTTAGCCATCCGCGCAGCGTAACAGCTAACGGAGGCATTTACATGTGGAAAGATGGCCGCCGTAATTGGGACACCATAACAGCTGCTTTTGATTACGGGCCGGCAAATGATATGTCTTCAGGTTTCCAGGTGACATTTGCCTCACGCATGCATAACGGCGATGATGATCCCTCAGAGATCTATTACTCAAATGGCGGCGAGCTAAACCTGGTAACCAACAAAGTGACCCCGCGGGGTGGCTTAACAGAAAACATGGCTAAAGCCATGGGCATGAAAGCCAATCGGTTACCAGAGATCAGCCTGAGAAACACTGAAAAAGTAGTATCGTCAGCAAATACAGGTGGCGATGTATTAACATCAAACCACGTACGTAACTGGATGGAATGCGTGCGCAGCCGCAAACAACCCAACGCGCCTGTTGAAGCAGGTTACAGCCATGCTATAGCACTTATAATGACTACAGCGGCGGCGCATACCGGCCAAAAAGCAACCTTCGACGAAAAAACGCAGGAAGTTATGGCGGGCGGCAAAGTCTTTAAATATTAGTCCATTCGCCATTCCGACCGATAGGGAGAGATCTGTACAAAAGCAATTTGCCATGTATAGATTTCTCCTCGTCGAAATGACAATACAATATTCACCATTCGGTGCAAATACATTTCCTATGATGAAGAAAATCAAACAGGCTGGGTTAGCTATAACTATGACAGCCCTGTCAACCCTTGCCCTTGCTCAAAAGCAACAGGTAACGCTGGTAAAATCTACAAAAGATAAAAAGATAGATGTGCTGATAGGCGGTAAGCCGTTTACCAGTTTTTTATATCCGGACACCCTGGAAAAGCCTGTGCTTTACCCGTTAATTGCTGCTAACGGCACTAAAGTTACCCGTAGTTTCCCCTTAGATAAACGCGACGGCGACCCCACCGATCACCCTCATCACATTGGCCTTTGGTTTAATTATGAAGGTTTAAATGGTCTCGATTTTTGGAACAACAGCTACGCTATTCCGGCTAACAAGAAAAACCAGTACGGCTGGATCAAAACTGATAAAGTTTTGGAAACCAAAAACGGCACAACAGGCACGCTGGTTTACCACGCCAACTGGATAAACCAGGCCCAAGAAGTGTTGGTTGAAGAGACTACCCGCTTTGAGTTTAGTGGCACACCGGGCCAGCGCATTATAGACCGCACCACTACGCTAAAAGCCAATACCGAAGCTAAGTTTCCCGATCACAAAGATGGCTTGCTGGGTTTACGTTTAGCGCATGAGCTACAGATACCTGCCAAAGAGGACCAAAAATTCACCGACAGTAAAGGTATAGTTACTGTGGTTAAGGGCGGTACAGATAAGTTAGCCAACGGCAACTACCTATCCAGCGAAGGGAAAGAAGGCGATGCGGTTTGGAGCACCCGCGGGGTATGGTGCCAGGTTTATGGCAAAATGGGCGACGAGACGGTGAGTATTGCCATTGTTGACCATCCTAAAAACCCTAACTACCCTACTTTTTGGCATGCCCGTGGCTACGGCTTATTTGCCGCAAACCCGCTTGGAGAGAAAGAGTTTACCAAGGGCAAGTCCGAAAAAAATCTGACCTTACAAAAAGGCGAATCTGTAACCTTTAAATACCGTATTGTTATCAATAACAGCAGCAGCAGACTAACTGCAGATCAGCTAAATGCAACAGCTGCGGCTTTTGCTAAGAAATAATGAAGAGGTACGCGCTTGCCCTGGTTTTAGGCATTGCTGTAAGCACAAGCATAGCGCAACCAAAAATTATTTTAAAGCTGGATGATCTGGGCTCAAAAAACGGGCATAGCACTGCCGAGCCTGTTTTAGATGTACTCACACAACGTAAAATAAAAGCCGGCCTTGGGGTTATAGCTAATTGGCTAGATTCTACCGCCATGCAAGCCTATGGTAAATACCTTGTTGCGACGGACGAGAAGGGCCAAAAGTTATTCGAAATATGGAACCATGGATTTGACCACTCCAACAAAAAACAGCCCGGCGGCAACAGTGCCGAATTTAAGGGCACCAGCTACGCTTTTCAGAAGGAACATTTAGCAAAAGCTCAGGTACGGGTAAGGCAATTGTTAGGTATAAGCATGCACACTTTTGGCGCCCCTTTTAACCAAAGCGATTCGGTAACTAATATGGTACTTGCCGAGCATGGCGGTTATTACGTATTTTTGTTTAGTGATAATACAACCGGACTGCCATCTTCTATCGACAATTACAATAACCGGGTAGAAATGGAGATAACTACAGGCCAGGTTAATTTTCATCATTTCGTTGCTGATTACGAGCGAAAAAAGAGCAAATACCAGGGTATGATGGTTCTTCAGGGACATCCCAATATGTGGGACGCTGCGCGAATTGCTGAATTTAGCAAGATACTAGACTACCTAATTTCTCAGAAATGTCGCTTTATTTTACCTGAGGAAAATTACCGGACCAAAAGGTAGGCTATCTAAATTGCTTTAACGCAACTCTTTCCGCATGATAAAATCATTTAACAAGTATGGGCCATACGGGATATCAGCTTCGTAAAGCACCTTAAAGCCCATCTTATCATAGAAACTTTTAGCCGGGTTTTGGCGATGCACATTCAGATCTAACTTATCCTTTCCGGCATCTATTACCCTATCAACCACAGCCTGTAACATCGCCTTACCGTAGCCCTTACCCTGGGTTACAGGCAGCAGGTATAATTTATGCAAGCGATACACTTCCGGGTCATCATCAGGCGAAAAGGCCGCGAAAGCCACCGGCTTATCCTCCTCAATTAATAACAAATAAGTTTGTACACTTTCTTCAATTTGCTTCGCGATGACATCAACAGCATAACGATCGGCCAGCATAAAGTTTAGCTGCTCCCGGCTAATGATGGGCGAATAGGTAGGCGGCCAAATCTCGTGCGCCAGCATGTGAATGGTTTCAGCGTCGGCGACGGTGGCTTGTCTGATGGTGTACATTGAACAAATATAGCTATCCTGCCATATAGCAACCAATTATTTACTCCTCAAAAGCAATATCTAACCCTACTCCAAATCATTCCTTAACAAACACCAATTCCAACTTTATCGGGATATCGTTAGCAATCAGATTGTCTTTAAGGCGATCTAAAATATTCCATGCGGCCGAGGCGGGCTGATGAATTACGTTCCAATTTGCACGACTGATGCTTGTGCTTGCCGATGCCTTAATGGTGTTTCCGGTCTGGCTCATAAGAGCTGTAAAATCAATGGGTTTTGTTATCCCTTTAATAGTCAGCTCACCGCTCACTTTAAAAGTTGAACCATTAGCTTCGCGAACTATCTTTTGAACCACCATGCTGGCAGCAGGATATTTAGCTACAGAAAAAAACTCATCGCTTTTTAACTTACCGTCCACCTTTTTGGTTTCGGCTGCTGTGGTTTCGCTTGTGCTGCGCATACTGGTCATATTAATGTTGAATGCGCCGGTGGTTGGCCAACCGTCGGTTACATTGCTCAGGTTGCCTGATGTAAATAATATAAAGCCGTTATGCCTGTTTTTAGGGGCCGTCCAAAGCAGTTTACTTTTTTTAGTATCAAGCCTGTAAATAGTAGGCTTTGCGGCTTGCCCTTGCTGCGCCTGTACCGGCCTATTAATTAGTACGGCCAGCATGATGATCAGGCCGGATAATAGGAGTCTTTCATGTTTCATATCAGTATCTTTTTTTGCTGCAGCAAAATTAACTTGATAACTTTCGGCACTGACTATCAGTATTGTAAATAAAAATGTAACCTTTGTAAATTAAACGTCAATATGATGCGCTATCGCCAAAACATCGTCGCCGTAAAGGGCAAATACCTGGGTGGGTTGATAATCCTTACGTTTGCATTTGTTATCTGTGTAGCTTTCAGCACGGAGGGAAATGACGACTTTGATAAATCGCGAAGAGAAGTTTTGCTGCGGAAGATAGGGCATGAATTGTTGTTACAGGCCGGCGACAGCACGTCACGCGTGTTGCCGGTACAAAAGATCGCTGAAAATGAATACCAGATAAAGTTTGAAAATGAGCTTACCTTTCAGCCCGACTCGCTGATGAATACCACGCAACGTTTGTTAGCCAACGAACCGCAGGCTAGCGATTATATTGTTAACGTATTAACGTGCAATAGGCCCGGCGTATTCTATGCTTTTGCGGTATCAAAAAACAAGTCTAATAGTATCGTAACCTGCTCAAAACGTAAGCAACCCACTGCTTGCTATATTGTCAATATCAAATTTAAACCCGCTAGTGTTTATACAACAAAAAGCGGCTATCTGTGGGGAGGCTTACCCTTATTGGCATTTGTAGGGTTTATATTTTTCAGGTCTGCTAATCCGCGTAAATCTTCAATTATCACGCAGCAAAACACAAAATTCAAATTGGGCGCTGTTATATTTGACACGCTTGAAAGACACCTGAAAGTAAACGAAAATATCATAGACCTAACAGGAACAGAAACGCGCCTGCTGCTCATTTTTGCATCGACCCCTAATGAAACTATCACGCGAAGCCGCCTCCAAAAAGAGATCTGGGAAGACGAAGGTATTATTGTGGGCCGCAGCCTTGATATGTTTATCTCAAAATTGAGAAAGAAACTGGAATGCGACCCGAATATCAACATCGTTGTTGTACGCGGCAAGGGGTATAAACTTGATATCAGCGCTTAAATACCATCATCTTTACTGCCAATAGCAAAGTACTCTTCCAGCTCGGCCAGGGTTGATGAGTTTGTGGCCATATCTTTAATTATCCTGCCTTTCTCCATCAGTAAAATACGGTCGCAAACATCCGTAACGTGATTAAGGTCATGGCTTGATACCAATGTGGTTACGCCCCTGCTTTTTACATCCTTGATCATGCTCTTTAACCTAAACTGAGTTGTTGGGTCAATATTGGCGAATGGTTCATCCAGCATTAATATTCCGGGGCTTTGTAATAAGCATGATGCTATGCCTACTTTGGTTTGGTTACCCTTTGACAAGTCGCGGATGTACTTACCCCTATTTAAGATCTCGCCGTTAAAAAATTCGGTATAGCCGGCTAAAAAATCATCCACATGGGCACGCGTCCGGTTGTGCAAACCGCCGATAAAGTAAAAATATTCTTCGGGTGTCAGGTAGTCAATCAAAAAACCTTCGTCAAGGTACGATGCAGTATAGTTTTTCCAATGCTCGCTGCCCGCTACGGGTTGATCTTTTGAAAGTACTTCGCCTGCTTCGGGCCTTATCAGGTCAAGTACCATCCTAAACAGCGTGGTTTTGCCTGCGCCGTTGTTGCCTACGAGGCCAATACTTTCGCCCTTATTAATGGTAAGCCCGGGTATGTTTACTACGATAACATTGCTGTAAACTTTTTTAAGATCTTTTACCTGAATCATTATTATTTGTTTCTAAAACCTTCTAAAACGTTAAACTTTCTGCTTTGAAAATCTGCCTCCAAAAGTCTGATCCAATAGCTGCGGCATAGCGCGCTTATCAAACCAATTAACCCAAGGGCGGCAAGCGCAATATCCGGATACCCTAACTTACTGCATGGGTAATAAATAAGCAGGGGCGGTAGTAACAGCAAAAACGATAATAACATTTGTGTAGCCCCAACGCCTTCCCAGTTAAACGACGCGCCTTTGCTCAGGTCTATGCGCCGGGCATTGCGGTTTGCAAAATATAACACAACATTTACGTTTACGCCGAGGTTCCACAAATACATGACAAAATGGATAAGCAGCACCCGCCAGCCAAAATACACGTACGGTGTAGTTAATATAAATGCCATTGTTGATAGGCCGGTGAATAATATGTACTTACCCCGCAAAAAATCTGCAAACTTTACCTTGCTTACCATTAGGCCATCAAAATGCGATGCCTGCCAGCTAAACATAAATTGCCCGTAGCTGATGATAAAAAAACCGGTCATAAACATCCCCACAAAAACTTTAACAGTCTCGCTGCCTTTTAGCCCTGGGTTAGCGTAAAAAATAAGCCCGTAGAACAAGAAGAACAATGACATGATAAAAGCCGACTTAGAGCGTTTGTTACGCAGGATAAGCTTAAGCTCATTAGCCACCAGGTCGCCCGTTGCGCCAAAGTAACTAAGTATTGGATAATCTGTACTTGCTTTATACTTATCTTTCCTGGTGCTTAATTCTTCAAGATAAAGGTTTTGTTTAAGGTATTTAAAATTGACAATATATATGCCTGCGGCTAATAGCATAGGCAGCACCATTAAGGCGGGCTGACTGATCAAATTACCGAAGAACGCATAGGATATGGCCCTAATAGAGATAAGGTGCCACATAAAATCGGCCAGGCTAATAAGTGTCAACACTCCTGCAGCGATAAAGAATATCCAGCCATTTAAGTTGGCTTTGCGTTTTACATACAGGGCCAGGTAATTATTAAACACCGCCAGCGCCAAAATAGAAACCACAAATCCCACCGCTGCAAAAGCGCCGTACTGCGGCAATATCACTTTGAAAATAAACGGAAAAAACAGCACAATGGGCCACAGGTTAAATACCGAAAAAAGGGCGGTGATAGACAGATAGCTAATCAGTGTGTCGCGCTTAATGGGTAACTGCAGATAAGGTTGCACGCGTAGGGTAGGCAGTTCCTGCAACTGCAAACGGGCAAACAGTTCCCACAAAAAATACATCAGTATCAGCCCGCAAAAAGAGTAAATGATTGGATCGGCGGGCAGGGTTTTGCTTAGTACCTTATCCAGAAAAAAACCTACAAAAGCCACACAAGCCAGCAGATACAATATCATTAGCCCCATAAAAATTTGGACCGCCAAATTTTTACCTGCGTTTTTTGAGCGCCGAAAAGCTTTAAACTCGTGATTTAAAAAGGTTGATAACATAATTGCCTGTTACACTAAATAGTTGTAAGCTTTTGTAATTATAGCCAATTAAGTTTTATATAACAAACGGTGGTATAACTTAGTACTTATAGCGTTCTCCCCAAAGCCTTTTCAGTTTTTCTTTTGATTCGTTTTCGCGCGCGTTGTTACCGGGATCGTAAATTTTTGTACCTCTAACGGCTTCCGGCAAAAAGTCCTGATCAATAAAACTGTTTTGAAAGTTGTGGGCGTACTTGTAATCTTTTCCATAACCAATGTTTTTCATAAGCTTGGTTGGGGCGTTGCGCAGGTGCAGGGGCACGGGCAAGTCGCCGGTTTGTTTTACCAGGCTCATAGCCATCCCCATGGCCGTAGTAGCCGAGTTGCTTTTGGCTGATGTAGCCAGATAAATAGCAGTTTGCGACAAGATCAACTGCGACTCGGGCATACCAATAACATTAACAGAGTTAAAGCATGCCTGCGCCAGCAACAACGCGTTAGGGTTGGCATTGCCAATATCTTCGGACGAGAGGATAAGCATCCGTCTTGCAATAAACAGCGGGTCTTCTCCGCCAGCTATCATGCGCGCCAGCCAATAAACGGCACCGTTAGGATCGCTGCCGCGCATTGATTTGATGAAGGCTGATATGATATCGTAATGGTTCTCGCCGGCCTTATCATACAGCGCCATGTTTTGCTGCACATGGTCAAGCACTATTTGGTTGGTGATCTCGATTTTTTTGCCGGATATGGAATTGATCAATAGCTCAAAAATATTCAGCAGCTTACGCCCGTCTCCGCCGGATAGGCGGAGCAGCGCCTCGTGTTCTTTGATCTCTACCTTCTTTTCGCGCAGTACAATGTCGTCTTTCATTGCTTTACTGAGCAGGTCCAACAAGTCATCTTCGGACAGATGTTGCAAAATATAAACCTGGCATCGCGACAGCAACGCTGAGATCACTTCGAAGGACGGATTCTCTGTAGTAGCACCAATCAGCGTTACAATGCCGCGTTCAACAGCTCCCAGCAATGAGTCTTGCTGCGATTTGGAGAAACGATGGATCTCATCAATAAACAATACCGGCAACTGCCCGTCATTCTCTTTAATGCGCGATGCTGTTTCAATCACCTCGCGCACATCTTTAACGCCTGAATTAATAGCGCTTAGCGAAAAGAAAGGCCTGTCCAACGTTTGCGATATGATGTAGGCCAATGTAGTTTTGCCCACACCCGGAGGCCCCCAAAACAGCATAGATGGCAATGCGCCACTTTCAATTGCCTTACGCAACACCGCACCCTGGCCAACCAAATGCTTTTGGCCCACGTAGTCGTCAAGGTTTTTGGGGCGCATGCGCTCTGCTAACGGCGGAAGATTGTTCATGTAGTAAAAATCTGAAAAGTTAATACGATATCCTATCGGTTTTAGTATTTAAATGACAGGGCAATGCTTAACATATTAAACCTTGGACAGTTGAGCAATGATGAATGCTTTAAAAAAGTGAACCACCGCAAAACACTGGCAGTTTACCGTACAATACTCTTATGATACCCCGACATTACTACCTATCCGCCCCCCGAAAGCCCATATTATACCCTTAAAAATATCTTCTTTTGGTACATCAGGTATAAAAACAGCCACTTTATCATCAGGTAGGTAAGGGCCGCTATTACCAAATTATATGGGTCGCCTACTAATTGAAAAAGCCAGTTAAAAAACGCCTCGTTGGTGTAAGGCCAGTCGATGAACTTTTTGGACATATAGATCAGTATCGAGTTCATGCCAATGATCTTGAAGAAGAAAGCCCACTTCTTATGACCTAGTACATCAATTACGTAGTAAAACAGCGACATCAGCAGCAGGCTATACCCGCCCACATTTAACACAAAAGAGCTGCTCCATAAATTTTTGTTTATGGGGAAATCAAGGTTCCATAACTGCGCCAGTAACAGAAATACTACACCTATTATGGACATATAGGCTACTTTCTTCATTTGCGTTAATCCTGTCTTCTTTAAGGTGATGCCGGTCAAGATGCCTAATAAGCCGCTGCTTATTGCCGGGATAGTTGAGAATAACCCTTCGGGATCATGGATCCCCAGATAGAGTTTACCCGGCAAGAAACAGCGATCAAAATATGACGCAAAGTTACCTTCCATGGTCAAATCGCCTGCCGCAAAACCGGGTGCCGAGGCAAACTCTAGTATTAACCAGTAAGCAACGATGAAGAACCAAAACCAGAAGATTTGCCACTTTTCTTTAGCGTACAGGTATATAATAGCCGCACACATATACGCCAAACCAATGCGCCCCAAAACAGAACCGAAACGGATTTCTTCGATAGGTTTTATGTTTAGACCGTTGTTGTAAACTATACCAAATATCACCAGGATAAGCCCACGCCTAACAACCCGCCATAAAAGCTTGTTGCGCGATGTGCCTTTCTCTAATTCGCGCCCCACCGAAAACGGCACGGACACCCCAGCCATAAACAAGAAAAGCGGGAAAATAAGATCATAAAAATGAAAGCCGTTCCAGTCCGGATGCACCAACTGCACCGCCATGGTTTCGAAAACCCTCCAGTGGGTAAGCTTGGCAAGTTCAATAACAATTGGTTCAAGGCCCATTATCCAAACCATATCAAAGCCACGTAGGGCATCTAACGAGTGAAGCCTTGTCGGCGTTTGCTGAAGATCATCAGCCGGGATTGTAGCAGCCATTGTGAAAGTTTTACAAAAGACAAGATAGTACTTTTTGAAGATTCGTGACTGAAGATTAAAGATTGGCCGCAAAATTGTGAAGGCGCAAGGCCTGATTTTCAATCTTTAACTACCAATCATCAACCTCAAAACTCCATCAAATCCTTTTTCTTCTTATTCTTCATCCGTTTGGGCACAAACTCCAGTATTTCGTTTTTCAGGGCCTCTATCATGCGGCGTTTCAAGAAATTGCGTTGTATTACAATACTCACTTCGCGCGCCGGCTCCGGCGATTTAAAGTAACGTACGCGGTCAAGTTGTTTATCGCTCAAATCGGCAAGAGCCAGCTCAGGTAGTATGGTGGCGCCGTTGTTTTGGTCAACCATGCGTTTTAGCGTTTCCACACTGCCGGTATTGTATTCAAAATGCTGAAAGCCCTGGGTGGCGCGGCGGCGCTGGCAAATATTTAACACTTGCTCGCGCATGCAATGACCCTCGTTCAATACCCAGATCTCCTCCATGTCAATATCATCAGGGCTAATATTTTTCTTTTTATATAGCTTGCTGTGCTTGCTGGCATAGGCAACAAAGTTTTCGTAAAATACAGGAATCTCTGTTAACGAACTTTCATGTAATGGGGTACTTAAAATGCCGCAATCTAAAATGCCCAGTTTTAATTGCTGAATGATCTGCTCAGTAGTTTGCTCCCAAACAATCAATTTTACCTGCGGATATTTTTGAATAAACCCTTGCATAATTTTAGGCAATATATAAGGCGATACCGTAGGGATGATGCCTACTTTCAACTCGCCCGAGATCTCTTTCTGCCTGTCGGATATAATTTCTTTGATCTTTTCGCTCTCTCCTAATAGCACGCGGGCCTGGTTTATAATATCCACGCCTATCTCGGTTGGTGTAACCGGTTGCTTCGATCGATCGAATAATTTTACCCCTAGCGTATCTTCCAGTTTTTGCACCTGCATACTCAACGTAGGCTGGGTTACAAAGCATTTTTCGGCCGCGGTTACAAAGCTGCGGTAAGTATCTACAGCTACTATATATTCAAGTTGGGTTAGCGTCATCCTCACAATATAGATAAAAACTATAACAAAATATATATTATTGATTTTTTCTATTCATTTAAACTAGCGTGCCTGGCTCTACTCGATGGATGCCTACAAGCATGTACAAGTAGTTTGATTGACAACATATCGCTTTTTTCTAGTGACAAAAAAGAGCCGTTTCAGATCTTGAAACGGCTCTTTTTTATGCCATGGTCTATCGAAATGTCCTAAAATCTACTCCACGGTAACAGACTTAGCCAGGTTACGTGGCTGATCTACATTACAACCGCGCATTACGGCGATGTGGTATGATAAGAATTGCAAAGGTATAGTAGCCAGTAAGGGTACAAATGCGTCGTCGGTTTGTGGTATCTCTATCACATAATCGGCCATGCTTTTAACAATCGTGTCCCCCTCGGTTACAATGGCTATAATTTTACCGCCGCGGGCCTTAACTTCTTGTATATTACTTACCACTTTTTCGTAGGATGCATTTTTGGTAGCGATAAAAACTACTGGCAAATCTTCGTCAATTAAGGCGATAGGGCCATGTTTCATCTCTGCAGCAGGATAACCCTCGGCGTGTATATAGGAAATCTCCTTAAGTTTCAAAGCACCTTCTAAGGCAACCGGGAAAGAGCTGCCCCTGCCTAAGAATAGGGCATTATTTGCATCTTTAAAACGTGCGGCAATTTCTTTAACACGATCATTACATTTAAGCGTTTCTTCAACTAGCGTAGGTATGCCTTCTAACTCGGTTAAATACGCTATTAGTTTGCTTTGAGTTATGGTACCGCGCTGTTGTGCCAGATAAAAAGCAATAATGGTTAAAGCAGTAACCTGGCCTGTAAAGGCTTTGGTTGATGCTACCCCAATTTCAGGTCCGGCGTGGGTATATAATCCGGCATCGGTAAAGCGCGGTATAGAAGCACCAACCACGTTGCAAATGCCAAATATAGTTGCGCCCCGTTCTTTGGCAATCTCAAGCGCTGCCATTGTATCGGCTGTTTCGCCAGATTGTGATATGGCTATCACTATATCCTTATCGCTGATAATAGGGTTACGGTATCTAAACTCTGAAGCGTATTCTACCTCTACGGGTATACGGGCATATTCTTCAATTAAATACTCGCCCACCAAACCGGCATGCCAAGAGGTGCCGCAGGCGACAATAATAATACGGTCTACATTTTTAAGCTTCTCTGCATATTCACCAATGCCCCCTAGCTGTACTTTGCCTAGCGCCGGGTAAATACGGCCACGCAGGCAATCTTTTATAGAGCGGGCCTGCTCATAGATCTCCTTTAACATAAAGTGATCGTAGCCGCCTTTCTCTAGCGCCTCCAGTTTCATATCCAGCTCGTGGACGTACGGAGTTTGTATAACGTTGTCAATATTCTTGATCACCAGTTCATCACGTTTGATGTAGGCTATCTCGTTATCGTTTAAATAAATTACATTTTTGGTATACTCAACTATTGGGGTAGCGTCTGATGCGATAAAGTATTCGCCTTTTCCGACACCTAAAACCATAGGGCTGCCTTTGCGAGCCGCGATCAACGTATCGGGTTGGTCCGCGCTCATAATTACTATAGCGTAAGCACCAATAACTTTTGTAAGGGTAATTCTAACAGCTTCCAGTAGATCTAAACCTGTTTCTGCTTGTATATCTTGAACCAGGTGAATTAAAACCTCAGTATCGGTATCACTTTTAAAAATGTGGCCCTTAGCTATTAGGGTTTCTTTAATAACGGCATAGTTTTCTATAATACCATTGTGTATAATAGTAAGCTTTCTGTCACCTGACGAGTGTGGATGCGAGTTACGATCGCTTGGTGCGCCGTGTGTCGCCCAACGCGTGTGGCCCATACCTATTGTACCAGCCAGGTTTACATCTTTTACAAAATTTTCAAGGTCGGCAACCTTACCGGCTTTTTTGTAAACTTTAAGTTCTTTATCATACAATGCTATCCCAGCACTATCATAACCACGGTACTCAAGGCGCTGAAGCCCTTTAATTACAATCGGATAAGCATCTCTGTGGCCGATGTAGCCTACAATTCCACACATAATAAGAAATAGATTAAACAGTTAACAAAAGTAATGAGCTACTTCATAAAAACAATAGCGGTTAATAAATTAATATTATTAACCGCTATTAGTTGCAAACTTTATTACTATTTGGACACTTTAGTATAAAATATATTAAGTTTTATGCTATATGGTGATGTTTTATCAAAACCAACAGCAACGGTACGGCCGTCGTTTTGCGCCGTCGGGAATATTGAAGTTGTAGAAGTAGGTATGGCAGGCCCGATAAAAGATCCGTAGTCGGGCGTTGCACCACGTAAAAGATCTTGTATATATGCAGTTATTAAAAAATGGTATTGTTGATCTTGCGCTATGAAAAACCCGCCGGCCGCATTGCTTCCAAACGATCGAGGATCGGTATTGGTAGCATCCTGAATAAAGACACGCTGCTTAGCAATATCATAACGATACATGGCCAAACGTGGCAGTGGCGCAAACGGTATAGTCGATCCCGGCTGTGGCCTTAAAGTTAGCTCGGCACGGTTAATAATAACATCACCACCAACGTTTTTAGCAAATTGCTTTAAATATGGGAAGCTGATCTTACTGCGCAATCCGCCAAGGCCCTGTAAATAAACTGTTTTGCTACCGCCGGCAGGGGGAGTATCTAATTCTTTTTGAAGAGCAGCCGGGCGTATGGAGTGCTTAATTTCGGCTGCGGCAATAGTGCTTGGTAATGAAAGTATACCAGTATCAATAACAGTTCCGTTTACGTTTTTATAGTAGATCTGTATAGATGCTGCACCGCCCATACTAAGCATAAATGTACCGCCCGGCCCCGATTGCGTTTTGTCAAGCGTTATATAAAACCCTTTAACGTTGTTTTTAAAAACAAGGTTTGAGGCCCGCTGGGCCGCCGGGGCATTATAAAAAACATTATTGATGAACGAGGGGCTGATAGGTATCCTTAACTGGGGGGCAACCTTGATCAAACTATCCGGTTTTGACGGTATAGGGTTTAAGATCTGAATACTGTCACTGGTGCGTGATACAAAAGATTTTGTACCTAAAAGCACCGTACGGTCTACGTCCCAAACCTTATTGTTGTAGTATTCTGTACCTGAGAAAACTCGCTCTTTAAGTTGATAAACGTTAGCCTTGTATCTCGACGATATAGAGTCGCCGTAAAAATTACCTACAGCATATGGCAATACTAACATCGCCGAGTCGACAGTGATAGTGCCGGTTGGCAAAGTATAGGCTGCACTATTAGGCAAGTTAATGTCCATAGCTATATTAGCCTCTGTATTGCCAAACACCGGATCTTTTAGAAACGATAACGGTGTAGTTGCAAGCCCGCTGGTTAATACCGTATCCTCTGTTATAGTATTTATTACTATGGTAGCGGTATCTACTAATTTACCGTTTATCTGGTTAGCATTAACTACACCTAAACCAATAGTATCCTGGTTTTTGCACCCATTCAAAATAAAAAGACTTATCAACAAGGTTAATAAGTCTAGTCTTATAAATTTCATATATCGATCTCTCACTGCTTATACAACGTTAACCAATTCCTCACTGGTAATTTCGTCGTAAAAATTGTAATAATTTTCGAAATCTGCGGTCGAATTAAATTCTAACAACGGTTTTTGGCTGTTTTTAACATTATTTAACACATCCCCGTCGATATTCTCGCTACCCAAAACAATGGCATCGCTGTAGCTGATAGCGCCTTCGTATAAAGCGGCATTTGTACCTGCTTTGTATACGTCCGTATGCTGTTCAGTCATATCGCCCATTACTGCTTTTTGCGCAAAATCAGCACTTAAAGCACCTTGAAAATCGTTTTCATAGATAGAGTAAACAATTTTTGAGTTCTTAAATGTCGGATCGTCTTTATAGGTTGTTTTTAAGTACGCTGGCACTAACGCGCTCATCCACCCGTGGCAATGAATTACATCAGGAGCCCAGCCCAATTTTTTTACTGTTTCCAACGCCCCTTTGCAAAAGAAAATCATACGCTCGTCGTTATCAGCGTAAAATTTGCCGTCCTTATCCTCAAACACATGTTTACGCTGGAAATACTCTTCGTTATCCAGGAAATAAACCTGCATACGCGCAGCAGGGATAGATGCAACTTTTATGATCAGCGGATTATCATTGTCATTGATAATGATATTCATACCTGATAACCTGATCACTTCATGAAGTCTGTTCCTACGCTCATTAATATTTCCAAAACGCGGCATCAGAATCCGAATTTCGTATCCTTTTTCCTGCATGGCCTGCGGTAGCTGGCGCGTTATTTCAGAAATTTTTGAGAGTTCAAGGAAAGGTGACATTTCATGAGTTATAAACAAAAGCTTAGATTTACCCATCTCCAAATCAGAATTAAATATTTGTAATACCTCAAAAAATTTGAGTGTGCAAATATAAACATTATATATGAAGTATCAATCAATTATGCAAGTACTTTTGGTTATTTTGTATCATTTATGCAACTTCGCCCACTTTTTGTAATATATAATATTGAAAAAATTTACCAGAAAAGCCGCCCTGCAACAACAGCTTGAGCTTGTAAAAGCCGAGGGCAAGATTGTAGGCTTCGTGCCTACCATGGGTGCCTTACACGCCGGTCACCTGTCGCTTATAAAACAAGCACAGCACCAATGCGACGTTGTGGTTTGCAGCATATTTGTAAACCCCACGCAGTTTAATGACCCTAAGGACCTGGAGATATATCCCCGCCCTTTAAGTGCCGATATAGCCAAGCTAGAAGAAGCTGGATGCGACATACTGTTTAACCCAGAAGTTAGCGAGATGTATGACGATGATGAAAGCTGGCATGTAGACATTGGCGAAATAGAGGGGCTGCTGGAAGGGAAATTCAGGCCCGGCCATTACCAGGGCGTAACGCAGGTGGTTTTTAAGCTGCTTGAAATAGTAACCCCTGATTTGGCTTTTTTTGGACAAAAAGACTACCAGCAGTTTTTGGTTATACAGCACATGATTGACCTGCTGGAGTTGCCCGAAAAACTGGTGATGTGCCCGATAGCGCGCGAACCGGACGGCCTAGCAATGAGCTCGCGCAATATTCATTTATCTGCAGCTGACAGGCAGCATGCCTTGATACTATCAAAAACACTGAACCTGGTTAAGCGAAATTTCAATAGCGACAACATCGTGCAGCTAAAACACGACGCCGAAGCAGCCATTGCCGCCGAGCCGGGCGTTGATTTAGCCTACTTTGAAATTGCAGATGCTAAAACACTGCTTCCCGCTGATAAAGACACTGAAACCCTTGTAGCTTTAGTAGCCGCTACTGTTGGGAAAACGAGGCTGATTGATAATGTACTTTTAAAGAGTGGCGATAAGGTCGAAGACTAGGTCTGTCTGACCTTTTAGTGTAGCTTATACCATTATAAAGTCAACTAATCTCAATCTTTATTCTTTTATAACTAAAAACGTAACTTTGCCTTATGATTATTGAGGTATTAAAATCTAAACTGCACCGGGTTAAAGTAACACAAGCCGAACTAAACTATGTAGGCAGTATTACTATTGATGAAGATTTGATGGACGCGGCAAATATTATTGCCAACGAGAAGGTGCAGATAGTAAACAATAATAATGGCGCCCGTTTTGAAACTTATACCATACGTGGCGAGCGCGGCAGCGGCACCATTTGCCTTAATGGCGCGACAGCACGGCTGGCCCAGGTTGGCGATATTGTAATAATCATGTCTTATGCTTACATGGAAATGGACAAGGCACGTAATTATGAGCCGATATTGGTTTTCCCTGATCCGGAAAATAAATTGATTAAATAAACCACTCTAAAGGGGACTGAAGAACTTACACTAGTCAAATTAGTCTTTCAGCGATATTTCTTTTTTTATATAGTAGCGTTTTATAAATCTATAACGTTTAACACTTACAGCACCCTGCACCCGCAGCGACGTTTTGTTAAAAACATATCTATTAAATAATTTAATAGATACTTTAGCGTTTACTTTGCTGCATAAAACCTCGGGTTGTCGATAACTTATACACCATAAAGAATAATTATACATCATGAAAAAAATATTATTAGGATTATGTGCTGTTGTACTATTAGCTTCAGCATGCGTAAAAGAGAAAGAGACGCCGAAGGGCGAAGCGCAAATACGTTTTTTAAACGCGGTAGTTGGAGCGCCGGCACATGATGTTTACATCGCCGATAAAAAAGTTATCAGCAGCGGGCTTTCATATGGTGTTATATCGCCATATATTAAATACACATCAGGCATTAACTTAATGGCATTTGTAGACCCTAGTACAAATATTACCAGTGCCTCTGAAAACTATGGGTCGGACATTGGTGACCAGGCTACCTTATTTTTGTACGCAAATTTTCAGGGACGCTTAACCGCAGGCGGCATTAAAGATAACATGACAGCTCCTGCTGCCGGCAAAGCAAGGGTTAGGTTTATTAACCTGCATTATAATTTAACAAGCGCTATGATTGTGTCTATCCAGGGCGGGGCCCAATTATTTACGGAGTTACCGTTTGGTAGTGCATCTGCTTATTTTGAGGTTGCACCTAGTACTAAGTTTACAACACAGGCCACCGGGGTAACCACCAACCCGGTTATTGATCTTAACATACAAGCAGGTAAAATTTATAACGTATGGTTTAGCGGTGCTAACAGTACGGAAATTAATGGCTACGGCTACACCCAAAATTAAAATATAACCACATCAGGCATCGCGTTTTTAGCTATAAAACCGATGCCTGATTGGCTATCAACAATTGTGGTTTATTTTTTTCAGAAAAGGCACACAACCTACTCCAATAACTTCTATCTTTGCACCCCGACGCTGAAGTCGGGATTTCCTGCCATCAGCGCATAGTATTTAAAGGTTCAAAAATTGATGTTTCAATTAAGGATCAAAGAATTTATACTCAAAAAGACTATGCCCAAAGACACCTCCATTAAACACATCCTGATCATCGGTTCTGGTCCTATTATTATTGGCCAGGCTTGCGAGTTTGACTACGCCGGTTCACAGGCTTCTTTGTCACTTAAAGAAGAAGGTATTACTGTATCTATCATTAACAGTAACCCCGCAACCATCATGACGGATAATGTAATTGCCGACCATGTTTACCTGCTGCCGCTTACCTGCGAAAGTATTGAGCAAATATTGATAGAGCAAAAAATTGATGCAGTACTGCCTACTATGGGCGGCCAAACCGCGCTAAACCTTTGTATCGAGGCTGATGAACGCGGCATTTGGCAAAAACATGGTGTTAAGATAGTTGGTGTTGATATTGCCGCTATTGAAAAAACCGAAAACCGCGAGGCTTTTCGCCAGTTGATGGTTGATATAGGCGTGGGTGTAGCAAAATCAAAAATTGCCAACTCGTTTCTTGAAGGTAAGGAAGGCGCGCAAGAAATTGGTTTCCCATTGGTTATCCGCCCAAGCTACACCTTAGGCGGTAAAGGCGCAGGTTTTGTACATAAAAAAGAAGATTTTGACGCAGCATTAAGCCGTGGCTTGCAAGCATCGCCAACCCACGAGGTACTGGTAGAGCAGGCTGTTTTAGGCTGGAAAGAATATGAGTTAGAGCTTTTGCGTGACAGCAATGACAATGTTATCATTATCTGCTCTATCGAAAACTTTGACCCAATGGGTATCCATACCGGCGACTCAATAACCGTGGCACCAGCCATGACCTTGAGCGACCGTTGTTACCAGGACATGCGTAATCAGGCTATTAAGATGATGCGCGCCATTGGTAATTTTGCAGGTGGCTGTAATGTACAGTTCTCTGTTAATCCTGCTGATGAATCGATCATCGCTATCGAGATCAACCCGCGTGTATCTCGTTCATCAGCCTTAGCATCAAAAGCAACCGGTTACCCAATTGCTAAAATTGCTGCTAAACTGGCTATAGGTTATAACCTTGATGAGATAGAAAACCAGATCACCAAAACGACATCAGCTTATTTTGAGCCTACGTTAGATTACGTGATCGTAAAAATCCCTCGTTGGAATTTCGACAAATTTAAAGGCGCTAACCGCGAGCTTGGTTTGCAAATGAAATCAGTAGGCGAGGTTATGGGTATTGGCCGTAGCTTTATAGAGGCGCTTCAAAAAGCTTGTCAGAGTTTAGAGATAGGCCGCGCAGGTTTAGGTGCCGATGGTAAACAAAGCCGCAACCTTGAAGAAATAATGCACAGCCTTGAGCATCCAAGCTGGGATAGGTTGTTCCATATTTATGATGCTATGAGCTTAGGCGTGCCTATGGAGTCTATCCGTAAGGCCACTAAGATCGATCGTTGGTTCCTGAACCAGATCCAGGAGATTGTAAACCTGGAGATTGAATTACGCCGGTACTCGATAGGTAACGTCCCTGAGGATTTCTTGTACCTGCTTAAACAAAAAGGTTTTTCTGACGCGCAGATTGCTTACGTTCTGCATAATAATACTACCGAAGAGGATGTTTACCAGCGCCGTAAAGAGCTGGGCATAAAACGTGTCTACAAAATGGTTGACACCTGTGCTGCCGAGTTCCCGGCAAAAACGCCTTACTACTATTCTACTTACGAAGGCGAGAACGAGTCAATAGCATCTGATAAGAAAAAGATCATTGTATTAGGCTCGGGCCCTAACCGGATTGGCCAGGGCATTGAGTTTGATTATAGCTGTGTACACGGTTTGTTAGCAGCCAAAGAGGCTGGTTACGAAGCCATTATGATTAACTGTAACCCTGAGACGGTATCAACCGACTTTAACATGGCCGATAAGCTATATTTTGAGCCGGTGTTCTGGGAGCACGTGCGCGAAATTATTGAGCTGGAAAAACCTGAGGGCGTAATTGTTCAGTTAGGTGGCCAAACCGCTTTAAAGATGGCCGAGAAAATGCATGAGCATGGCATTAAGATCATCGGTACATCGTTTGATAACATGGACATTGCCGAAGATCGCGGCCGTTTTTCTGACCTGTTAAAAGAACTTGAAATCCCTTATCCCAAATATGGCGTTGCCGAAAGTGCTGAAGAAGCGCTGGTAGTTGCTAACCAAGTTGGTTACCCTGTGTTGGTTCGCCCTAGCTATGTATTAGGCGGACAAGGCATGAGCATTGTTATTAACGACGAAGACCTGGAAAAAGCGGTGGTTAGTCTGTTAAAAAACCTGCCGGGCAACCGGGTATTGATTGACCACTTCCTTGATCGCGCGTCAGAAGCGGAGTCTGATTCTATCAGCGACGGCGACGATGTGCACATTGTTGGTTTAATGGAACATATTGAGCCTGCCGGTATCCACTCGGGGGACTCTTTCGCGGTATTACCGCCGTTTGATTTGTCTGAAACAGTTATTAATAAAATGGAAGAGTACACCGCCAAAATTGCGAGAGCTTTAGATGTACGCGGTTTATTGAACATCCAATTTGCCATTAAAAACGAAGAAGTGTATGTAATTGAGGCTAACCCCCGCGCATCACGCACGGTGCCGTTTATCGCCAAAGCATATGATGTACCTTACATTAACATTGCTGCTAAAATAATGTTAGGCGCTAATAAATTGAAAGATTTTACCATAGTGCGCAAGCTAAAAGGCTATGCTATAAAAGAGCCTGTTTTCTCTTACGACAAGTTCCCTGAAGTTGAAAAACAACTGGGCCCTGAAATGAAGTCAACCGGCGAAGCTATACGCTTTATCCCCAACCTGGAAGATCCATATTTCAGACACTTGTATAAGGAAAAGTCAATGTATTTGAGCAAGTAATTGCACTGGATTTAGAGATTAAGAATGAGTTTGAATATTGATTTGTTAACAGCCATCCAAGCAGAAAAGGCGGGCGATGCGTTGCTAAATATAGAGCGCTCTTTTAACATTAAACTTAAGAGCGATGATTTGAAAAAGGTGGTTTCTTTAGATGATCTGTGTGACACGATCTGTAATGAAATGAAACATAGCCACGCCGAGGGTTGCACCACACAGCAGGCTTTTTATAGGTTCAGAAACGCTTTTATGGCGGTATCGCCGTGTCGCAAAAGCGAGATCACCCCTGCCTGCAGGGTTAAAGCCATTTTCCCTTGCGAAAACAGGGCAAAGATGATTGAGCAGTTAGAGGCCGAGCTGGGTTTAAAGATGAATATTTTGCAACCGAAGCCATGGGTTACTGCCGTATTAGCCATATTATTTGCCGGCTCTTTAATAGCTTGCTTTTTCTATGGTGCTGTGGGCGCGGTTGGTTTAATTTTGGCAGCGGCAGGTTATAAGCTATCTGCCAGGTTTTGTAACGAGCTAAATGTGAAAACGGTAGGCGACCTGGTGGCAAAGATCGTTAGAGACAACCACTTGAAGGGACGCAAAGGCACACCCTCTGTAAACCGAAAGCATGTTGAACAAAAAGTACGCGAGCTATTTATAAACCAAAGACAAATAGAGTCCGCTTTGGCGTAGCTTCATTATCATCAAATACAAAGCCCCATCCTCACAATTGTGCAGATGGGGCTTTTTTATGCAGGCCGCCCTCGTTATTTTTCAACCATCAGCCCCTTAACCTCAAATGTCAATCTTCGTTTGGGATCTATTTTAATGCCGGTTTTTGCTTTACCGCTTGCTTCAAATTGCTTTTGGGCCACGCCCTCTATTAATACTATTTTACCTTTTAATTCAACAGGTGTAGTTACGTTGTAGTCTCTAAAATGCGCTGCTATAATTTTGCCGTTGCCGGCGTCAACCTCAAACCAGCCGCCCTTTGGTTTAGTCACTCTTATCACTTTGCCACGTACGGTGCTGCTGATGCGTACTTTTTTATCCATAAAAGCTTCAACCCTGTTGGCAGGCACAATATTGCTAGTGTCGGGCTTATTACCGTAAACCATACCATGCGGCATAGGCTTTTTTTGTGCCGATGCGGCTAGGGCGCAGCAGGTTACTATCAGTAAGATCAAGTATCTCATGCATTTATCAACACCCAACCAGCTGCATTGGTTTGGTCGCAGTACGTTATTAAGGCGTTGAATGCAAAATAGCAATTAGGCTGTTAAATTATGTTAAAAACAGATCTTTACCTGTAGGGTTGCATCTAAATAGCAGCCAATAAACTATATTTAAAAATTAATAAACAACTATCTTTGCATCCGCATAAAAAATGTGAAGCTAGCCGGAAAAGGAACCGCCGGGGACGAATTAAACTAATACAAGTATGAAAAAATCGCTACAAGGCACTTTTTTAATTATCCTTTTTATTGCCGCTATGGCATTTGTTACCGGCTGTAAGAAAGGCGAAACCCCGGTTGCACCAATCCCCGAGCCTGTTATTAACCCTGTATTTAGCGAGTTAACTACAAGCTCTGTAGTGGTAGGCGGCCGCATTGGCACCTCAAATTTTATAAAAGAAGTTGGTATTTGCTACAGCTCGTCTAATCAAAAGCCAACCCTTAGCGACACCTTTGTAAAAGATACGCTGGCTGCCAGTTGGATAACCCAGATTACCGGCCTTGCTGCTAATACTACTTATTACATCAGGGCATATGCTATTAGTGATGGTGGCACAGGCTACAGCAGTGTTACTACTTTTAAAACTAATACTACTGCTGCCGTGCCAAGAGGCACAGTAACCACATTTGCAGGCAGCCCAACAGGGAGAGCCGGCTTTGTTAATTCTACTATCGGCACGTCGGCGTTGTTTGACGCGCCTAACGCTATTGCATTTAACCCGGTGTCGAATTTACTTTATGTAGGCGACTCCTTTAACAATTCTATACGTACTATTTCATTAACCGGCTATACAAACACCACTAATGATGCTGTTATTGGCCTTACAAATGGTGCGATAAGCCAAGCTAAGTTTTATGGTGTTAAAGGTTTTGCTTTTGACGCGCAAGGCAACGTTTACTTTGCAGATTTAGGTAACAATGTCATTCGCAAAATGACAGCAGCCGGTGATGTTAGTACGCTTGCCGGGACAAGCATACCCGGCTATAAAAATGGCGAAGGCAGTGTAGTTCAATTTTATAATCCGAGCGCTACGGTTGTTGACGCTTCCGGAAACCTATTCGTTGCTGACAGAAGCAACAACCTGATCCGTAAAATTACTTCAGCGGGCGTTACCAGTACTTTTGCAGGATACGTAGCTCCAACCGGCTATGTGCAAACAAACGTACCAGGCTATAATGATGCGAACGGCACATCGGCTTACTTTAACTACCCGGTTGCCATGACCAAAGACGCCGCGGACAATATTTACGTTGCCGATTATAAAAACAAAGCTATCCGCAAAATTACTCCTAAAGGCGATGTATCTACTTACGCAGGCGGTATCTATTTTTCAACGCTAATTGGCAACCCTACCGGTTTGGTTATGGATGCTCAGGGCAACTTGTTCATAACAGAAACTGGCGGACGTATACTTGAAATAACTAAAGACATGGTGTTATACGTTATTGCCGGCGCGGCCAACACAACGGGTTACGTAAATGGCGTGGGTGCTGCCGCACGTTTTAACAGTCCGCAATCAGTTACTATTGATACTCAGGGAAATTTATACGTAGCCGACTTTAACAACAATGCTATCCGCAAAGTTACAGTCGCAGTGCAGTAAGTATTTATAATATTGATATTAAACGAGAGCCGACTTCTGTTATACAGGTCGGCTCTCGTGTTTCGAATATTGGCATTCCCCTATCCAAACAACAATTCAAATACATCTTCGATATTTGCTACCATTTTAATCTCAATGGTGTAGCGAGATAAATCCATGCGTTTTTTGGCTTGCGCTGCCGATGGCATATTGTATTTAGAAATGTAAATCTGTTCAAAGCCTAATTTTTGCGCCTCGGCAATGCGTTGCTCTACACGGTTAACCGCACGGATCTCGCCGGACAATCCAATTTCGCCCGCGAAGCAGGTTTTTGTGGGAATGGGTATGTTTTGGTATGACGATATAATGGCAGCCGCCAACCCCAGGTCAATAGCCGGATCCTCTACCTTGATGCCGCCGGTGATGTTAAGGAAAACGTCCTGTGCGCCAAGTTTAAAACCGCAGCGCTTTTCAAGTACGGCAAGCAGCATGCTCATGCGCTTGGCGTCAAAGCCATTTGCGTTACGCTGGGGCGTGCCATATACCGATGTGCTCACCAATGCCTGCGTTTCAATCAGCATCGGCCTCATGCCCTCTAAAGTGGCTGATATGGTAATACCGCTTAAAGGTTCGTCGCGTTGAGATAATAAGATCTCTGATGGGTTAGACACCTCGCGTAAGCCTTCGCCCAGCATCTCATAGATGCCTAGCTCTGATGATGATCCAAATCGGTTTTTAACTGTCCGCAATATTCGATAAACATGATGACGGTCACCCTCAAATTGCAAAACAGTATCAACCATGTGTTCTAATATCTTGGGGCCGGCTATCATACCGTCTTTGGTAATGTGGCCAATCAAAAATACCGGTGTAGCGCTCTCCTTTGCAAAACGCAACAACTCGGCCGTACACTCGCGCACTTGCGACACGCTGCCCGGCGTAGAATCTATATGCGAAGAATGCAGGGTCTGTATCGAGTCAACCACCACAAGGTCGGGCTCCAGCTCCTCTATCTGCTTAAATATGTTTTGGGTGGATGTTTCGGTAAGTATGTAGCAGGCACCCTGTTTGATATCGGAAGTCGAATTCTTGATTTCGGATTTAACGCCCTGGGGCTTCAGGTCACTTAATCGCTCCGCCCGCATCTTGATCTGCTTTTCGCTTTCCTCGCCTGATATGTAAAGCACTTTAAGGTTAGGCATATTTAGTGCAAGTTGCAGCATCAACGTTGACTTGCCTATGCCCGGCTCGCCCCCTATCAGCACTAATGAACCGGGAACAATGCCGCCGCCCAATACACGGTTGAATTCTTTGTCTGGCGTAAGGAGTCGCTCCTCTTCGGTAAAGGTGATGTTTGATACCTCTACAGGTTTGTTGGCGCGTTGCTGAGTGGTGCTGGTACTGACTTTCCAGGCGGGTACAGCTTTAGCATCCTTTTCAATTACCTCTTCAACAAAGGTGTTCCATTGCTGGCATGATGGGCATTTACCCAACCATTTAGCCGACTCGAAGCCACAGCTTTGACAGAAATACGCTATTTTAGATTTAGCCATTGTTTGTTGATATGCAGATATGCGGATGTGCAAATGTGCAGATTTATTTGAAAACGGCAAAGGGGTTTGCTAAATTAATTAGCATTGCTCGATCTGTATTGCGATGACCGCATGATATCGGCTTAAAACAAAAAGAGCCGATGTGAAACATCGGCTCTTTTAAATATGAACAATCGCACACTTATAATTTAATCTCTTCGTCCTTTGATGAGAAAAAGTGGAACTCGGTTATCTGATATGCCGGGTTACTTTTTACTTTTATCCATTGATTATATTTAAAGTACCATTTCATTTGGCGGGTAACTAATCCCTGCCTGATATAGGCCTCAATATAAGGGTGCACACAAAGGGTAATTCCTTTTTCATTTTGCTCTGTCAGTACATAATTGAAGTTATTTTCAATATCATCTAACAACAAAATCGTTGGGCGTATGGTACCTGTACCATGGCATGACGGGCAAACCTCGGTGGTAACAATATTCATTTCGGGCCTAACACGCTGGCGGGTTATTTGCACCAGGCCAAATTTACTTGGCGGCAAAATAGTATGCTTAGCACGGTCAAGCGCCATTTCGGCACGCAGGTAGTCAAATAAGTCCTTACGGTTGGTTGGCTTGTGCATGTCAATAAAGTCAATCACAACAATACCACCCATATCGCGCAGGCGCAGCTGACGCGCAATTTCTTTAGCCGCCTCGCGATTTACCTGGTAGGCGTTATCTTCCTGATTTTCTTTATTAGCTGTACGGTTACCACTGTTAACGTCAACAACGTGCAGGGCTTCCGTATGCTCAATAACCAGGTAAGCGCCGCCGGCAAGATTTACTGTTTTTCCAAAAGCTCCTTTAATTTGCTTGTCCACACCAAAGTGTTCAAACAAAGGTTCTTTGTGCTTATGCAGCTTAACGATGCTCTCCAGGTCAGGCGAAATATCTTTTACATATTGCTTAACTTCCTCGTACAGTGTACCGTCGTTAAGATATATGTTCTGAAAATCAGGGTTCAATATATCCCTAAGGATGGTCGACGTACGGCCAATTTCACCCAATACCTTTTTACCCGGCTCGACAGCCGGTAGTCGGGTCACAAAAGCCTCCCATTTTGATACCAGATCAAGCAGGTCCTTCTGCATCTCTTCAACACCTTTGCTCTCGGAAACTGTGCGAATGATGACACCAAAGTTTTTAGGCTTTATGCTCTCAATAATTTTGCGCAAACGATTACGCTCCGTGTTGCTCTTTATCTTTTTAGATATCGATACAACCTCAGAAAATGGTACTAATACCACATACCGGCCTGCTATAGATAAGTCTGAACTTAAGCGGGGGCCCTTCGTTGAAATGGGCTCCTTGGCTATCTGCACAGGTATAAGCTGGTTTTTGGTAAGGATATCAGATATCTTACCTCCCTTGCTTATATCTTCTTCAAGCTTAAAATTATCTAACAGCTTAGCCTGATAACTTCCACCACGCACTTGCTTGGCCAGTTTCAGGAGCGATTGCACCTGCGGACCAAGATCAAGATAATGCAAAAATGCATCCTTCTCATAGCCTACATCAACAAACACAGCATTTAGGCTGGGCATAATTTTTTTAATGCGGCCTAAATAAATATCACCAACAGTATAATTGTTGCTAATCTGCTCTTTGTGTAGCTCTACAAGTTGTTTATCCTGTAATAATGCAATGGTAGCCCCGTTAGGGGATGAATCGATAATTAATTCCTTTATCAACTGCTACTCCATTTCTTTAGCAACGCAACGGCATAAACCGCCGCGTTGTAATTTCTTACTATAGGGGTAAAAACAAAACAATAATTGCCTAAAAGGCGAAAAATAAGGTGCTTAAAAAGCGACCTTATTTCTTTTTATGTCTGTTTTTTCTTAAACGCTTTTTGCGTTTGTGGGTAGCCATTTTGTGTCTTTTACGTTTTTTACCGCTCGGCATAATAATAATTTTTTAATGTGTATTAATTTTTTAATTCCTTGATATATTGATCTATACGCTTGCCAAAAACCGGGTCGGGTATCAAATCTTTACATTTTTCGTAAGCTGCAACAGCTTCAGTTTTCCGCCCTAACTGTTTATAAGTTTCGGCCAGGTAAAAATAACTTTCAATTGATGGTTTAACTGATATAACCGTTTTAAAACGATCAACAGCCTTATCATATTGGCCCGATTTCATGGAGAGCAAACCTAAATTAAGGTTAGCACTCAAATTTTTAGGGTCTTTAGCAATAACCTCGCGCAGCAAAGTAATACCCTGCATAGGGCTACTTGCTCCACCGTTTGCATAAGCAACCCCTAAACCTGTTTTAGCCTCTAAATTTTCGGGCTTAAGTTTAAGGGCACCTTTAAACGCTTCAACAGCGCCGGTAACAAATGCGGGCGCTATTGCGGTGTCTTGCTCAAGTTTAACAGCATCGTTAAAGCGGTTACCCGCGCTTAGCCATGCGTCAAAGCTGTTGTCCTTGCGGGCTACAGCCTGGTAATAAAATGCTGCAGGCGCAGGTTGATTAACATCCTCCCATTGCTTTGCCAGCTTTTTCTGGATAGAAACTTTATCAGCATCGCTTGACGCGTTTGCCAATTCCTCTTCCAGTTTAATAATTGTTGCCGCCAGGCCTTCGCCTATGGCTGCTCTTGCAGGCTCTGATACAGTAGCCGCATTTACATTTAAAGCTGCCTTACCAGCCACGGGGGCAGATGAGGCAGCTTTGTCATGCGGTTCGCTTGCTTTTATTAAGCCTTTAACGGGTAATGAATACAAATAGCCAACAACAGCCAATGTGGCTACAATCAGGGTTATTTGTTTCTTATTCATTACGTATGCTTATTTGGCGCTTGTGGTTTTGTTACCCGTTTTAACTTTCTCAACAAAAGTTTTAGCCGGTTTAAAGCTAGGTACAAAATGCTCAGGGATGATTATAGCAGTATTTTTGGAGATGTTACGTGCAGTTTTTTTAGCTCTCTTTTTTACCACAAAACTTCCAAACCCTCTCACGTAAACGTTCTCGCCGCCAACCATAGAGTTCTTAATAACCTTAAAAAACGCCTCTACTGTTTCCTGTACATCAACCTTCTCAATTCCTGTTTTAGACGAGATTTCAGTTATAATTTCTGCTTTAGTCATATCTGATTTTCCTTTATTAATTTTGTAATTACTTAACTTATTTGGGGTTGCAAAAGTATCGCTTTATTCCTAAAAGGCGAAATTATTACTGAGTTTTTTTTATATAGCTTAAAAAGTACTACATTATCTTTACAAACACCATATAGTTAAGCCATTAATCGCCTAAATTTGATGCTCATGGATTTTTCTGACGAGCTTATAAAATGGTACCTCGAAAACAAGCGCGACTTGCCCTGGCGGCATACTACTGACGCCTATATTATTTGGCTATCTGAAGTAATATTACAGCAAACCAGGGTAGGGCAGGGCTTGCCTTATTTTAATCGCTTTGCAGAAAAATATCCAACCGTTAATGATTTTGCCGCTGCTGATGAGGACGAGGTATTACGCTTATGGCAAGGGCTTGGCTATTATTCTCGCGGGCGAAACATGTTAAAGACGGCCAGAATGGTACGCGACGAATATGGCGGCACTTTCCCCACTACTTATGATGAATTGATAAAACTTAAAGGTATAGGCGAGTATACCGCGGCGGCTATCGCGTCGTTTGCTGCCAATGAACTACGGGCTGTTGTCGACGGAAATGTTTACAGGGTGTTGGCGCGATACTTTGGCATTGCCGAGCCTATTAACAGCACGGGGGGTAAAAAGATCTTTCAGGCCACAGCGACCGATTTTCTTAATAAGAAAAAGCCGGCGGTGCATAACCAGGCTATAATGGAGTTTGGGGCTATGCTGTGCAAACCTAAGAACCCGGCCTGCGGCATATGTCCTATACGATTGGCGTGTTATGCCTTTAAGTATAATGCTACCGCTGCGCTACCCGTTAAACTCAAAAAATTGAGTATAAAACAGCGCTTTATTAATTACTTTTTATTTACAAATGGGGATGAGATATTAATGAATAAACGCGGCGAAGGCGATATATGGGCTAATATGTATGACCTGCCGATGGTAGAAACCTCCGAATTATTGTCGCTTGATGAGCTACTTGTTATTCCCACGAGTACTGAAAACTTCGGACATGATGTTAAGATCAGCACGGCGAGTGAAGTGACGAAACACATATTAACACATCAGCATTTATACATAAGGTTTATTACATTGACCTACAAACCTGTAAAAATGAGTCCGAATTGGGTTTTCGTAAAAGTAGAGAATCTACAAAAACACCCCTTACCCAAACCCCTTTTTATATTCTTAGATAATTTTTTAAATTAGAAATAAATATTTACTTTTATCCCGTACAATTTAAACTATGTCTGGAATAAATAAAGTGATACTTGTTGGCCACTTAGGTAAAGACCCTGAGGTGCGCCAACTAGAAGGAGGTGTTTCTGTCGCGAGTTTTCCCCTGGCTACCTCAGAGACATTTGGTAAGGATGGAAAAAAGGTTGAACAAACCGAGTGGCACAACATTGTATTATGGCGCAGCCTGGCAGATGTAGCTGCTAAATTTTTACAAAAAGGCAAGCTGGTATATATCGAAGGCAAATTGCGCACCCGCAGTTTTGAGGATAAAGAAGGTATTAAAAAATATACTACCGAAGTAGTTGCCGAAAACTTTACGATGTTAGGCCGTAAAACTGACTTTGAACAGGATAGCTTCCCAAAGCATGTTACAAAGTCGACCGAAGATATGGACAGTACTGACATTACATATTAGCCCCCAATTAAACAATCAATATAGTAAAACATGAGCCCCGTCTGAGCAATCAGCGGGGCTTTATTGTTATTTGGTAAATATCGACTATGTTATTTTGGAAAGGTAAATTATAGAAAAATAATCTCTGACACAATTTTTCGTTTAAATTAGTAGCTGTTAATATATCCCGTCATTTATCATGAAAAGGTTTCTTGCTGCCGTATTTACCTGCCTCTTTTTATCAAACTTAAGTAATGCCCAAAATGTAAACCGATCAAGGTTTATACCTGATAGCCTTGATCAATACATTAACCGGGCCTTAACCAACTGGCGCATACCGGGGGTGGCGGTTTGTATTGTTAAAGATAACCGTATTGTGTTAATGAAAGGCTATGGCATAAAAGAGCTTGGATTACCCGATCAAAAGGTTGACGAGAGCACCTTGTTTATGATAGGCAGTAACACCAAGGCTTTTACGGCTACCGCCCTTGCTATGCTGCAGGAGGATAAAAAACTATCCCTGGATGACCACGTTACCAAATATCTGCCCAACTTTAAGCTTGAAAATAAATTGGCTGCCGAACAGACTACCTTGCGCGACCTGCTTTGCCATCGTTTGGGCTTTAAAACCTTCCAGGGCGACTTCGCCTTTTACAACAGCAAACTAACTCGCGCCCAGATTATCGACAAGCTAGGCGGCTTAAAAGCGACTTATCCATTTCGCACCAAATGGGGCTATACCAATGCTGCATTTTTAACTGCAGGCGAGGTAATACCCAAAGTAGCGGATAAAAGCTGGGAAGCTTACTTAAAAGAGAAAATATTTGCCCCGCTGGGCATGAGCAATACATTGGCATTATCAGCCGATCTTCCAAAATCATTCAACAAGGCTGTCCCCCATACTTTGATTGATGAGCGGCTAAGCGCCGTGCCTTATGCGCAAATGGATGGCATGGCAGCGGCCATGAGCATATCATCATCTATAAGCGATATGAGTAAGTGGGTTTTGGCCCAGCTCAATAATGGTAAAGTCGGTGTAAAGCAGGTGATACCCGAAGGCGCTATTTTAGAAACCCGCAAGCCCCAAGATTTTGTTGCCAGCAAACGTCATTTAAACGGCGAAACTAACTATGAGCTTTACGGCTTAGGCTGGTTTCTACAAGATTATTCGGGGCACCGCATCATTATGCATGATGGTGGGGTAACGGGGTTTGTATCCTCTGTAACCCTTGTGCCGCAAGATAATTTGGGCATCATCATTTTAACAAATACAGATCAAAACGCGCTGTATGAAGCTTTGCGCTGGGAAATTATGGATGCCTACTTTAAGCAACCATTCCGCAACTACAGTGAAACCTACCTGGCCAATTTTAAAAAAAACGCTGCCGATGAACAGCGGGTTGTTAAAAAACTAAAGGATAGTGTGCTATTAAATTTACGCCCGGCAATGGCCATAAATAGCTATACAGGTAAATATCATCATGAGCTATACGGCAACCTGGAGATAATTCGCGGAGAGAACAATGATCTGGAAGCGCGCTTTGAGCATCATAACCGCATGTTTGTAAAATTGCAGCCTTTAGGCGGTAATAGGTTCTTTGCGAATTTTTCAGACCCGATATATGGCAAAACGGTGTTTCCCTTTACTGTTCAGGGCAACAAAGTGACTGGGGTTAAAATAAAAGTGGCCGATTTTGTTGAAACCGACCCCTATATTTTTAAGAAGATAAACTAACCAGCTGTGGGCTAATTATTAAAGCCCTGTAGTGTTATTTTAAACAATAGCACCTTGTTAGCGCCTATGTTACCGTTACCCTGTGGGCCGTAAGCCAGACCAGATGGCGCGTATAATAATATGGTACCACTCTTACCAATTTTAGGTATCGCGATGCGCCAAGCATCTATTAAGCCGTCTAATGGCGCAAAGTAATGGCTTGCCGATTGATCTACCTCTGTGTTATCAGTATTGTATACATGATATTCAACGGTGATATTAGAGCTAACAGTTGGTTTTGGCCCGGTACCCGGATCAACTATGGTATAATACAGACCCGATGGATCTTTGACCGGTTTGGGGATACCATTCAGCAAAAAATAATCTAGCAAAATTTGATCATCAACAACAGCCTGGGCCGCAGCATCAAATACCGTATCGTCTATCTTTTTTCTGCAGGACGAAAGCGCAAGAGTGAGTATGCAGAATAGTAAAAAGTATTTTTTCATGTTAATGATTTTCATTTTAAGTATGCGCACGTATTAACGCTAGTTAGCTATCC
This sequence comes from Mucilaginibacter antarcticus, assembly GCF_042686155.1. Classification (NCBI taxonomy): domain Bacteria; kingdom Pseudomonadati; phylum Bacteroidota; class Sphingobacteriia; order Sphingobacteriales; family Sphingobacteriaceae; genus Mucilaginibacter; species Mucilaginibacter antarcticus. Next base: position 284,151 of record NZ_JBHUON010000002.1, on the reverse strand, counting down.
CGTTTAAATCGAGCGTATAATTAAGTATAGAGTTTTCTGGTATATTACTGCTACCCACCGCTCCATAGGCAAGGCCCGATGGTACAAGTAACAACATACGGCCACCGGTGCCCATTTTTGGTAGCGCTATTTGCACACCTCTAATAAAAGTGGTTAGCTGCGCGGTCTGTCCTTCAACATTACCAATGGTAACGCCGTTTAAGAACGTAAGCGCATAAGTAACTTTCACTATTGAGTTGCTTACAGGGTTTGGTGTAGTACCCGGGATTAAGATCTTGTAATAAATACCGGTTGGATCTTTAACAGCGCCGGTGATGTTATTAGCTGCTATATAATCCTGTATTTTTTGGTCATCTATTTCGGCCTGGGTAACCTTAAGTTTACTGGTGTAAACTTTTTGGCATGACGATAAACCGATAACTAAAAGGCAAAGCAACGTAAGGTATTTTTTCATGCGGATATTTTCTCTTGCAACAATACTTAAAAATATGTGATAGCTTTAAATTTTAACACTTTTTAGCATTTGCCGAAAAACAAATGCTGCTTAGCCGTTAATTAGCTTAACGGCTAAGGCTAAAAACTATTATAAGCCCGCTGTTATAGGGCAGTCTTTATTTTCAATTCATTCAACTGAGCATCTGCAATAGTCGACGGTGAATCGATCATCACATCGCGACCCGAGTTGTTTTTCGGGAAAGCCATCACATCGCGGATAGAATCCAGCCCGGCAAATATAGAGCACAATCTGTCAAAGCCAAACGCAATACCACCATGCGGCGGTGCACCATACTCAAACGCCTCCATTAAAAAGCCAAATTGTTTTTGAGCTTCTTCGGCGCTAAAACCTAAATGCTTAAACATTAACGACTGCAAAGCACGGTCGTGGATCCTTATAGAACCACCACCAATCTCCGTACCATTCAGTACTAAATCATACGCGTTTGCACGTACATCGCCCGGCGCAGTATCCAGTTTATCAATATCCTCCGGCTTTGGCGAGGTGAACGGATGGTGCATAGCGTGGTAACGTCCGCTCTCCTCGTCCCACTCCAATAACGGGAAATCAAGCACCCATAATGGCGCGAAAGTATTTTTGTCGCGTAAGCCCAAACGGCTGCCCATCTCTAAACGCAACTCGTTTAATTGCTTGCGCACTTTGTCTGTCTGTCCGGCTAGTACCAGCATCAAATCGCCCTGCTCGGCATTAAATGCAGCTGCCCAATTAGTCAGGTCATCCTCGTTATAAAACTTATCTACTGATGATTTGAGAGTGCCGTCAGTACTATAACGGCAATAGATCATGCCGGTAGCGCCAATTTGCGGGCGTTTTAAAAAGTCAGTAAGCTCATCAATTTGCTTGCGGGTATAGTCGGCACAACCTTTGGCATTAATACCAACAACCAACTCTGCATTATCAAAAAGGCCCAGGCCTTTGCCTTTTACAATGTCATTCAGTTCAACAAACTGCATCCCGAAACGGATATCCGGTTTGTCTGACCCATATAAACGCATCGCATCAGCATATTGCATGCGCGGGAAGTTTTCAAACTCGACACCTTTAATGGTTTTGAACAGGTGGCGGGTTAAGCCTTCAAATATGTTCAATATATCTTCCTGCGTAATGAAAGCCATTTCGCAGTCAATCTGCGTAAACTCAGGCTGACGGTCGGCACGCAGATCCTCATCACGGAAACATTTAACAATCTGAAAATAACGGTCAAAGCCGCTTACCATCAGCAACTGCTTAAATGTTTGCGGCGATTGCGGCAAGGCGTAAAACTCGCCCGGGTTCATGCGGCTTGGCACCACAAAATCTCGCGCTCCTTCGGGCGTTGATTTAATCAGCACCGGGGTTTCAACCTCAATAAAGTCAAGTCCATCAAGATATTTACGTACTTCTTGAGCCATTTTATGACGCAATACCAGGTTGTTACGTATCGGGTTACGGCGCAAATCAAGGTAACGGTACCTGGCACGCAGCTCTTCGCCGCCATCGGTATCGTCTTCAATTAAAAATGGCGGAATTTTAGCCGCGTTCAACACTTCTATAGCTTCAACAGCAATTTCAATATCGCCTGTAGATAGCTTAGGGTTTTTGTTAGTACGCTCAATAACAGTACCGGTAACCTTAATTACAAACTCTCTGCCCAAGCCGCGGCTGGTTTCGCGCAAAGTATCATCATTATCAGTATTTAGCACCAACTGTGTCAAACCATAACGGTCGCGCACATCAATAAAAGTAGTGCCGCCTAAATCACGCGATTTCTGTACCCATCCGCATAAATCAACCTTCTGCCCTAAATGGCTGATATTTAATTCGCCGCAAGTATGTGTTCTTAACATAGTAACCTATTTTGTAAAGTTTGCAAAAGTAACGTTTTGATGTGAAAGCTGAAAGGTTAAGTTTGCGGCGGAATGGAGAAATCATTAGTGAGAGTGTTCGTCCGCAACCTGTGGCATCATCTGCCGGACGTCTGAATCATTTCAAGAAAGCTTTTGGTTCATCATGGCAACTATTCTTTACAGTTTTCTGTGCTGATATCCCTACATCTCATCTCAAATTGCTAATTTGCACCAATGCAATTTAAACAAATAGTGGGGCAGGCCGCCATAAAGCAGCGCTTAATTAATTCGGTGACAGAGAACCGGGTTAGCCATGCGCAGCTATTTTTAGGGCCTGAGGGATCAGGGAGTTTGGCGTTAGCAATTGCTTATGCGCAATATTTGTCGTGCCTGGATAAGCAGGCTGACGACTCATGCGGCGAATGTTCTTCATGTCGCAAGTATCAAAAACTGGCTCACCCTGACCTGCACTTTTCGTACCCGTTCTTCGCCAAGCATAAAGACGACACGGCTGTTACTTTTATTGAACAATGGCGCGATGCTTTCTTAGCCTGGCCTTATCTAAACCTCGACATTTGGCGCGGATATTTGGAAGCCGAGAATAAGCAAGCCAACATTAACATTGCCGAGTGCCACCAAATCATCAAAAAACTGAGCTTTAAACCGTTTGAGTCTGAGTATAAAATCATCATCCTGTGGCTGCCAGAATATTTGGATAAAGAAGGCAACGCCTTACTAAAAATCATTGAAGAGCCTCAGCCTAACACGCTTTTTTTGCTGGTGGCTCAAAATCAGGATCAGATCCTGAATACCATCTTGTCACGTACCCAATTGATAAAAGTGCCTGCGTTGACCTACGAGGATATTAAAGCCGAACTGATCAACCATCGGCACCAAACAGAAAGCGCAGCCGCCGAAATTGCCTATCTGAGCAACGGCAACTTAACCGACGCGCTGTTAATGTTACAGCAGGATAACAAAAGTTATCATACGCTATTTGTGCAATGGCTGCGTTTATGTTTTGGTAATAAAGGTATAGAGCTGGTAGCATTTGTTGACGGACTAGCTAAGATGGGGCGAGAAAATCAGAAAAACTTTATCCGCTATGGCATAAGCTTTATCCGCGAGTGCTGTCTGCTGATAGCCGGTGCCGGCGAACTGGTGCACCTGCCCGCTACCGAACTGGAGACCGCCCAAAAACTCACCGCTATAATGAACCTTGACATGAATGAGGCTATCACCTCAGAGCTGGAAAAGGCACATTATCACGTAGAAAGAAATGCAAACCCTAAAATTTTATTTTTAGATGTATCTTTACAAATTATGAGTTTTTTGAAACTGAAAACAAGCCCGCAAGGGAATCAATATATATCGAACTAAATTATGGGATGTGGAAGTTGTTCAACGGGGGGCGGATGCTCGCCGGCTGGCTGCAAAAGTAATGGCTCATGCCAAACGGGCGGTTGCAGTAAACTGGACGTGTACGACTGGTTGTCGCACATGGACCTGCCGGTAAATTATAAGCCGTTCTCAATCATAGAGATTAAATTTAAGGGCTCGCGTAAAGAGTTCTATCAAAATATAGATAACGTTTACCTTGAAAACGGCGACCTGGTAGTTGTTGAAGCCGCTACCGGTGGTTATGACATTGGCCACGTATCGTTAACCGGCGAATTGGTGCGCATGCAAATGACCAAGCGTCGCGTTAAGGAGGAGGATGTGCTGAAAAAGATCTATCGCCGCGCTACCGCTGCCGATGTAGACAAGTGGAAAGCCGCCAAGGATATGGAGTGGGAAACCATGCACAGCGCACGCAAACTGGCGCTGAGCCTTAACCTGTCTATGAAGCTAAGCGACGTAGACTACCAAGCCGACAAAAGCAAAGCGACATTCTATTATACGGCCGAGGGTCGCGTAGATTTCCGCGAGCTGATCAAGAAAATGGCCGAGAACTTCCGCATCCGTATCGAGATGCGACAGATAGGCATGCGCCAGGAAGCCAGCCGCTTGGGTGGTATAGGCTCATGCGGTCGCGAGCTTTGCTGTTCAACTTGGTTAACAGACTTTAAAACCGTGTCAACATCCGCAGCGCGGTATCAAAACCTGTCGCTTAATACCTTGAAACTGGCCGGGCAATGCGGCAAACTAAAGTGCTGCTTAAACTACGAGCTGGATACTTATATGGATGCGTTAAAGCACATCCCCGATAATGTAAACTACCTTAAAACCGGCCGTGGCGATGCGCGCCTGCAAAAGACCGACATCTTTAAAAAGCAGATGTGGTTCAGTTTCGCGGGCGAAGAAGCCTGGATCCCGGTGCCACTGGCGCGTGTTAAAGAGGTGCAGCAAATGAACCGCGACGGCGTATTGCCCGATGATTTGGTGGAGTTTGTAGAGCTGGAAGAAGAGATCGAAAAGGCGCCTGACTACGAGAACGTAGTAGGTCAGGATAGCCTGACCCGTCTGGACGATCGTAACAAGAACAAGAAGAGCCGTAATGGCAATACCCGAAGCAAGCCCAACCCTAATAACCCGAACGGCGGCACTTCAAACAACAACCAACCGCGCCAGGCCGACGCAGGCGGGCAACCTAATGCAGGTGGCCGGCAGCAACAGCGCCCACGGCCCGAAGGTGGTAATCAGCAGCGGCCACAGAGTGCGCGGCCCGAGGGTAGCAACCAGCGCCCGCAAGGACCAAGGCCCGAAGGTGGTAGCGGCAACAACCCGCAGCGCCAGCAAGGCCCGCGACCAGAAGGTGCAGCCAACCCACAGCAGCAACGCCCGCAAGGGCCGCGGCCAGAGGGTAGCGCCGGCAATAGCCGTAACCGCAACAACCGTAACAGAAACCGCAACCGTGGCGAAGGTAACCGCGGCGGTGCAGGCGGCGAAGGTATAGGTGGCGAAGGTGGTGGCGGCAGTCAGCAAACCCCACCAACGGCATAGGCCCCGTGTGGGCTGCTATATACAAAGGTCATGAAGAATGCTTTAAATTATATCACACTCGCCCTGCTGGCTGCAATCATGCTGGCAGGCGCGGGCTGTACAGACCCCAACGCGGTTATTGACACCAACACCCAAATAAGCAACCGCAACTGGGCCTACACCAATAAGCTCAAGTATATCGTAAACATAACCGACGCGCAGGCACCGTACAACCTGTACCTCAACCTGCGTGTAACCGGCGACTACAAGTACAGCAATATGTTTGTGCTGGTGCAACAAACCAACCCGGCTAACGCCGCTACCAAGCTGAGCACCATTGGCACCCGCTACGAAGTGCGACTGGCTAACCCCGACGGCGAATGGCTGGGCGAAGGATCTGGCAATATATATAGCTACCAAACCGCCTTTAAACGCAACTACAAGTTCCCTGCCGCGGGCACCTATACGTTCACTATAGAGCAAAACATGCGCGACAACCCCCTGCGCGAAGTAAGTGATGTAGGGATAAGGGTAGAGAAAGCGGTGGCGGAGTAACTGTCTCGTTGTTTCACGCGTGTGTGACACAGATGAAACAAGTGAAACAAGATTTCGAGTTAACATCCTTTTAACCAGAGATTTGTGAAAAACGAGTGAAACAAAATGAAACAAGACTTTTGATTAACTTGCTGATAATTAGACTATTGAAATTGCGCTGTTTTTTGAATAATGAAACAGATTTTCACCCATTTTAACGCTGGGTTTTTATAATAAGCTCTTTCTGAGGCACTTGAAACTCTAGGGTTCAAGACTTTGTTTCCAAATTTATGGCCACCCGCTATTAGTTTCGTGCCCAATTATAGGGTGTTGGTTGGGATTTTTATACGTTTATTGGCTACCACTTTCCAGGTGATACACTACCAAATGAGGATATAATGGTGCCTTTTGGGGTTGATAAAGCATGTGTTTTCGGAGTATAATGCGGTAACAATGGTAAAGTCTAGGCTTTGATGATTACCGGTGAAAGGCAATTAGTCCGTTGCTACCCAAGTATCATTTAAGTCGTTCATGAACTAGGCATCGCTTTTAGGATAATCAATAGCCTAGTTACTTATCGCCCTTGTTTGCATCTAGGGCAAGTTCACTTATATCCGATTGTGGCTATTGAAACGATTATCTATTTTTCATGATGATTTTTTTAATGACAGACCAACCTACCACCTGTCCTTATTGTGGAACACGAACTGATTTAATAGCTAGTTTCTACCACACTAATTTACAAATGGTGGTTAACCAATGTATGGATGCGCAGTGTAAGCATCTGTTTTTAGAGGCGGACGAACTACAAAGGAATAACTCCACAAGCTATTAAATAATCCGCTATCGCATTATATGTTTCTGGGTTTCTTGTAGGATCGTCTTTATCGCCGGGAGGGATAAATATCACCATGCCTTCTCTAGCTCTAGTTAACAGAACACGATATTTATTAATAATAAAGCTCTGCATATTTAAGTTATTGACCTTTTGCCATTTAGTGCCTTTAAAAGCATTAAAGTCCCAACCATCTTTATCTCGTCTCAAATCTAAATCCCAACACAAGCCAACCCAATCTAATTCTAACCCTTGTATGCCAAATTCCGTAGCTGGGATCTCTAAGTAATACGATGACCGCACATCGTTCTTGTCATTTAAAAACCATTCTGCCTCTTCAAGCGGTACTTTTACATCCAAACCGTAAGGCCGCAACCTTCTACCTCCAGAACTTGCAACTAAACCCATTCTGCGGGTTCCTTTACATTTAGATCGTAACCATTTTTTCGCTTCGTCTATGTTTCTGGTAATAAATATATTGTATTTAGAGAGCTCTGTTTCAAATACAGCTTTTGCCTCATCACATTGATTTGTTAAAAGCAAACTCACCCAATGTGATAACTTCTCTGCTTTGTAAGATCGGATAGAGACCTCAAGGTGCAGATCTTTATCTTCGATAATAGACATGTTTGTAGGACTTCGTTCAAAAAGTGTAAGATTACCTGTACTGTGGTTACCCGTTTTCAATTGGGGTGATATATACACTTTCCAGTCTTCAAACTTTTGTTCAAGGATTTTACCCCATTCGGGCAGTCCAGCTTCTCCTGTATTAATTTCTTGGCCGCCGCCAACCAACGCTACTATAACAGACCAATCTTTATGTCTACTCATTATTTCGAGCATCATTTCAGCTTCCGAAAAATTCCGTTGGAATTTCCTCATAGAGTGTTCTGCATTCCAAGCGCGTTGCGCTTCATCAAAAATTACTATTTTGTTATTTGGTATTCTATCCTTTTCCGAAAAGTAATGATCCAAAAATCTATGTACATTTTCGATAAATGAAATTATCCTATCGCTCTCTTTTTTCTTAGCAGAAGTCTCCGATCTTTTAAGCTTTTTATAAGCATCACGCGATAATGCCTCTCTCAACACTTTTATTAATGGGCCATTTCCGGATAAAAACGTCGCCAATGATTTTTCATGATCTTGAAAAGCTTTATCGTGTGCAATATTCAAACCAGCTAGTGTTTTTCCAGCGCCGGGCACTCCCGTTATGAAACATATTATTTTTTCATTGTTCGCTTTGGCTGCCTTAATAGCGTTAACGACGGCATCGGAGGTCTGCTTTAAATTCTTTTTCCTCGCATGTGACTGAGCAATTTCTGCAACAGATTTGCCGGCGTAGAGGGTTTGTGCAGCTTCTATTATTGTTGGTGTTGGGGCGTAATCGCTATCATTCCATTGTTTAAAATCAATACTGTTATTGACGTCTTCACCTTTTTCGACTATTTTAATGATTACATCCGTAAAATTTTTAGCGTTGGCAAATCGCAACTCTCTAACTAAATCTAAGTGCTCAGGTTTTAAGCTCTCGATTGCTACGCCATCTGTTGCCAATAAAACTGGAACGATAATTTTATTTCTCGATTCAAAATGGAAGTCTCTCAGATCTAAACAGTAATCTAAAACTTGGTCTTTATCATTGTTCAGATATTGAGATTGTCCAACTTTAAACTCAATAACGATGATCAAGTTGTTTCCAACTATTACAACATCGATCCGCTTTGCTCGCCTTGCAATTGGATACTCTAACAAAATGCCAAAGCCAGCAATTTCCGATCTTTCATTTATAGCCGACTTAAGCGAGGATTTTAGAACAGAAATTTCTCTCTCCCAAGAAAGTGTCTGAGAATGTAACAACTGATAGAAACCCGCTAAACCAGATTGTGTAGCAAGTGAGCCAATGATAGATTTAGAATCTTCTTCTAAAAAGCCTTCTATAGTATTTGAATAGAACGCTCCCATTATTTATTGAAATTAGGAGCGTCAAAAAAATCTTTAAAGTGAACACCGAGTGCTTCCACAAGCTTCTCTAAGTTCTCTATAGAGATGTTGCGTCTACCGTTTTCGACATCCGTTACATAGGTTCTATCAATTTCAGCTTTATTAGCTAAAGCTTCCTGTGAGATCCCTATTTGGTTTCTTAATTCTCGAATTCTTAACCCAACATTAACCTTGATGCTCATTGCAGCAATTTCATACAATGTTGACTATAAGTCAACGGACTATAAGTGTCATTTTTGTATATTTATAGTATTATGGAAACTCATAGATTAAAGCTATACGCTATTTATAAAGACGGATCTCATGTAGGAAATACGCGAGCTGTATCCAAAAACCAGGCAATTAAGGAATATATACACGATTCAAAATATCTGCCCGAAGTTTACTACAATAAAGTGTTTATGAAACGTTATGATGCGGTGATCGCAAAAGATTTAGTACACTTTTGAAAATTGAAAGTATAAAGTTCACTTATATCCGATTGCGTATTCAAAACCGCCAACTTATCTTAGCTAATGCCCGGTATTAATTTTATACTGCAACAGTAGGCGTCAACTAAGAACGTGAGTAAAACAGTAATCCTATCAAAAGTCAAAAAGGCAATAACTGTTACTTATAAAGTGACTGGAAATAGTCTTTGCGCTTCGGCGATAAGCAAAATCAACGACATGAGATCGATTAAACACCGTATAAAAGGCTTATGTACTGGAGGCTACCATTTACAATATGTTTACTATACCAACCTCGACTTGAAGAACAACTTGATAATGGTTGATTCCTTCCTGCCAGAAATTCTTGCGTATGCTGTAATATATTATTACTGCAATGGTGTGTTAAATATGGCTGATATACTAAAACAACTAATAGCATTGAACCCATTGCAGTACAATCAATCGTTGGGGCACAAGTTTTACGAACGTAAAATAAAGAGCTTTTTGTCAGAAATTGTATTAGGCTTTACACACACTTTAAAAGGCAGCAGTATTAATGATTGGAATGTATTTGATAAAGATGGGCGCGCTGTGTATTCTCCATATAGTCCTAATCTATTTGAAGAATATTTACTACAAACGGCCAAGATCGTAACCCCAAATTCTGGACGATATAGTTTTGGCACTGTCATTACAAAGAACGATGAGCAGTTTATGACACTGAAAGTTGAAATCGGATTTATGGAGTAGGCTAAATTATCACGCTATGCCCAACATCAAACTCTCCTACCTGTATCGCGACAGCGCCAACTACAAAACCCATGGCTATGTGGTCTTCACCAATCCTAAAGAAATCAGCCTTAAGGAAGCAGAATCATACGTTAGCTCCAAACTAATAGATGGCGAATACTTCTACGCCAACCAATGGCAAGTGCCAGACCTGTTCCCCGCCACCTTCAACCCTAGCGACGACCCCACCTGGCATGAGTTGGAAAGCGTCGAGTTAACCAACGAGCCGGCAACTTTTCCACACCGACCAATTAGGTCGCCTTAAATAGTAAATTGCTTCTTTAATTTAAGTCAATGAAGAAAGAACTAATTGTTGAGCTGTTCGGCAGATTTGAACAGGCATGTTATATTTACAATAATGTGGAATGTTGGAGTGCGAGAGAATTGCAGGAAATATTAAGTTATCAGCGCTGGGAGAATTTTACCAACGCCATTGGTAAAGCAAAAAAAGCTTGTGAAAATGCCGGATCAAGTATAGAGGACCATTTTCGTGATGTCACGAAAATGGTTTCAGTTGGCAGCGGTGCCCAACGAGAGGTAGACGACATTGCTTTAACAAGATATGCGTGTTATTTAATAGCTCAAAACGGAGACTCCGCAAAACCCCCAATTGCATTCGCACAAACATACTTCGCAGTACAAACACGTAAACAGGAAATTATTGAACAACGGCTGATAGATGTTGACAGGGTTACCGCTCGTGAAAAGCTCACCAAATCTGAAAAAATACTATCTGGGATATTATATGAACGTGGAGTTGACAACGCCGGGTTTGCGGCAATACGCTCAATGGGCGATCAGGCGCTTTTTGGTGGCTTTAACACTAACGCAATGAAGAAAAAATTAGGTGTTCCGGCTACAAAGCCATTGGCTGATTTTTTGCCAACGCTTACCATCAAAGCGAAGGATTTTGCAAATGAACTTACCAGTCATAACGTAATTGAGAAAGACTTAAACAGACAAAATCAAATATCGCAAGAACACGTAGACAATAATAAAGCGGTTAGAGAAATGTTGTTAAAAAGAGGCGTGAGGCCAGAGGCACTCCCGCCATCTGAAGATGTCAAGAAACTTGAAAGACGTTTGGGAAGCGACTAAAAAAAAGCTGCAAAAGGCACGAAATAATTTCATCAAAGGAAAGTAAAATTGGCTTTACAGACGGCGAATACTCCTAAGCCGACCGTTGGTATCTGACCCGCCTATTCCCCGCCCCCTTCAACCATTACGCTCTCCCCCAACTGGCACGAGTTTGAAAGCATCAAATTACAGACGAGCTGGCGACTTTGTGTTTGTCTTTGTTGCGGGTGCTGATCGTCCTAAGTAGAGATTGCTTCGTTCCTCGCAATGACGGGGGGGAGAGGAGGGTATGAAATCCCAAAAGCTTCGCGTTTTTAGGATTAGCCGGGGAATTTGCGTTTATCGTGTTGCGATTCGTGGAATGTCCTATGTAGAGATTGCTTCGTCCTCAAATGACGGGCAGAGAGGAGGGAATAAATTTCGGAATGCGTCGCGTTTATCAACAACTTGTCACAACTGGGGGGATTAATGGGTGTTTATGGTATCCCTTTTGCCCTATCACGCTGTAACTAAAACTAACGCATTAAAACACATCCATTTACATCATGAAAACAGGTATTTTAACTATTGCTGCCGGGGCTGCGCTACTGCTGTCGGCCTGCCAAAGCAAAACAACTACCAACGGTACAGATAGTACTGTGGTTACTACAGAATCGACCGTTACCGACACCGGCATGAAAGCCATTAAGCCTGCGGGCCCTGCGCCGGCCTGGGCACCAAGCATAAAGCCCGAGATGCAAGCCGTTATTGAAAAACTAGCCAGCTATGGCGATAAACCCATCCCTGAGTTAAGTGCCCAACAGGCCCGTAAAAACCACACGCCAACAGATGCGGTGATGGACCTGATGGCCGAAAACGGGATTGCCAAACCGGTATTTAATGTTGATACCATGGGTAAAGATATTGCTGTAGCCGGCGGTATGGTGCATGTAAGAATATACACTCCCAAAACCGGCAAGGCTGCCTACCCCGTAATTGTTTATTACCATGGCGGAGGCTTCGTGATAGCTAATTTAGACGTTTATGATGCATCGGCAAACGTACTGGCCCACCATACCGAAGCCATCGTGGTATCGGTAGCGTATCGTTTGGCTCCCGAGAATAAATTCCCTACCGCGCACAACGATGCTTATACTGCTTACGAGTGGGTGGTAAATAACGCAGCATCTATTAAAGGCGACGCCAAAAAGATTGCCGTAGCCGGCGAGAGCGCAGGTGGTAACCTGGCCATAAACACAGCCATTAAAGCACGCGACAAAGGTTTTATGTTACCTACAGCAATATTGGCGGTATACCCGGTAGCGGGTTCTGACATGAACACACCATCGTACCTAAAAAATGCGGCTGCAAAACCTTTGGATAAACCTATGATGATGTGGTTTGTTAAAAACTACCTAAACAACATGGGCGAGGGTAAAGACCCGCGCATTAACTTGATTGCCGCCAACCTTAAAGGTTTGCCCATGACGACCATTATTACTGCCGAGATTGATCCGCTGCAGTCTGAGGGGATGATGCTGGCCGATAAGTTAAAAGCCGCCGGTGTCACCGTCGACCTAAAGAACTATGATGGTGTTACCCACGAGTTTTTTGGCATGGGTGCCGTAGTACCCCAAGCCATGGATGCCGAGAAATATGCGGTTAGCCAGCTTAAAAAAGCCTTCGGCATGTAACATTTTTAATTATATCAGCACTTATGAAACCACCCCGCCAAGGGTGGTTTTTTGTTTACCTATCTTTTATTTACATTAGGGCTGCAAAATTTGACTGAACTCAACGCTAACTCACTGTATGAAGAAATTTTACTTGTTATGCTTACTTGTAGCATCGGCCGCGTGTGCCAATGCGCAGGCCCCCGCTGCAGATGCTGCCCCCGCTAAAGGCAATTACCAACTGGCTTCCAAATTTTCGGTAGATAAGCTCCGCAAGATGGTAGGCACCGCCTCGGTTGATGCCCATTGGCTTAAACAATCAAACCGGTTTTGGTATACTTATGAAAATACCGAAATGCGTAACTGGTACCTGGTTGACCCTGCCCAACACTCAAAAAAGAAGATCTTCGACAACGAGAAACTGGCAGCCGAAATCACCCTGATTATCAGGGACCCGTTTGATGCCCAGCATCTGCCGATAGAAAACCTAAAGTTTACTAAAGACGAAAAGTCGATACAGTTTGAGCTGAAAAGCACCATAGACGTGGTTAAAAAAGACCGCAAAGACAAAAAAGCCGCCGACTCGCTGGAGAAAAAGACTTTTTACTTTACCTACAACCTTACCACCGGTAAACTGGCCGAGCTGGTAGATTTTAACAAAGTAAAGCCTAAACCAACCTGGGCGTCTATAGCGCCGGATAGTTCGGCTATCATCTTCTCGCGCAACTTTAACCTGTATTGGATGGATAAAGACAACTACAAAAAAGCTGTAAAAGACGAGAACGACAGCACTATTGTAGACCATCCGCTAACTAAAGAAGGTGTCGAGTTCTATGCTTTCGGCAGTGGCCGTGGCGATGATGAGACGGATGGCGATAAAGTAAAGGCCCGTAAAAAGCGCCGGCCGGCCGGCGTACAATGGTCGCCCGACTCGAAATACTTTATACTGCAACGTACCGATGAACGCAAGGTGAAAGACTTGTGGGTAATTAACAGCATTGCCGAACCCCGCCCAACCCTGGAGACCTATAAATACCACTTGCCGGGCGAAAAGGACTCGCCGCTGCGCGAGATGTACCTGTTTGAGTTTGGCCCAAAGACCTATAAAAAGTTAGTCACCAACCTGTATAAAGACCAGGAGCTGGGCGTGTGGGGTGCCCCACAGCTACAAAAACAGCGCGACGATGAGTTTAGACCAAGCATTTGGCTGGGCACTAACAGTAAATTTTACTTTTACCGCACCGCACGCGACTTAAAACGTATTGACATTTGCAGCTATGACATACTAACTGGCAAAGTAAACATACAAGCCCAGGAGCGCATGAACACCTACGTAGAGATTGGCACCCCGGGCCTGATCAATGGCGGCAAGGAGCTGGTTGAATGGAGCGAGCGCGATGGCTGGGCACATTTTTACCTGTATGACGAAGCCGGCAAGCTAAAGAACCAGATAACCAAAGGCTCTTTCCACTGCAATGAAATTGTGAAGATAGACGAGAAAGCGCGTGTGCTATACTTCACCGCCTCGGGCCGCGAGGCTGGCGAGAACCCATATTACGCGCACCTGTACCGCATTAACCTTGATGGTAGCGGCCTTAAACTGCTTAACCCGGGCAACTTTACCCACAGCAGCAGCCTTAACGATGCGCCAAGCTATTTTGTAGACAACTTCTCGAGGGTTAATGCAGGTCCAAAATCGGTATTGTATGACAATAATGGCCGCAAGATCATGGATCTGGAAACTACTGATCTGTCGCGCTTAATGGCTGCGGGTTATAAATACCCTGAGCCGTACAAGATCAAAGCCGATGATGGCATAACCGACCTGTACGGCGTTATGTACAAGCCTTATGATTTTGACCCGGCTAAGAAATACCCTATTATTGAGTACGTATACCCGGGTCCGCAGACAGAGGCAATCAACTTCGCCTTCTCTACCAGCATGAACTATGTCGACCGTTTGGCGCAGTTAGGTTTTATTGTCATCAGCGTAGGTAACCGCGGTGGCAGCCCTGACCGTTCAAAATGGTACCACAACTTTGGCTACGGCAACCTGCGCGATTACGGCTTGGCTGACAAAAAAGCCGCTGTGGAGCAACTGGCAGACCGCTACCCGTTTATTGACATTACCAGGGTAGGCATTACCGGTCACTCGGGTGGTGGTTTTATGAGTGCTGCCGCGATGTTTGTTTATCCTGATTTCTTTAAGGCTGCTGTGTCTGAGTCGGGCAACCATGATAATGCCGTGTATAACCGTTGGTGGAGCGAGAAGCATAATGGTGTTAAAGAAGTAATATCTGCCAAAGGCGATACCACTTTTCAATACACCATTGACAAAAACCCGGACATCGCCAAAAACCTTAAAGGCCACCTGATGCTGTCAACCGGGGATATTGACAATAACGTAAACCCTGCTAATACCATCCGCGTAATTAACGCGCTGATAAAAGCTAATAAACGTTTTGACTATGTGTTACTACCCGCTCAGCGCCACGCTTACGGCGACATGACGGAATACTTTTTCTGGAAAAAAGCCGACTACTTTGTACAGCACCTGTTAGGGGATTTCTCGCAACCGGTAGATATCCTGGAGATGTCTCGCGAGGTACCGATGACGGGTAAACGGAAATAATTGGTAATCCTGTTCCGCCGGGAGACGCAAAGCATTGCGTCTCTACAAAAAATGCCCGACCCCACAGTTGTTGGGACGGGCATTTTATTTATATTATCTTATATAAAATTAATCCTTCACCGCATCAACAATCAAAGAAGTATAACCTAGTTTGCCATCCTGATTACGTGGGTCGTATCTGCGCGAGCGGTGGATCATGCCACCATGAAGCGACCAATCGACGTAGTTGAACTTGCCGTTCTCATCCCAATACTCCAATAGCTCAACCCGGAAACCGGCTTTCTCCAGGCGGCTTTTCATTACGTCGTAGGTATATAATATCTTATGGTCATCGGCACCAATGCCTGAGCCGCCTACCCGTACCCATTCAATATATTCTTTATCCGGATTATTGCCATCGGGCACCGCTATGCGTAATCGGCCACCCTTCTGCAGGTAATCATAACAGTTTTGGTTTGACAGGCGGGTCTCTTCATCCGGGATATGCTCCCAAACATGCTCAGCCAGTATGTTGCTCACACGCTCGTCGCCAAAAAGGCGCTGCCAGTCCGACGCTTTGCTGGCATCCAGGGCTTCGTATTCCGATAGGATCCACTCTTTGCCCAGCTTAATTTTCGACGAGCCAATAGTTAACTTACGTTTCTTTAAAACGTTAAAATTATACCTGATCTGTAATGTGCCTATAAACCTTAAAAAAGCGTATTTCATTTTAGTAGGATACTTGTTTACTGCTACTGTATTTTGCAGCATCAATTATAGGCATTTTATCGCCCTTATAAAAGCCATTTTGTCCGGCCTGTGTTATTCATGTCCTATACAATTTCGGACGGACAGCGAGTTTGCTTAATCTTTCTTAACCATATCGGCTAACATCTCTACAGACATGTCTATGCCGTTAACCACGTGCGTGGCCTGCTCATAAAATCCTTCGCGTTCGGCTAATTTTTCTGCAATAAAAGCTACCAGTTCTTCGCCATGTTTACCTAAAATAAGGGGGCGTGTGGTTTTGCCTTTGTCTAAGCGCTCGGCAAGTGTTTTGGGCGATAGCTTGATGTATAACGATTGGCCATTGGCATTCATCCAGGTCATGTTATCAAAAAAGCAGGGCAATCCTCCACCGGTTGATACTACCACATTTTCAGGATAGTCGGTTTCTTTTAAAATAGACGACTCCATCTCTCTGAAAGCATCCTGACCGTTAGCGGTAAAATATTCGGTGATAGGCATTCCGGCTTTGGCTTCAAAAACATGGTCAAGATCCATAAACTCAAAGCCCAGGTGGTTAGCCAATTTGCGGCCCCAGGTGGTTTTGCCGCAACCCATAAACCCTATAATAAATATTTTCATTTTATGACTTTTCTTGACACTCAAACATAATCAACCTCTGTTAAATTTTATAAACGCTAAAGTAGCAGTGTCGGATTATTTAGCATCTACATTACTATCGTTGAGCGACGCTTTGCTCCCTAAATATTTGCGGCAGGAAAATTACTTCGCCGGTAAGCTCTTTACCATCAAATTGCGTGTACTTTCGTACGTCATTTATTTCTATCGCTTGTACAGGTGCTTGCCGCTCGCCAGTACCAATAGAGTGGATAGACAATGAAAAAGGTATAACAAAAGTGTGAATGCTGCTCGATCGGTAATCGTACCTCAAATAGTTTGAAAGGAATTTTGAATTTAATTTATCCTTGACTTTGACAAACTGAGCCTTTAGCGTTGAATCGGCACTGTCTGACATATCCATTTCCAAAACGTTCTTTCCAGGATCTACTAGTACACGTATCAGACAAGCTACAGGCTTTTTTAACCGTTCTAGTTCTATTGGATACAGTATTTTATCGCGTACATCCCCCGCAAACTGATCATATAATTTTGTAGCGTTTTGTTGTGCAAAGGATTGGCTCCCCCCAAGAAGCATTAGTATCAATACATATTTCATGACTAGTCGCTCCTTATTGCTTACCAAAATAATCTTTAACTAAGTCATCATAGTCAGGCACATTGTGAAAATGCCATTTGTTTACGATAGTACCGTTTTTTAACAGCATAACGCCGGGGTTGGCCCTAACCATTGATTTAAGCGGTACCGCATCAGCATAAAACACCTCGTTCACCAGTTGATGTTTTTTGGCAAAGGCAACGGCATCCGCAGGCGCGGCGGCGGTAAGTAAAATGGTGCGGGTATTAAAGTTTTGCGTCAGGTTAGCTGCCAGGGCATTTAACCGATTAAGAGCAGCCGCGTTGGTTTTCTTCAGGTCATAAGCAACTATAACCAGGCTATAAAACGGGCTGCTCAGCAGTTCGTTATTATAATTATTGCGTTGTGCATCCTGTATGGCAAGGTCTATAATTTTAGGTGTAAAGCCCTTTTTAACCAGGCGACTTTCAGGGTTACCAACTATCTCCCAGTTGGCATCTTTCCATATCTCGGTTTTAAGGTATTCCTTATCTGTCATGGTCTTATCTTCGCCGGTCTTTTTGTTTTTAAGTTTATAGGTAAGCTCAAACTCATCGGGCATAGCGCCGGGCGGGGTCTTCATTTCATTGGGGATGTTAACGCCTACTTTATAAGGTAAAAAATCAACCACCGGTAAAAAGCTGTATGTATAAAAACCAAAGCTTACCGATATTACTACCGACACGATAAATAGACGCTCGCCGACTTTGCGACGGAACACCGGCTTTACAACATCCTGATTTTTGAAGATAACCAATATCAGCAACAGTAAAACCACATCTTTACCGAACGATTGCCACGGAGTTAACGGTATAGCGTCGCCAAAGCAGCCGCAGGTTTGAACCACCTTAAAAAAGGCCGAGTAAAAGGTTAGGAAGGCAAAGAATATAATAATGGCCAGCAATCCCCATATAACCCTTTTAGCATACACGCCTATCAACAAGGCAAATCCTAAAATCATTTCTAGCGCGCAAAGCAGTATCGCGAACCCCAATGCCCAGTTATTTAAAAATGTGATGTGAAATACCTCGAAATACTCTTCAAGCTTATAAGAAAACCCCAACGGATCATTCGCTTTTATCAATCCCGAAAATATAAACAGTAGTCCTACAGCAATTCGACAGAACCATATTAATCCACTTTTCATTATTGCACCCCCAGTTTAATCAGCGCAAAAACCGAGTAATTCAACATATCCTGGTAGTTTGCACTCACCCCCTCTGATGCCAGGGTTTGCCCTTTATTATCTTCTATTTGCTTAACGCGCAGTAGTTTCATCAGTATCAGGTCGGTTAATGAGCTGATCCGCATATCGCGCCAGGCTTCGCCGTAGTCGTGGTTTTTGGCAAACATCAGGTCCTTGGTTTCTCTCACCTTTTCTTCAAACATCGGGGCTACAATTTCGGGCGCCAGTTCACTTGGCGTATCAGCTGTGCAGTCAAGCTGCATCATGGCAATAATGCAATAATTAACAATACCAATGTACTCGCCTGTAATATCATCGCCCACTTTTGATACCTTTTTTTCTTCGAGCGTACGGATGCGTTGCGCTTTTATAAAAATTTGATCAGTGATGGATTCCAGGCGAAGGATGCGCCAGGCGGTGCCATAGTCGTGGGTCTTTTTCATGAAAAGGCCTTTGCAAACATTAATTACGGCGTCGTATTCGGCGGAGGTATTGTTCAAGATAAAAATTAACAGAGATGGGGTTTAATTAAATATGTGTGGTTGCAGGGCCATCTATTCCCTTTGTGCTCCTTAACGGTGCCACGCATCTAATTATAGTTTATTATGTTTTTTTGCAGAGTAAGGCTAACTTTACCCATCATAATCAATGGCTAAAGATACAGTTTTTAATAAAAAGACGACGCTCAATGCGAAGGGTAAGCCTATAGATTTATCCACACCCAAAGTGATGGGTATTATCAATCTTACGCCCGACTCTTTTTACGCACTCAGCCGCCAACCTGCTATTAATGATGCACTTAAGCAGGCCGAAAATATGTTGGCAGAGGGTGCGGCCATACTCGATTTGGGTGCTTATTCATCCCGCCCGGGAGCGCAGGATGTATCTGCACAAGAAGAAACCGACCGCCTGTTACCCGTTATAACGGCATTGGCAAACCGCTTTCCCGATGCTGTTTTGTCTGTAGACACATTTCGTGCATCGGTTGCAGAAGCTGCGGTAAAAGCCGGCGCGCACATTATTAATGATATATCCGGCGGACAGCTTGATGAAGATATGTTTACCACCGTAGCCCGTTTACAGGTGCCGTACATATTGATGCATATGAAAGGCAACCCTAAAACCATGAGTAGTTTAGCCGTTTATGATGATGTATTTACAGAGGTTTTTGATTATTTTGTAGAACGATACGCCAGGTTGAAGAAGTTAGGCGTAAAAGATGTGATTTTAGACCCCGGTTTTGGCTTTGCTAAAAAACCGGAGCACGGTTATGCTTTACTAAACCGCATGGATGAGTTTACCCAATTGGGCTTACCTATACTTACCGGCGTGTCCCGTAAAAAAATGATTTATAATTTGTTAGATATTAAGCCGGATGATGCGCTTAATGGCACTACGGTTTTAAACACGGTTGCTTTAGGCAAAGGCGCTGATATTTTGAGGGTGCATGACGTTAAACCGGCTGCAGAAGCGGTTAAGTTGATGAATTTTTTAAGAACGAACAGATAATGAGTGATACCCCAGAGTTATATGTATTAGGGGCAGGCCCCGGCGACCCGGAGCTGATAACCGTTAAGGGCTATAAAATTTTGCAGCAGGCCAAAGTGGTGTTGTACGATAATTTGGCAAACCGCGAGCTGCTTGATTTAACCCCGCCCGATTGCGAGCATATTTATGTAGGAAAGCAACCCTATGGAAAATATACCACGCAAGAGGAAATCCATGATCTGATAAAACACTTTGCTTTTACGAAAGGCATGGTGGTACGCTTAAAAGGCGGGGACCCATTCATTTTTGGTCGTGGGTTTGAAGAAATATTGTTTGCAAGGCAGCATGGCATCCGCACGCATTATATCCCGGGGATTACCAGCATGCAGGCTTCGGGATTAGAGGATATCCCGCTAACCCACCGCGCCATAAGCGAAGGCATATGGGTAGTTACAGGCACCAAAAAAGACGGATCACTATCCGGCGACTTACGCCTGGCTATGCAAAGTAATGCCACCGTTGTGATTTATATGGGGATGAAACAGATCGAATCTATAGCTGCAACTTACCGCGATGCCGGCAAAGGGGATACACCTGCAGCCATTATACAGCATGCCTCTACACCGCAACAAAAATCTATTAAAGGGCCGGTGAAAGATTTACCGGAACTGGCTGCAAGCAAACAGTTAACTCACCCGGCTATTATTATTATAGGCTCGGTTACCAGTTTGGCTTAAAAAATATCTTCTGTAAGGCGTGACAATTTTTGCTCGTTAGCGATAGAGATACTTTTGCCCGACAAAATCAATAATCCTTCCTGGATCAATTCGTTAATAACCCGGAAAACGGTTTCGTAGGTAGCGCCAGAGAAGGATGCCAGATCCTGGCGGCTTAGTTCAATGTTTATAAAGCCCTCTTTGGTCAGGCCAAACTGCTCTTTCAGCATCAGCAGCGCCTCGGCTACACGGCCTTTAACAGGCATGTGTGCCAAATTGCGCATTTTACGCTCAGACACGCGCAGCTCCTCTGCAAAAAACAATAGCATTTTGTAGATAAAATCAGCGTTTACCTTTAGCGTAGCTTCAAAAAATTCCATATCGACATAGCTTATAGTCCCGGCCTGCAAAGCTGTAGCCGATATGGTATACACTCCATTACCTCCCAAGGCCCTATGGCCAAAGACTAACCCCTCGCTAGCGAAACGCAAAATGAGCTCTTTGTCTGCACCCCACCGTTTGTGCACTTTAACAATGCCGGTGTTTACAAAAAAGATACCCTTTACCGGGTCACCTTCTTTAAAAATAACCTCTCCCTTTTTCACTTTGTAGTTCTTTTTGTGAGCCAAAACTGCAGGAATCCATTCCTTGATGCAGTTCTGACACAAAAAACAACCTTTTTCGTTATCAAGTATGGTTACTTTCTTCATGAAAGAATAATAAAATCAGTTAATGATACAATTATAGATAATTAAAATCTGATTTTTATCATAGATTTTTATAAATATTTCAAATAGACAATCTTTTTAGTCCAAATTTGATATAATTTATAATGATTTATTAGGATAATATAAAACCAACTACCAATTAGACAAAATATTAGCCGATTAATTTTCTCACGGGGCATTTTTAATTTTATGGCTAATTAATTTGACAGTTTTTTTTGAAAATAACAAACAACAATTCAAAATCTGCCAAATGTTTCAACAAATCTTTGGTTTTCTCCTTGATTAAATTGTATCAGATACATTACGTACAAATAATGGCAGAGTTTAGTATTTTTATCACCACCAATTACAGTAAACCATGAGAAAATACCAGCTTTTTGCAGTTTTTTCACTCTTTTTTGCGGCAACATTGTTGGCGTGGAAAGAAAAACCGACGACTGTTACTCAAAACGCTACCCCGCCCAACATCATCATCATTTTAACAGATGATATGGGCTACAGCGATGTGGGCTGTTTTGGCGGCAACTTTGTGCCTACGCCTAATATAGACCGCATGGCGCAAAACGGGCGCAAATTTATGCAGTACTACAGCGCGGCGCCCATCTGTTCGCCATCCCGTGCCGGGATGCTTACGGGTATGAATCCTGCCCGTTGGAATTTCTCATCTTTTCTGGATAATAAAAAACATAACAAAAACGCCGAGCAGGCCGACTACCTCGATCCGTCGGCCCCAAGCATGGCTAAATTTTTTAAAGCTGCAGGGTATGCCACGGGCCACTTTGGCAAGTGGCACATGGGCGGCGGCCGCGACGTTACCAACGCACCAGGTTTTGAAAAGTATGGCTTTGATGCGCACAACAGCACCTATGAAAGCCCGGATGCTGATCCGCTACTGACAGCCACCAACTGGATATGGTCTGACAAGGATAGTATTAAGCGCTGGGATCGTACCAAATACTTTGTGGACAAAACACTGGCCTTTATGGATAACAATAAAGGAAAGCCTTGCTTTATAAACCTTTGGCCTGATGATGTGCATACGCCATGGGTGCCCCGCAAAGAAACCGAATACACCGGCCAATACCCAATGAACCCCGAAGAGCAGGCTGCCTTTAAAGGCGTGTTAAAAGAGTACGACGTACAAATTGGCCGCCTGTTAGATGGCTTGAAAGCGCGGGGGCTGGATAAAAACACCATTGTTATTTTCACCAGCGATAACGGCCCGTTGCCAAGCTTTAAAGGCAGCCGCGCCATGGGCTTACGTGGTTCTAAGCTATCACTGTATGAGGGCGGCACCCGGATGCCATTCATTGTGCAATGGCCGGGTCATATCCCTGCGGGCACTACCGATGAAACATCAGAAATTAGCGCTACCGATTTGCTGCCTACGCTTACCAAATTTGCCGGCATTAAATTGCCTGCTACTTATAAAGGCGATGGCATAGACCGCGGCGCCACATTTTTGGGCAAACCGTCTTTAAGAGGCAAAGATCAGTTTTGGGAATATGGCCGCAATGCCATCGGCTTTAATTATCCGCGCATTGTAGCCGACAAAAGCCCTAACCTGGCCGTACGATCGGGCGAGTGGAAACTGTTGATGAACAGCGATGGTACCGACATACAGCTGTACAATATCCTGAAAGATAAAAAAGAACAAACCAACCTGGCGGCTAATGAGCCTAAAAAGACCGGCGAGTTAAAAAGCAAACTGATGACATGGTGGCAAACCATCCCTCACTTAAAATAGTATGATGAGTATGATCAAAAGTAAAGGAGCTATAAAAGTTATAGCGTTAGCTGCAACCGTAGCAGGTGCCGGTTTATTGTTGGCACTTAAAGCTCCGAAGGCCGGGCCAACCAATATTCCGCAGGCCCGCAAACCCAACATCGTTTTTATTATGGGCGATGATTTGAGCATGCGCGATATTGGCCCCTTTGGCAGCACGCAGGTGCATACGCCTAACATGGACAGGCTTGCTAAAGAAGGCGTTTGCTTAGACAATATGTATAATATGGTGCCGGTATGCTCGCCAACACGGCAATCTATCTTAACCGGTTTAGGCCCCGTGCGCAGTGGCGCTTACCCAAACCACACCATGATCTATAACGGCATTAAAACTTTGCCTTTGTACATGAAACAGTTGGGTTATAATGCGGCCATCATCGGCAAAAAACATTACGCGCCCGAGGCATCATACCCATTTGATTTTTTGGGCGGACGCGATCATGACGGCGGCGAGGGCGTGGATGTTGACCTGAGCAAAGCCGAAACGTATCTGAAAGCGAATACCGGTAAACCTTTCTTTTTAATGTTTACCAGCAACCAGCCGCATTCGCCGTGGACACGCGGAAACCAGGCAGCTTACAATCCGGATAAGATTAAGCTTGGCCCAAATATGGTTGATACCAAAATAACCCGCCGGCAAATGGCAAAATACTTTGCCGAAATAACCTACCTGGATAGCCTTATCGGCGTTACCTTAGACATCATCAAACGTACCGGGCAGGAGGATAACACTATTATTATGTTCGCTACCGAGCAGGGTAATTCTTTCCCTTTCTCTAAATGGACTTTATATGATCAGGGTCTTCATGCAGGTTTTATCACCAAATGGCCGGGCAAAATAAAGGCCGGCACACGCAATGCAGCAATGCTGGAGTATGTTGACATTATCCCAACCCTGATAGATATTGCCGGTGGCGACCCCACAAAAATTAACACCGGCTCAAAAGACGGTAACGGCAATATGGGTTTCGACGGTATCAGTTTTAAAGATGTGTTGATGGGGAAATCTAGCCAGGGGCATGATTATGTTTACGGCGAACACACCACCCGCGGTATTAATCAGGGTAGCGATGCTTATGGCAGTCGTTCGGCGCGCGATAAGCAGTATCTGTATATCAACAACTTCAATTTTACCGAAAAATTTAAAAACGTGGTTACTGGCTCGCCCTTCTTTAAAGAGTGGCGCCAGATTAATCCTGCGCGTGCTGAAGCCTACCAGACAAGGGCCGAAGAGGAATTGTATGATGTGGTGAACGACCCGTTTAATCTAAAAAACCTTGCCGCCGACCCAAAGCTTGCTACCACCAAAGCTACCCTAAAGGCTAAGCTGGCCGCTTTTATGAAGCAGCAAAACGATAAAGGCCCGCAAACAGAAATGGAAGCTTTAACCAGGCAGCCGAAGAATAAGGAAGAGGATTGATATATAACGACTTTAATAATAAAACAATAAATTAGTAGCCTGATATACCAAGTTATGACTAAAAAACTGCTAGCACTATTACCTATAGCCGGTGTAACTATTGTCGCGTTTGCCGCGTGGACCATCACCAAGCCGAAACCAAAAGCCAACCCTGCGCCACAGCGCCCTAATATTATCCTGATTATGGCTGATGATTTGGGTTACTCTGACGTTGGCTGCTATGGCGGCGAGGTTAAAACGCCTAATATTGATTTTTTGGCTAATAACGGTATTCGTTTTAAGCAGTTTTATAATACCTCGCGCTGTTGCCCAACCCGCGCATCGTTGCTTACGGGTTTATATAACCACCAGGCGGGCATAGGTAAAATGACCGATGCGGAAGACGGACCGGGCTACCTGGGCCATATCACCGATAACGCGGTAACTATTGCCGAAGTGCTGAAAACCGCAGGATACAATACGGCTATGGCCGGTAAATGGCATGTGTCAAACACCGAAGGTCGCCCAACAGCTAAAGAGCAGTTAGAGTGGTTGAATCACCATAAAGAATACCCAGAATTTTCACCCATAGCACAATACCCAACCAGCCGTGGTTTTGATAAATACTTTGGTACGATATGGGGCGTGGTTGACTTTTTTGACCCATTTAGTTTAGTTAGCGGCACCAAACCTATTACCAGCGTACCCAAAGGTTATTACCAAACCGATGCTATTAGCGATACCGCTGTGGCTTATGTTAACGGCTACGCTAAATCAAACAAGCCTTTCTTTATGTATGTAGCGCATAACGCGCCGCATTGGCCGCTGCACGCTAAACCTGCCGACATAGCTAAATACAAAGACACTTACAAAGGCGGCTGGGATGCTATCCGCGAAGCGCGCTATAACCGTATGGTTAAAATGGGTTTGATAGACCCTAAAACCACTAAACTGTCGCCACGTTGGAACGACAACCTGAAGTGGGAAGACAACCCTGATAAGGCCTGGGATGCCGAAGCCATGGCGGTACACGCTGCTATGATTGATTGTATGGACCAGGGTATTGGCCGTTTGATTGCTGCCTTGAAAAAGAACGGACAGCTGGATAATACGCTGATCGTGTTCCTGTCAGACAATGGCGCCAGTGCAGAAAATGCGCCGGCTTACGGCGCGGGTTTTGACCGCCCTAACGAAACACGCGACGGCCGCCCGATAAGCTACTCGCTTAAAAAGGACGTAATGCCCGGCCCCGAGACCGTTTACTCATCTATCGGCCAGCGTTGGGCTAATGTGGCCAACACGCCATACCGCTTATGGAAACAAGAATCATACGAAGGCGGTTTACGTACCCCAATGATTGTTTACTGGCCCAAAGGTATCACCGCAAAAAAAGGGGGCTTTAGCAGCCAGGTTGGCCACGTAATGGATTTTATGACCACGTTTAACGAGGTGGCCGGCGCTAAATACCCAACCACTTATAAAGGTAAAGCCATTACCCCAACATCTGGTGTTAGCTTAGTACCGTCGTTTAGTGGCAAAGCTGTGCCGGGCCATGAGGTAATATTCAATGAGCATTTCCAGGCACGTTACGCACGCTCGGGCGATTGGAAACTGGTATCGGGTGCCGACCGTAACTGGCATTTATACAATTTAGCCGAAGACCGCAGCGAAACCAACGACGTAAAGGATCAAAATCCTGGTAAGGTAAAAGAATTGGACGGCCTTTGGCAAAAATGGGCTACCACCCACAATGTATTACCAAAACCTGGTCGCAAATAATAATCATACAGTAATTGAATATGGATTTTAGAGGGGGAGCATTTTTATTATTTACGGCGATGGCGTTGTCGGCCACGGTAACATCGTGTAAACAAAAAAGCGATAAAAAAGCCGCGGCAGTTCAGGTTGATACGACTAAAAAGAAGTCGGCCCTTTGCTGCGAGTCTAACCTCCCGGCACGTTTCCCGGGGCTTAAAGGCCCGGCGGGCAATATGCCTGAAATGAACAATAAAAGCCATAAAGACATGGTGTTTATTAAAGGTGGTGGCTTTGCTATGGGTGGCGACAACAAACAGGCCAGCCCAGACGAATATCCTAAACACAAAGTAACAGTAACCGGCTTTTGGATGGACGTTACCGAGGTAACCAATGCCCAGTTCGCAGAATTTGTAAAAGCTACCAATTACATCACCACCGCCGAGCGCAAACCCGATTGGGAAGAGTTAAAAAAACAAGTACCTCCGGGTACTCCAAAGCCTGACGAAAGTTTATTGGTTGCCGCATCGCTAATATTTAAGCAGCCGGGCCAAGCTGTAAACCTGAATGACTACAGCCAGTGGTGGGCCTGGGAAAAAGGCGCCGACTGGAAACATCCGCAGGGACCAAAAAGCTCTATCAAAGACAAAGAAAATTACCCGGTGGTGCATATATCATGGTTTGATGCACAAGCCTATTGCAAATGGGCCGGCAAGCGCCTGCCAACGGAGGCAGAATGGGAATGGGCCGCACGTGGTGGCTTACAAAACAATATTTATCCATGGGGCAATGAGGCGGTAGACCAGGGTGCAGCTAAGGCCAACTCATGGCAAGGCGATTTCCCGGCGAAGAATACATTGCGCGATAAGTTTTTTGGCGCCTCACCTACTGCATCATTTAAAGCTAACGGTTATGGCCTATATGATATGGCCGGCAATGTGTGGGAGTGGTGCAGCGACTATTACAACAACACTTACTATCAAACTATAAACCGCCCGGCTGGAGTAACCGACCCACAAGGCGCCGCCAAAAGCTTCGACCCTGATGAACCCTATGCTCAAAAACGCGTCATCCGTGGTGGCTCATTTTTATGTAACGACAGTTATTGCTCAGGTTACCGTGTTGCCCGCCGCATGAAAAGCACGGAGGATAGCGGCATGGAGCATTTGGGATTTAGATGTGTGGCGGATAGGTAGGAACTGTTGGTATTACACCTCCGCTTGCGATCGTTTACTTCGGCTCCTCCACAATCTCATCCCCATAAACCGGCTTACCCAGCAAGTGCGAGCTTAAATTAACCGCGCTGGTAAAGGCATCTTCATGAAAACCGTATTTAAAATAACTGCCACAAAAATAGATGGGGCCGTCCTGGTTTAGTTTGTGCAGCTCGGCCTGGGCATTCATGGCGGGCACATCAAACAGCGGATGTTCATAATCTATTTCTTTGATGATCTTTTTGGGGTCGATGTCATCGTGCGAGTTGATTGACACAAAATAGTTTTTCTTGTCTGACACACCTTGCAGCTCGTTCATCCAATAAATAGTTGTAGGGCTTAGTTTGCCGTTGCGCTCGCGGATGCTGTAGTTCCAGCTACTCCAGGCCAGCCTGGTTTTAGGCATAATGCTTTCGTCGGTATGCAGTATGGCTTTGTTGTATTGATATTTAAAGGTGGATAGTAAGCGTTCCTCATCTTCTGTCGGCTGGCCCAACAATTCCAGCGCCTGGTCGCCGTGCGTGGCTATAATCACTTTGTCAAATGAGGCTGTTGTGCCGTCGGCTGACTGTACCATCACCTTATCACCCTCGCGCCAAACTTTAGTGGCCTTGGCGTTTAGTTTAATTTTATCCTTAAACGGTTTAATAAGCAGCTCGCGGTAGCTTTGGCTGCCGTTGTGCAGTGTATACCATTGGTGCTGGCTGTCTAAGCCTAAAAAGCCATGGTTCAAAAAAAAGCGGATCAAAGTCACCGCCGGGAAATCAAGCATCTGCTCCATAGGAGTAGACCATACTGCCGAGCTCATGGGTACCAGGTACTTCCACAGCATGTCCTCGCCAAAATTAAACTCCTTTATGTATTGACCTATAGAATAGTCGGCATATTTAGGGTCATCAAGAATTTTTATACTCTCTTTGTTAAACCGGCCAATCTGCATGAGCATTTTTATATAGCCAATGTTAAATATGTTTTTGCGCTGCGCGAAGAGGTGGTTAACGCTGCTGCCGCTATACTCTAAGCCCGTTGGCTTGTACTGCACACTGAAAGACATCTCCGTTTTTTTAACCGGGGCGTTTAACTCTTTAAACAGTCGGCACAGGTTAGGGTAAGTTTTATAATTAAATACCATAAAGCCGGTATCTACATATATAGGCTTGCCATCCTCATCTAGCGTTACCGTATTAGTGTGGCCGCCTACGTAATCGCTTTGCTCATAAATGGTGAGGTTGGCCGCTTTATGCAAAAAGTGGGCGCACCCCATACCGGCAATACCGGTGCCGATGATGGCTACACGCTCGCTTGCGCCCCCCAACCCCCTAAAGGAGGAATTATTGTCAGTTTGATTCTTCATAGCGTCTTCTTGCATGTTACTTGCCTTTAGGGGTTGGCGGGCTGTGCTGTTGAGTTGTTGATTTTAAAAAACTTTCGACAGCGTAGGTGGCTAGCTGACCACCCGGTCCGTTCAATATGAAATCGAAGCCGTGTGTGGCCCAGGGCAGCCTTAGCCAATAGTGCTTAATATTATATTCCTCAAGCTTGAGGTCAAGGCGGCGGCTGTGTTCGTAGGCAACCAGCACATCGTTTCTCCCATGGATAATAAGGGTGGGTATAGCATCGCGGCCAGCAAATTCTAATGGCGAGCTGGCTTTATAATTTTCGGGCACTTTATCATACCCTCCTCCCAAATAAGCCTCCATTACCGCCCGCGAATCCATGATCCATGGGTTGCCGGGGATGGAGTATCCCCAAACCATGTCGGCAGGGCCGTAATAGTCTATTATGCCTTTAATGCGGTTGTCTTTTAAGGTATAGGCTGCCAACAGCGCTATCTGTGCCCCGGCAGACCGGCCCAACAGTACAAAGTTGTTGGTGTCTATTTTTAGTTCGTCTGCATGGGTGGTGAGGTATTTCAACGCCTCTTTAATGTCTAACACCGGTGCGGGGTTGGTATATTTTGGCGCCATTCGGTAGTCTATAGACGCTACATTATAGCCTTTGCGGGCCAAATAACTGTTTAGCCCGGGCAATTGATCCTTATCGCCACCGGCCCATGAGCCCCCGTGGACGACGATTACGCAAGGCTTTTTACCATCAAGCTGACTTGGGTAATAGTTAAGCGTCAATGCGGTATCAGCATAAGTAATGTATGTGTGTGTTTTGTAAGCTACGTCTGCTGTTGCCTTAAACAGTTTCATGATAGAAAACGGTTCGCCGGTAATTTCGCTGGTCGTGCCAAAGGCGGTAGTCATGTCGGCTTTAAGAGCGCGGCCAATGGCTGCAGCCCGGTAAATAGGCGACAGGTACAACAAAATAGCGGCTACCCCGGTTATCAAGCAAGCCACCTGGTATTTTTGAAACTTTAAGCCGGCCAGCAAAAGCGCCACCATAATAGCCACAAACAGCAGCGGAAATTCGGTTACCAATATGGCCAGCAGCCAAAAGTAATAGGCCGGCGCAGGGAACACCGCCAGTAATGAAATTAGAAAGAATATGATGATTAAAATCAGCCTGCTCATGCACCCGTTTTATGAAAAAGGTAGTGACTTACTATCCACTCGTTACCGTTGTTAAAGTTCCAAAGTTCCGCACAGGCCATATAAAATAAGCGCCAGTATACCCACCATTTAACGGCTTGGTCTTTACCATAGGTTTGCTCAAACAGGGGCATAATTTCGGCCTTGTGGCTGTCCATATTTGCCAGCCACGCTTCGGATGTTTTTCCATAATGGGTACCGTTAACGTGCCAGTGCTTTTCAACCACCAAATCATCGTTAAAGTACGACATCAGGTCATCGCTTGGCATAATGCCACCGGTAAAAAAGTATTTGCTCATCCAGTCGGTGTCATCCACTACCTCAAACTTGTAGGCGTATTCTTTATGCGTAAATATATGGATCCACAGTTTACCGTCCGGCTTTAAAAACGATGCTACCCTGGCCATCAGTAATTGATAATTACGCATGTGCTCAAACATCTCTACAGATACCACACGGTCAAATTTATCATCAATGTTAAACACGTTAATGTCTGATGTCAGTACCGTTAAATTAGCAATGCCGCGTTGCTTTGCCTGCTCATCAATATAAACCTTTTGCGTGCGCGAGTTTGATAACACCTTAAACCGGCTGTTAGGATATTTGGCCGCCATAAACAGCGATAACGAACCCCAGCCGCAGCCAAGCTCCAACACATCCTGCCCGTCGGTTAACCCGGCGCGTTGGCAGGTTAGCTCCAGCATGTCGTTTTCTGAGGTATCAATATCGGTAACACCGTCTTTCCAGTAGCCCGATGAATACTTTAAATTTTTACCCAGGCAGTATTGATAAAACTGTGTAGGCACCTCATAGTGTTGTTGGTTAGCATCGGCAGTGTTGACTGCAATAGGCGATGCTTTAAGTTCGGCAATAAGGTCCATCAGGTGCGCTTGCTGTAATTCTACATTGCCTTTATTCTCATCATCAAGACGTTGTTGCAGTAGTTTGCGAATGCCTTTGCGCAATAAAAAATCAGGGACTTTATCTTGTTCTATTAGTTTATCGTACCACATTGGGGGTTTGGGTGTTTGTATTTTTTAGAGAGATACGGCGTAAGGTAGCTTGTGGATTTGAGATTGTTAATTTGTGCATAGAGAGACGCAAAGCATTGCGTCTCTACGTATGTGCATTATTTCTTTTAAACCAAGGGACAAACACACTCACCTTATCCTGGTATTTTTTAAACGCTTCGCCCTTGCTGCGTAATGACTGTGCCTCGGTTGTAGGTATGCCGGTGACTTTTGTCAGCAGGTATAAAATTATCGCCGGACTAATCATTGCCAAATATCCATAAGGCGAGCCGAGTGCGAAAACAAAATATGAAACCCACATTAGCCATTCGAAA
The DNA here is from genome assembly GCF_042686155.1 of Mucilaginibacter antarcticus. Taxonomy (NCBI): domain Bacteria; kingdom Pseudomonadati; phylum Bacteroidota; class Sphingobacteriia; order Sphingobacteriales; family Sphingobacteriaceae; genus Mucilaginibacter; species Mucilaginibacter antarcticus. The sequence goes on along the minus strand of NZ_JBHUON010000002.1, from coordinate 252,818 downwards.
AAGTAATTTGGGTGGCGCGAGTAACCCCATAGCCCGGTGTCGCATACTTTGCCTTTATTGGCGGATTGGCGTTTAAAGTTTGATAATTGCGTGTCGGCAATAGCTTCGCCCATTACGCTGATGATCCATAACACCACGCCGGTAAATTCTATCCAGCTTAGGTCAGGGCTTGTATTTAAGGCGATGATAAAAAACGGGATAGCCAGCAACACATTAGATACAGCCTGCATCTGGAAAAACCCAAACATTTTACGTTCGGCATTTTTACCCCATTCCTTGCGGATGTGGGCGTAGCGCGGCTCTTCCTCATGCAGATGCTTTAATACCCGCAAAGCCAGGTGTGTGCCTAACCTAAGGCCTGCCACTACCACCATGCTGCAAATAAGCAACTTGCGCGGCTCAAAACCCGGCGCAAAAAGGTATAATATTATAGCAATAACCGGAAAGTTATACGACCAGAAAATATCAACTACCCCGGCATTTTTGATTTTGTAAGACCATAGCCAAACCAGCGCCATAATAACACAGCAGGCTATTAAGCTATAGCCAATTAAACCGGGCAGCGTGGTATTATCCATTTTGTTTAGCAAATAGTTCCTTTAGCCCTTCATTGGGCTTTAGTCTGAATAGTTGTACCAGCACATACGCGCAACTGGCAATGCTACCCAGCGTAACCAACAATATCAACCATAATACTTTTAGGGCGATGTGCTTTTCTTTATAGTAAACCCAAACATAAATTACCAGCACGTTGGCATAAAAATCCCAAAGTGTGGCCCGCATCCATGGGATAGATCCCAGGAAATCCCACTCGGTAAACAGGTTGCTTTGCAGGCAGGTAGTTATAACCACGTAGCATACCCATACAAAGACGATTGAAAAGAGTATTTTGAGGAATGTTATCATAATTTTAAATTCCCTCCCTCGGGAGGGGTGCGTTTGGCAGTGTAGTGGCGGGGAGGGGTTTCTGCACCATGTCTGGGGAAGAAACCCCTCCCTCCGCCCTCCCGAGGGAGGGAATCGCACGGCCATTGCTCTTGTTCGTTTATTTTACTTTTTTACCTGCGATCTCACATAAGCCAACGCGTCTATAGCGTGTTGTTTGCCTTCCATCATCGAATCATATTGATAAACAACCTTACCTGTTTTGTCGATGATAAAAGTTTGACGGCCACTTAAAAACAACTTGCCTTTTACCCCAAACTGGGTGTACACTTTGTTGCCGGGGTCGCTTAATAAAGTAAATTGCAGTTTATATTTGTCGGCAAACGCTTTGTGGCTGGCAACGGTGCCGCCATTAATGCCTATCACGGCCGCACCTGCCTTGGTAAAATCGTCAAAGCTATCACGGAAAGCACAGGCCTCTTTGGTGCAGACCATACTTTCGTCTTTCGGATAAAAATAGATCACCAGCAACTGCTTGCCTATATGGTCGGCAATGTTAAAGGTTTTGCCATTTTGATCCAGTAAAGAAAATTTAGGGACAGCATCGCCAACGGTTAACCGCTGAGGACTGGTTTGTGCACGCGAGACGCTAAAAACTAACGCTAATAGGGCAATAAATAACAGATGTTTTTTCATAATAGGTGAAGTTAACAACATCTACGAGGAATTGGTACTTATCAGTTTTTAGGCCGCGTTATTATTGTCGGTCTGCACCAGCTCTACCTCGGCAACGGGGCTAAACAAGTACACGCGCCTGGTTTTAAGCTCGGTGCATTTATAACGCTTACGCAGCTTCTCCTCCTTGCGGAAAACACGGCCGTCCTTTAGTTTAAAAACAGCCAGCATGGGCAGTTTTTCAACGGTATGGATATCCTCTTTAACAGCATCATACTTACGTAATGAGCGGTACAGGTTTAAGTCTGAGCAGCTTGATGCGGCAGGGTTATTCAGATACGTAACAATAGCATGCTTAACGTCCGGCGGGAACACATCCTTCTCAAAAAATGGCTGCATCATTTTTTTGAAGTTGTTTTTCCACTCGGTGCCATGCGGCTTGGCTTTTTGCTTGTGCTCGTTCCAGGTGTGCAGGTGCGCAAACTCATGCACGGTGGTTACCAAAAAAGCGTAGGGGTTAAGGTCGTAGTTGACCGATATGCGGTGGCCTTTGCCATCAAATGGGGCACGATAGTCGCCAAATTTACTGCCGCGATTGCGCGAGATCTTAAACTCGCATTTAAAGTAATCTATCCACCGGCCTATCAACGGCGCGGCATCCGGCGGAAGATACTTCTCTAAAACTTTTACTTTATCCAATTTCTACCTCTGTATCAAAGATAGTGGTTTCGGCCTTTAATGCAAAAGGCCAAAACGAGTGGTTTCGCTTTGGCCTTTCTGTTTTGTTAATTTAATTACTGTACTATAGTACCGCTAAATGTGCCCTGCTCAATAAAAGACTCTTTACCGGCGCTGTTGTAAGCTATTGCGTAAAAAGTTCCTTCAACGGTGTTGCCATCAAGTTTAGTTATATTTATTTCGCCGCCACCTTTTGCACCGGTGCTGCTGTTTTGGTCGGTTGTGTAGCTCAAGGTTCTGTCTGATACTTTAGTGTAATCTTTCATGATCGTAATACCGCCATTAGTAATATCACCTGCAAAACTGATTTTACCGGTTGCAGTGATCTTTTTAAGCACAACAATATTTATGCTCTCATTACCGCCATCGCGGATTGCTGTAACGGCAAAAGTTGAAATACCGCCTGCCGATGCCTGCGTAATGGCTGCTTTAGTAGATACGAATTTGCCGGAGCTGCCGCCGTCAAAGCCGTACAGATTAGCGTTTACTTTTGCTGATGCACCGGTTGTTGATGATTGGGTTTTAACGTCGTCCTTTTTGCAGGCTCCCAGAGTCGCTGCAATTGCCAGGAAAAAATAAAGTGATTTTGTTAGGATTTTCATGCGACGAAGATCACCACAAAACAATAATAGCTCAATACTACATATGTATTATTTTAGCAATAACAAACAGAAAATAAAGGGATTACTTAAGCAGCTGATACACTACAAAGCTCGCCGCGTAGGCCAGGGCTGTCATATACACAAACTGTATGGTGGGCCATTTCCAGCTTTTGGTTTCGCGGTAAACTATGGCAACGGTGCTAATGCACTGCATCGCGAAGGCGTAAAATATCATTAAAGAAAACGCTACCGCAACTGTAAAAACGGGCTGGCCGGTTTGTGTGTTTTTAGCGCTCCGCATTTTTCCCTGCAATGATTGGGTATCGTCGGTATCCCCGTTAACACTGTAAATGGTAGCCATGGTACCCACAAACACCTCGCGGGCTGCAAACGACGTGATCAGGGCTATGCCTATCTTCCAGTCGAAACCTAGCGGGCGGATAGCCGGCTCAATAAAATGGCCCAGTACACCAGCGTACGATGCTTCCAGTTTTTCTGTGGCTACATTGCGCTGCAACTGCTCGGCATCAATAGTTTTAGTGTATTGCGTTTGATGATACTTGGCGTCTATCTTCGCAAAGCGGTCGCCCGGCCCGTATGATGCCATCACCCATAAAATAATAGATACCGCTATGATGACCTTACCTGCCTGCAATACAAACGATTTTGAACGGTCATACATAGAGTAAGCCACATTACCCCATCTTGGCATGCGGTAAACCGGCAGCTCCATAATAAAGTAGCCACGCTCGCGGGCCTTTAAAACAACCTTAAATACCCAGGCCACTATAATGGCGCTTACCAGGCTTAATACGTACATGGCCGTTAGCGCCAGTCCTTGCAGGTTAAATATCCACCAAACGTTTTTATCGGGCACTACCAGGGCGATCAGCAAAGTGTACACCGGTAAACGGGCAGAACAAGCCACCAATGGGGTTACCATAATGGTAATCATGCGGTCTTTCCAGTTCTCGATAGTACGGGTACTCATAATTGATGGCACCGCACAGGCAAAGCCGCCAATTAGCGGCACCACCGATTTACCGTTTAACCCAACCTTGCGCATCAGCTTATCCATCATAAACGTAACACGCGACATGTAGCCGGTATCTTCTAATATGGATATAAAGGCAAAAAGGATAGCTATCTGCGGGATGAACACCATTACGCCAGCTAAACCGGCTACAATACCATCAGCCAAAAGATCAACCAATGGGCCCTCGGGCAGTTGGCTGTGCAAAGTGTTCTGCATCCACACAAACAGGCCGTCAATTAAATCGGCAGGGTATGATGCCCAGGCAAAAATAGACTGGAACATAAACATCAGTATGGCAAAAAATATAACAAAGCCAAAAAACTTGTGCGTTAGCACCTTGTCTATCTTGTTGCTTACTGTTTCATCGTGCGCAGTATCGGGCTTTTTAACCGTATCGTATAGTAAGTCGTTGATTGCGCTGTAACGGGCAATGGTTTCGCTGCCCTGCGCTTTCTGCGAGTGGAAACCGTGCTCCAGCTCTAGCTGTTCTATACGGTCAGACTGTTCAGGTGTTAAAAATGTCAGCGTTTCATGCTGATGCGCCAACTGGAGCGCGTAGTATGGGCAATCTATATTAAACTCCTTGGTTATGGCTTCAATCAACTGGGGCGCTATAGCTGCAACATCAATACTGTCTTGCTGCATCGCTATTTTATTAGCATGCGCGATAGCTGTTTTAAGCTCATTAATACCTTCAACTTTACGTGCCGCTATAGGCACTACCGGCACACCAATTTTTGTTGAAAACAGTTCAATATCAATAACAATGCCCGCCTTGTTGGCCAGGTCCATCATATTAAGCGCCACTATTACCGGTATCTTTAAATCGGCAACCTGGGTATAAAGCAGTAAATTTCTTTTAAGGTTTGAGGCGTCTACAATGACGATGACCAGATCAGGATTTAGATCGTTAGCCCTGTCGGCTAATACAGAAAAAACGATTGATTCGTCCTGGCTTTTAGGATATAAGCTGTAAGTGCCCGGCAAGTCAACAACCTCGGCAATGCGGCCGTCAGGCAGTTTATAGTAACCAACCTTTTTATCAACAGTAACACCGGGAAAATTTCCTATCTTTTGGTTTAGCCCTGTAAGAACATTAAACAGGGTAGATTTACCGGTGTTGGGGTTACCAACTAGTGCAATTCTTATATCAGCTTTCAATTATTTACTGGGTATGCAAAATTATAGTTGATGCTTCTCGTTTGCGCAGGCTTAACTGATAGCCTGAAACTCTGATGGCAATCGGATCGCCAAGTGGCGCTATACGGTCAACTCTAACCTCTTCGCCTGGCAGGCACCCCATCTCCATTAACTTAACAGACATTTCCAAATCGGTAAATTCTTTTACAATCCCCGTTTGTCCTACTTCAAGTTGCGATAGCCTCATTTTTGTATCTTAATTGCTCAAATGTATAGCTTATTTAAAATAAATCCAAATAAGAACCTTAGTCTTTTAGTAAAGAGCTACTTATTGTAACAACCAAGAGCCTTATTGTAACAATAACACTATCTAAGAAAAAAAAAGTGGATGTATATACAACCATCTGACAAAAAATTACGTTCTTTGTGTATTATCTGTAAGTTCACGCTTACAATGTGATAAGGTTTAGGTTGAAAGCCCCCAAACAGCGAGTGTACGGGGGCTTTTATTTTGTCCTTATTTTTACCTTTACATCCGTGAACCCTACAAAGCAAAAACTATATCAGCAATGCCTTAACTATGTGCAAACGCGCATGGACGCCGCACAACAAGCTATTGACGAGGCGCAACGCGCCCAACAAGATGATACAAAAAGCAGCGCAGGCGATAAATATGAAACCGGCCGCGAAATGGCCCAGCAAGAAACCAACCGCAACATGGCCCAGCTTGCCGAGGCTAACAAACTTAAAATAGCTTTAAACACTATTAACCCCAATGTTGTGGCCAACCAGGTTGACAATGGCGCCATTGTGCTTACTAATAATGGCAATTTTTACATCGGTATCAGCGCTGGTGCTTTGGTGGTTGACGAAGTGTCGTACTTCGCCGTTTCGCTGGCATCGCCCATAGGCATAAAAATGCGCGGGCTTAAAGCCGGTACCAAGTTTAACCTTAATGGTAAAGATTACAGCATTAGCCAGGTTATATAATAATAGCGCGGCAAACGCTTTGTAATTTGATGTTAATAACGTTTCTTTAGCTACCTGATTAAACTAAACGTTATTAAACTTGATGGACACACCACAAACCCTACCTATACTTGATGCAACCGAACTGCGGGTACTTGGATCGCTAATGGAGAAGAGCAAGGCTACGCCCGATTATTACCCGATGACGATAAATGGGCTTGCCGCGGCCTGCAATCAAAAAACATCGCGTAAGCCCGTTGTGCAGTATGATGATGATACGGTGGCACAAGCGCTTAATACTTTAAAAAAGCGCGGACTGATATCAACCGCTACCGGCGGCTCAAGCCGTGCCATAAAATACAAGCACAATTTCGCCATTGTTTTCCCGCTGATACCATCAGAACTGGCAATAATGTGTCTGCTGATATTGCGCGGCCCACAAACACCGGGAGAGCTAAACACCAATGCCGGCCGTTTATGGGAGTTTGATACCATTGAAGAGGTGCAGGAAGTTTTAGAAAAATTAGCCGGTGGCGATATGCCTTACGTAAAGCAGCTACCAAAGCGCCCCGGCCAAAAAGAAGCCCGCTACGCCCACCTGCTTGCCGGCGAGCCTGAAGTAGGTGAGGATGACTACGATGAGCAACCTGCAAGCGGTGGCCGCGCTGACACCGCTTTAGAGGCACGATTAAGCAAAGTTGAAACAGAGCTTGCCGAACTTAAAGAGGCGTTTGATAAGCTGATGAAAGAGTTATCCTGAATTATTTATAACAGCTAGTTTTAAACAGGTCGTTAATCACAAACTGTTATTAATTATAATCTAACCTAACTTACAATATCATTATATTCGTAAAGGTTGTACCAACCTTATTTAATTGAAAGACCGTAAGGCTTCACTATGCATTTCCCTAACAATGTATTCGCCATAACGCTTATTCTGAGTGGTCTTATCACTTTGGGTATAGCGTGGATGGTATTTAAAAAAACCGGCGGCGCGGTGCGTTGGTTTGGTTACGTAATGGTATTTATTGCCCTTTGGGCCATCACCTACGGCTGCGAATTATCTTCCAACACCCTGCAACAAATGCTGTTTTGGATTAATATTGAATACTTAGGTATAGGCTTATTACCGCCCTTATGGGCCATATTTGTTATTGGGTTTGTGGGAAAAGAGAGCTGGCTTACTCCGCTAACCCGGGTATTAATATTCAGCATAGGTGTTATCACCGTGTTAATGGTGTGGACAAACCCGCTGCACCACTTGCACTATAGTTCTGTAGCGGTAGACAATAGCGGGCCTTTTCCATTGCTTAGTCATCATGTAGGGATCTGGTACCGCATCCACACCGCTTATTTTTACATTTTGCTGGGTGGAGGATTGCTTCTGATCGCGTCGCGATTTAAAAAAGCCGATGAATTTATTAAAAAGCAGAACCGCATTATTTTAATTGGAGCCATGATACCCTGGCTGGTTAATATTGCTTATCTGTTTGTTATCAGGCCGTTTGGGCACCTTGACCTTACACCTTTCGCGTTTATGGCCCTATCGCTATTCATCGCCATAGGTTTATTGGGTTTTAAGCTGTTTGACATTGTGCCCATAGCACGCGGCAAGATATTCGATGCTTTGCAAGAGGGCGTTTTGGTACTCGACGCGCGCGACCGCGTGGTTGACATTAACCCGCCTATGCGCCAGATTATTGGGGCTAACATTGATCAGGTTATAGGTAAAACTACGGCGCATCTTTTCCCCGGTTTTGCCGACTTGAATAATACGGTATGTTATAACCATGAGAATGGCCGGGTAGCGATACAGCTGGAAGACGGGAGGTATTTCTCTGTCACACTGACATCCTTATTTGAAAACAAAACCGTTTACAGCGGCAAGATCATGCTGTTTAGAGACATTACCGAGCGCAAGCAAACCGAGTATAAACTGAAGGAACTTAACCAGTTAAAGGATCGCCTGTTTTCCATTATATCTCACGATTTAAGATCGCCTTTACTAAGCTTGATGGATATTTTGAAAATGGCCAGCGACGGCATGGTCTCTGAGCACGAATTTAAAAGTTACCTGCCAACACTGTCCGAAAATATAGGCTACACATCTGGCCTGGTAGAGAATTTGCTGCAATGGTCAAAAAGCCAGCTGGAAGGCACCGTAATTAACGCCATACAATTTGACATTAAGGATAACGCGGTTTATGTGCTAAACAGCTTTGGGCAAGCGGCGGCGGATAAGGGCATATCGCTTCAAAGTAATATACAGCTGGCTACCATAGTTTATGCTGATATGGACATGATACAAGCCGTTTTGCGCAACCTGGTATCAAACGCTATTAAATTTTGCACAGCAGGCGACAAAATAGCCATCAGCGCAGATATCAAAAGTAATATTGCAACCATTTTGGTAGCCGACACCGGGGTAGGTATAGGTGCCGAAAACATAGAAAGGCTTTTTGGCAACAATAACTTTACCACACGCGGCACCATAAACGAGCAGGGCACCGGCCTGGGCTTACTGCTTTGCAAAGATTTTGTCGAAAAAAACGGAGGCACCATTGGCGTTGAAAGCAAGATAGGCGAAGGAAGCCGTTTTTACTTTACCCTGCCTATAAACGTGGTAGCATATGAATTTTGACAAAATTATCATAGCCTTAACGCGTCATTTTACTACCTTCATCGCTTTCGCTAAAAAATGATGACACCGCTGCAGGCCCTCCAAAAATATTTCGGTTATAACACTTTCAGGCATGAGCAAGAGGCCATTGTAAACCGTGTTTTAAGCGGCGGCGATGTTATGGCGCTAATGCCAACCGGTGGCGGTAAGTCACTCTGCTATCAGCTACCCGCTGTGTTATTAGATGGGCTAACCATAGTGATATCGCCCCTAATAGCATTAATGAAAGACCAGGTAGACAGCCTGAATGTAGCGGGCATACCGGCGGCATTTTTAAACTCGTCGCAAAATCCAGCCGAGCAAAGTCATATCATCGCGCAGCTAAACAGCAACCATATAAAGTTATTATACCTGGCGCCCGAGCGTTTGTTTGGCACAGGCAACAAACTGGTTGTGTTTTTAAGGGCGCTACCCGTGCCGGTAGCCCAGATAGCTATTGACGAAGCACACTGTATATCGCATTGGGGGCACGATTTCAGGCCGGAATATTTGATGCTGGCCGAACTAAAAAGGCATTTCCCTAACATACCGGTAATAGCGCTTACGGCTACCGCAGACAAACTGACGCAAAAGGACATTCTTGAAAAGCTAAATCTTAAAGATCCGGCGGTGTATATATCGTCGTTTAACCGCGCCAATATTACTTACCGGGTAAATGCCAAGCAAAATAGCTTTAGCCAGTTACTTACCTTTTTAGAAAATAAGAAAGACGAGTCGGGCATTATTTATTGCCTATCGCGTAAATCGGTAGACACACTGGCGCAGGACCTTAAAGCCCAGGGCTATTTAGCCGAACCTTACCACGCAGGTTTAGATGGCGCATTAAAAGCCCGCAACCAGGAAGCTTTTTTGCGCGATGACGTAAAGATCATGGTGGCAACCATTGCCTTTGGTATGGGTATCAATAAATCTAACGTGCGCTACGTGGTGCACATGGATTTGCCTAAAAACATTGAAGGATATTACCAGGAAACCGGTCGTGCCGGGCGCGATGGGTTGTCATCGTCGGCGCTGCTATTCTATTCGCCCGGCGACGCCATTAAGCTGAAAGGTTTTGTAAGTATTGACGGCGACCCGGAGCAAACCCGTGTTATGCTAAGCAAGCTGGACGACATGTCCAGGTATTGCCAGCTGCCTACCTGCCGCCGTAAGTTTTTGCTGAATTATTTTGATGAGCAAGCCCCGGACCATTGCGGATCATGCGATGTGTGTTTGAGCGAGATCACCAAGTTTGATGGGACGCTGATAGCTCAAAAGGCGCTGTCGGCAGTGACCCGTTTAAACGGACGCTTTGGCTCAGGCTATGTTATAGATGTGCTTCGGGGGTCAAAGAGCGAAAAGATACGGCAGGAACATAAAGAGCTTAAAACGTTTGGCGTGGGCAGCGATATAAGCAAAGCCGACTGGCAACGGTACCTGCGCGAGCTGGTGGCGCTTAATTATCTAAAATTCTCTGACGGCGAATACCCGGTTTTGCAGCTGACGGATAAAAGCAACGCGGTTTTAAAAGGGCTGCAGAAGGTTGATCTGATAGCTACCCAAACCATAGAAGAGCGCGAAACCGAAGAACTGCCATTTGAAAACGATTTGTTTAGCGTACTAAAAAATACGCGCCGCCACATGGCCGAACTGGAGAATGTGCCTGCGTACAATATCTTGTCTGACGCTACTTTGATGGAGATGGCTACTTACCTGCCACAAAGCCTGGACGAGCTGCGTTCTATATCAGGCTTCGGCGACATTAAGCTGGCGCGATACGGACGTGAGTTTGTGGCCCACATCAGTACCTACGCTGCAGAGCGTGGCCTAAATTCAAAAATAGACCAAAAAAGTAAAAAGCGTGAGCGTAAGCCACGAACAGAACGCGTAAGCACGCCGCGCAGTAATGACACCCGCCGCGCAAGCCTTGATCTGTATAAAAAAGACAAAACCATTGCGGAAATTGCTACTCAGCGTGGCTTGTCAACCACTACGGTAGAGAGCCATTTGAGCTACTTTGTACAAACCGGCGAGCTGGATGTTCTAGAAATGGTGCCGCAAGCAAAGATCTCGTTTATTAAAGATGCTATTGAAACTTACGGTGCAGAACGCCTGGCACCCCTGAAAGAAATATTAGGCGCTGATTTTAGCTATAGCGAAATTAAAGCTGTATTGGCTTGGATAAATAGAAATGAATAACTTTGATCTTAACACATTGTCATTGCGGGCGTAGCATGGCAATCGCGACTTTTGCAGCGTGCGATTGCTCTTTCTTCGTAATGACATACAATGTTTACAATTATGATAACCACCGAACAGCTATATCAACACTACCTTAATCACCCTGTCATTAGTACAGATACCCGCAAAATAGCGCCCGGCAGCCTGTTTTTTGCTTTAAAAGGCGATAAGTTTGATGCTAATACATTTTCAGAGCAAGCCGTAGCGGCCGGCGCGGCTTACGCCGTTATTGATAACCCTGCTTACCAATTGAATGACCGGTGTATTGTGGTGGCAGATGTGCTCATTGCGTTACAAGATTTGGCCCGTCATCATCGCAGACAGTTAACTATTCCCGTTATTGGCCTCACCGGCACTAACGGCAAAACAACGACTAAAGAGTTGATCAACGCTGTAGTATCGCAACAGTTTAATACACTGGCCACCCAAGGCAATCTTAACAACCATATAGGCGTCCCGCTAACCGTTTTGAGCATCAACGCATCGCACCAAATGGCGGTGATAGAGATGGGTGCAAACCACGTTAAAGAAATTGAATTGTTGAGCAGCATAGCCCAACCGACGCACGGCTTAATCACCAATGTAGGCAAGGCACACCTGGAAGGTTTTGGCAGCATTGAGGGCGTTAAAATAGCCAAAGGCGAATTGTACGATTTTTTGGCAACCAGCGGTGGTGTGGCGTTCATCAACAGCAATAATCCATTACTAATGGAAATGTACGGCAAGCGCAAGTTTGCCACACCCGCTATTTTTTATGGCGATGCAATTGAGGATTTAATAAGTGGGGAGATCACCGAAAACGCGCCGTTGCTATCATTAGAATGGACCAACAATACTTCCGGTGAGAGCCATGCGGTTAAAACCCAGCTTACCGGTGCCTATAATTTAGATAACATTTTGGCAGCCATAAGCCTCGGGGTGTATTTTAAACTTTCGGCCGCGCAGGTCAATGCGGGTATCAAGGGTTACCAGCCAAAGAATAACCGCTCGCAAATTGTGCGCACCCAAAACAATACCCTGATTTGCGATTACTATAATGCCAACCCCAGCAGCATGATAGTAGCCATTGAAAACGTGGGTAAAATTACTGCTGATAAAAAAGTACTGATACTGGGCGACATGTTTGAAATGGGTGCCGAAGCTGCTTCGGAACACACCGCCGTAATGCAAAAAGCATTAGAAACAGCGGTAGACGAACGCATATTTATTGGGCAGGAGTTTTCTAAAGCGCCACAGCTATTAAAAAGCGGCACCTTTCAGGGCACAGCAACAACCTACGCTACCACCGACGAGGCCATAGAAGGCCTGCGATCGCATAACATAAACGGTGCGACCATATTGATCAAAGGCTCGCGCGGCATGGCTATGGAGCGTTTGGTGGAGTTGTTTTAAAATAGCAATCAGTACCTAATAGAGCGCGCCCATGCGACACGCCAACCCGCCACTATTTATCCGGCTGGCCAACGCCCGTTGTAATTAATTTATGCAAGCTGTCCATATAATGACTCCAACCACCGCTGCAGGCTTGGTAACAAGCGAGTGAAGGCGTTAAGCCTTTGTGCGTAAATTCAAGCGTTGTTCCCTTTTCGCCTTCTGTTATTTCAAAAACAACTTCTGTGTCGGTCCACTCAGTTTTATCGTCAACAAAGTTAATGCTGCCGTCGGTAGTTAGCCATACTACTTTTTGATTAAGCACTACCTGGGTAAGCCGATGGCTACTGTAATGCACATCGCCATGGCGGTAAATAAATTCATCGCCTACCCGGGCCGATTGGCCTTCAAGGCTTTCAGACCACCATCCGCGCACGTTGGTTACAGCCTCAAACACCTCTGTGGGCGTTTGGTCGACGGTAAATATTATATTAAAATCCTGCATTTGCTTTAACCTCCTGTATTTGTTGGGTATGACGATTAGTATGAGCCGAAATAAGCAGTACAAACTGATAAGCATCATACGTACCAATTGGCAAAACCGATATATGATTACGCAGATCTGCTTTGGTAGTCTGCATAAAAGCTATCAACTTTGCGCGGTTTTGCTTAAAGGCGGCTAAGGCTTCATCTACCGTTTTATAGGGTGAATTTGCCGGCTCCAACGCCTCAAAGGTTTTCGATTTATGGGTACGGTCCTCCACCGCTTTAACCAGATCCTCATCACTGAATTTGATACCGGTCCGCTGCTCCGGATTGGCTGTTTGTTTTAATGAGGCATCAACCATGGTCCAAAGGTTTGTTTCTGCTGCGGCAATGTGTTTAACGCACTCAGCTACGCTCCACTTATCAGCCGCAGCCTTAAAATTTAACTGTTTATCTGTTAAGCTCTTTACCGAGCTGTAAACTGCAGTTTCTGTTTCCTTTAAAAAACGCATCGCATATTCTCTTTCTTTAGTTGTCATTGCTGTTGGTTTTATTTGCTGCGCATAGACGCTAAAGCTTATCAGTATGGTAAGCAGCCCGGTAATTGTATTTTTCATATACAAACTTACACGACTAAAAACTCCTTGGCAGGGTGTTATTTAGACAACATGAAGGGTTGATTTAGACATACACAATACCTTATCTTTATACACATGAAACATCTCACCATCGTTGTTCCTAACGGCGACAACAATTTGAGTAGCATTGTAGGCGCCTATAAGATATTTAGCCGCGCCAATGCTTACCAAAAAGAGCGGGGCAAAAAAGAAGTATTTCAGATTGAGTTGGCAGGTCTGTCCGACGAGGTTGATTTTCATGGTGGGTTATTTACCGCCAGGCCGCACCAGCATATTGCAAATATCAACAAGACCGATCTGGTGGTTGTGCCATCGCTCAACCATAACTATGAACAAGCCATAGAAGCCAATGGCGAGTTGATTGACTGGCTGGGTAGCCAATACCGAAATGGCGCCTGTGTAGCCAGCGTATGTACCGGCGCCTACTTGCTGGCCGCGGCAGGTTTGTTAGATGGTAAAAGTTGTTCTACACATTGGTCGGCCGCCGATAAGCTCAAGCAGTTGTATCCAAAAATAAACCTGCAAACCGATCAAACCATTACCGACGAACAGGGCATTTATACCAATGGCGGCGCTTACTCTTTCTTAAACCTTATTTTATACCTGGTTGAGAAGTATTACGACCGTGAGACCGCTATTTTTTGCGCCAAGGTGTTCCAGATTGATATGGATAGGCAGAGCCAGTCGGCCTTTATAATTTTTAAAGGGCAGCGTTTGCATAGCGACGAACTGATTAAAAAAGCGCAGACTGTATTAGAAGATAAATTGGAAGAAAAGTTATCAATAGAAGACCTGGCATCCAGGTTTGCCATTGGCAGGCGTAATTTCGACCGTCGTTTTATTAAAGCAACTGGTAATACACCGGCCGAATATGCGCAAAGGGTTAGAGTCGAGGCAGCTAAGCGGGCGTTTGAAACCAGCCGAAAGACTATTAACCAAGTGATGTATGAAGTTGGCTACGCCGATTTAAAAGCTTTTAGGGAGGTGTTTAGGAAAATTACTGGTCTTTCTCCCTTAGATTATCGCAACCGATATAATAGGGATTTGGCCTGATTTTCACAGTTACCCGCTTTCTTAACATTTCTTTAAAAGAAAATAATTAACCAATCGTTAGGATTTGTCACTTAAGTTTTCGAACTTTAAATTGTATGGTTTGATCAACTGTAAACGGTCTATTTGCGAAGGGGGCCCTAACATCCCGGTTCTTCGAACGACTTCATCGCTTTCAGCTTCTTCGAGCTAATCGCCATACCGAAAGCGTCATGAAAAAGATCTTGTTGCTAGACGACGATCAGGAGATACTCCTGGTGGTTGAAGCTCTGTTTATAATGGAGCGATTTGAAGTACAGACTACAAACACCTGTACCAATTTTATACCAATGGCCGAGGAGTTTCGTCCCGATACCATTATTTTGGATTACCGCCTGTCTAACGGTAACGGTGGCGAGATTTGCCGCAAGTTAAAGGCCCATCCATCTTTTAAGAACACACCTGTGATCATTTTCTCGGCATTTGCACAACCGGATTTTGATTTTATGCAGTTTGGCTGTGATGAGTTTATTGCCAAACCTTTTGATATTGATGAGCTGGTTGGCGCCACAAGGCGACTACTTGGTTTCAAACAATTGAGCGCTTAGTTCTCAACCCTTCCCCTCCCTAAGCGAATATTTAACTTCGCACTGTTATTGCCCCACACCTTTATTGTTTAGCTCCTAAAACTGCTTAGGCTTTTTACCAAGCCCCGCAAGTTCGGCAATTTCATTAATCCGATTTTCCCGCGTTTCCGGTAGTTTGGCAAAGGCTACCCATTGCAGCATCATTTTTTTGATCGATTTGCTCAGGCTCATAAAGAAGTCCCGGCTACCTGGATGCCTTTTAAATGCCGCTTGCAGGTCGTCAGGAATGACGAGTAGTTCCACTTCATCTAATAATGCCCAGCTGCCATTTTGCTTCGCGATATCAATCGTGGTTTGCCCGGCAGGGGTTATCAGTCCTTCGTTAGTAAGCTTTTCCACTTTGTCTTTATTGATCTTTGACCATGCGCTCTTAGGTTTCCGCCGGCTAAAAAACTGAACGGAAGACTCGCTGTCAACCGATTTTTTCAGGCTATCAATCCACCCAAAACAAATTGCCTCATCCACTGCATCAGTCCAGCTGATAGATGGTTTCTCTGAAGCTTTCTTATACATCACCACCCATACCGACTGTTTAGTCGCGTGATTTTTTTCGAGCCATTTGCGCCACTCGCGGCGGTTTTTAGGGTAAAAGGTTTCGGTATCGGTTTGCATACGTTATGTAAATATAGATTATATTGCGTTAGCCTTATAAAAGGCTTCCTCCGTATTCAAATAATCTATGATCACAAATTTACGTAAAACGGCAGTTGCATTAATCGGCACGTTAGCGCTTTTATCCTTGCGTACCCACGCACAAGATATTTATGCCCCATACCGCAAAGCCTGGCTTGAAAAAGCCGAACAATATAAACCCGTACTAACGCAAACCATTAAACAACCTGTCGGCATTGTTAAGTTAGAGAAAGACGCAGCAGCTTTTCAGGGATGGAAGGCGGTTAAAGCCGGCAGTGTGGATCAGCTGTATAAAGCGTCGTTCAACCGCAAAAATAGCGGCATCGTAGTCGACTTTGGCGAGCACCTTACCGGTTATTGCACTTTCACCCTTGCCACCCGCAGAAATGCGATGGATGCGCCGCTGCGCTTAAAGCTCACCTTTGGCGAGGTGCCTGCCGAACTGGCGACACCGTTTGACCCATATCCCGGCAGTCTGAGCCGCGCCTGGCTGCAAGACGAAGTGGTTACCGTAACCGTATTACCGGCCACTATCACCATCCCACGTCGGGTAGCATTCAGGTATGTCAAGATAGATTTTATAGGATCGTCTAACAGCCACGAGTTTGGTTTTGCAGACATTCAGTTTAAGGCCCAAACCTCGGTTACGGCAACACCGCCGCCATTGGCAGCTACGGCATCGCCATTAATAAAAGATATTGACCGCGTTGGTTTAACTACCCTTAAAGAATGTATGCAAACAGTGTACGAGGACGGCCCAAAACGCGACCAACGCTTATGGATAGGCGATCTGTACCTGGAGTCGCTTGCTAATATTTATTCGTTTAAAAATCACGACCTCACCAAACGCTGCCTGTATTTGTTGGCTGGCTTATCAAACCCTGACGGTATTTTAAATGCCGACCTGTTTGAGCAGCCTACCCCGCACGCCCACCAAACCCGCCTGCTCGATTATTGCTACCTGTACAACGTGGCCCTTAAAGAGTATGTAGAGGCGACAGGCGACAAGCAAACCGGCCTTGACCTGTGGCCCGTTGCCAAAAAGCAATTGGATATTGTAAAGCATTTTGCCGGAGCCGATGGCATGATGGACTACCAGAAAGCGGGTAAAGAGTGGTGGGTGTTCTTCGATTGGAAAGACGGGCTGGATAAACAGGCGCCGCTGCAGGGCGCGTCTATTTCCGCGCTTAACCAAACCTATGCTTTGGCCAAACTTTTAGGCAAAGAGAGCGAGATTACCGATGTACCTGCGCTTTCTAAAAAATTGAAAGCCGCGGCTTATAAAAATTTATACGATAAAAGCTTGGGCTCTTTGTCAGTGGCGCTAACCGGCAGGTATCCTACGGCGGCCAGTCCTGGATGATATTGAGCGGTGTTGCATCAAAGACCGAAGCGCAACGCGCGTTGAAAGCCTTGCCCGCCATGAAAAGTGCAGTAAAGCCCGGCGCGCCATATATGTACCATTACTATGTAGCGGCCCTGATTGAAAGCGGGCTTAAAGCCGAAGCTAAAGAAGCGCTTACTAGCTACTGGGGCGGTATGATCAAAAAGGGCGCAGACACATTTTGGGAAGTTTACGACCCTGCGGACGAGCTAAAATCGCCTTATAATTTTGCTCCCATAAATAGTTATTGCCACGCCTGGAGCTGTACGCCGGTTTACTTTATCAGAAAGTACCCCGAAATATTTCAGCAATAGGCAAAGCGGTTTTATTAACCCATACAATTATTACAAATGATGCATAAACGTGTCTTTATAGCTGTTTTACTTTGTGCAATAACTACTGCATCCGTAGCACAAACCAAGGGTTACTTTTATAAAAAATTTAGCGAGCAGGGTAAAAACGCCTCGCTTAACGCGGTAGACTCTATAAAGGCCGCGCAATTAAAACAAATTACAGAATTAATAAAAGCTATTCCGGGTGAATCAAAGTCGCTAATCATTGCCCAGGCGGATAAGCAAGTGAATGCACCCTGGGAGATTTTGCCATTAAGCGTATTTAACGAGTTTAAACAAACCGGCAATCGCGTTAATTACGAGAACAAATATTTTGCGAGACGAAACCGTTTCACCGCCTTGCTGATAGGCGAGATCACCGAACAAAAGGGCCGTTACCTGCCCGAAATGGTAAATGGATTGGGAGCCATTTTAGAAGAGAGCACCTGGGCACTGCCCGCACACATGAAAGGGTATCAGAATGCCGGGACAGGCTTGCCTGATACGGAAGACCCCGTGCTTGATCTTTTTGCCAGCCAAACGGCAAACCTGCTGGCAAATACAAAGTACCTGTTAAAAGACCAACTGAATGCTTATTCGCCATTGTTGATTAAGCGGATAGATTTTGAATTAAATAAACGAATATTTGAGCCTTTTTTAACCCGGAATGATCTATCATGGATGGGTTTTAAAGGGGGTAAAATGAATAATTGGAACACGTTTATCAATACCAACGTGTTGAACACCGCGCTTTTGGCACAGGATGATAAAGGCAGGCGCGACGCCACCGTTGATAAAACCATTAGAAGTATTGACTTCTTTTTAAACGACTATCCGGCTGACGGTGGTTGCGACGAAGGGCCATCGTACTGGGCCATTGCAGGCGGTTCGCTTATTCAATTTCTCGATCTGCTGAGTACGTTTACCAATCAGCGGCTTGATTTTTCAAAGAACCAGCTGATTCATAATATTGGCAGCTACATTTACAAAGTACATATCGACCAAAACTACTATGTAAACTTTGCTGATGCAGGCGCGCTATCTGCTCAGGACCCTTTAAAAATTTATCTATTTGGCAAGCTGTTTAATGACCCGCAGCTGTTGCAGTTTGCGGCCTACAGCCGCCATAAAAATAGCGGCGCCGTTGGCTATAACCTTGGCGACATCAGCCTGTTTTTAGGTGGGCTATCTGCTAACGCCGTGTTAAATAGCACCACACCTAAAGCTCCGCAAGTGCAGCAAAGCTGGCTACCTAATTTGCAGGTACTTGCATTACGGCAAACTGCGGGGACACCCAAAGGACTTTATTTTGCAGCAAAGGGCGGTAATAATAACGAGAGCCACAACCATAATGATGTAGGCAACTTTATTGTATACAAAGACGGTTTGCCGGTGGTAATTGACGCCGGTGTAGGTACTTATACCAGGCAAACGTTTGGCAAAGACCGGTATAGCTTATGGTTCATGCAATCGGGATGGCATAACTGCCCAACCTTAAATGGTGCCGACCAGCAAAATGGACTACGTTTCAAGGCGAACGACGTAAGCTACAAGACTACCAAAACCCAACAGTCGTTAAGCATGGATATTGCAGCGGCGTATCCTGCAAAGGCGCAGGTAAACAGCTGGCAGCGCACCTTTAACTTTATACCCGCTAAAGGCACGCTTACCCTTACCGAGGTTTATTACCTGAAACAACTGATTGCCCCAAGCGGCCTTAACTTTTTGGTTTATGGGACCATTACCGAAGAACATAAAGGCAGCTTGAAATTAACTAATCCTACCGGTCAAACCGTTATGCTGACTTACAACCCGGCTGTGTTTGATTATAAAGTTGAATTGCGGCCGGTCGACGACGCGCGCTTAGCTCAATCGTGGGCAGGCAGTCTTAGCCGGGTTACCT
Organism: Mucilaginibacter antarcticus; assembly: GCF_042686155.1. Lineage (NCBI taxonomy): Bacteria > Pseudomonadati > Bacteroidota > Sphingobacteriia > Sphingobacteriales > Sphingobacteriaceae > Mucilaginibacter > Mucilaginibacter antarcticus. The sequence goes on along the minus strand of NZ_JBHUON010000002.1, from coordinate 233,450 downwards.
TGACTTTAAAGAACCAGCAACTAAAAGGAAAGCATACGGTAACGTTTAATTAGCGTAGCATCTCTATCGGCCTAAGATCAATGCTACCCTTGGACGCTAATCATCTTTAGATTACATTTGCTCTAAACCAAAGAGATAAAATGAAACGTATTATCCTAATTGCCTTTTTAATGATGGCTACTGTGTGCACGCAAGCACAATCGCTTGTTACGCCGCAGGCATCGCCTACACAAACTATTACGCAAAACTTTAGCGTTGGTACTATAGAGTTAAGTTATAGCCGCCCGGCGCTTAAAGGCCGCAAACTGGGTGTAGAGCTTGCGCCGTTTGGTAAGGTGTGGCGTACAGGCGCCAACAACGCTACAACCCTTAAATTTACCGATGATGTTACGATTGGCGGCGTACTGTTAAAAGCAGGCAAATATGGATTCTTGAGCATCCCCGGAGCTACGGAGTGGACACTGATCATCACTAAAGATGTGACCGTTACCCAGCCAGACCAATATAAGCAAGCTAACGACGTGGTGAGAGTAAAAGCTACCCCGGTTAAATTGGGTAATAAAGTAGAAACATTAAGCATCAACTTTGGCAACATTACCGGCACAAGCTGCGATGTACAGTTAATGTGGGATAACACCATGGTGAGCCTGCCCATAAGCATTGATACCGACGCTAAGGTGATGAAACAGATCACTGATGTATTTAGTAAAGACAACAAGCCTTATTACGCAGCCGCGCAATACTACTATGACAATGGTAAAGATATTGCCAAAGCAAAAGAATGGATTGACCTGGCTACCGCTGACCCGGCCAATGCTAAAGCCTTTTTTATGTATATGCTAAAGGCCCGTATTTATAAAAAGGCCGGCTATGAAACCGGCGCGAAAGCTGCTGCCGAAAAAACGATAGCCACCGCTACCGAAGCCAAAAATGACGAATACGTTAAAATGGCGCAAGACCTGATTAAAACGCTGTAATTGCAAATATAAAAGCGGCTCACTTACGGGCCGTTTTTATTATATCTACTTAATTTCACAATAGAAGCCGTAATTATTATCTTACTATTTACAATGTTTACCGTAACGCCTGTCTAAGACAAAATTTGGTTGATCTGTTCGAAATTAGGCCGCTCTAAAACGGCGGTTGCAAGACACTCATCCCTCAATTTTCTTAAAACTTGCAACGCATGGTTTTCATCAGGGCAAAGTTTTATCAAGTCTTCAAGCAGATAGCCAAAAGCTCTAACCTCTATCCGCTCAAGCCAGGGGGCTGCAGTGAGATCATTTTTATCATAAAAGCATGAAGCGCCAAAATCGCTGAAGAAGGCGTTACCGTCATCATCGGTAAGTACATTGTGCGCATACATATCACTGTGCATTATGCCATTAGCGTGTATTTGCCCCGCCACGGCTGCTATGGTGCCTGCAATATTAATTACGGCATTTGATGTCAATACCAAATCTGGTCTGAATATATCGCGCGTGCAGCTTTCAAGGCTCGGTGGCATGCCCAGGTTATAAAAGCCCGGCGCTATCAAATCCATAACCAAACCTTTCTTTCCCTCTGGATGCCCGGTGATTTGGCCCACTAAGTTAACCAAGCCTTTGTGTGTTCCGGTCATGAGGCAAACCGCTATTTCATCTTCAGGAAACCCATCGCTGGTTACATCTCCTTTAAAAACCTTAATGGCTACTTGCTTTCCGTTGGTGTCAACCGCCTTATAAACCATCCCGGAAGCGCCTTCACCGATAAGTGAGATAATGTTAAAGCTTTTCCAATCTAACAGGTTTAACGGTGGCAATTGCGGTTCAGGGTTAAATGAATTGCCGGCAAAAGCCAACCATGCCAGGTTAGGCATAGTAAAAAGCCATTGAGGCAAATCTGTTAAGTTGTTGGCAGATACGCGTAACAATCCCAAATTTTTGCACTGGCTAAGCTCCTGGGGCAATAGGGTTAACTTATTGCCGGCCAGCATCAGTTTTTGCAGCTGGTGGCAGTTGCCAATTTCTGGCGGCAGGGCATTAACCTTATTGTTAGTTAGGATAAGCCATTTAAGGTTGGCATTAAGCGCTTTTGGAGGTATGGTTGTTATTTGATTGTTTTTAAACCCGGCAAGCTCAAGCAGGGGGCAATCGGCTAATACTTCGGGCAAGGTGTTAAAAAGATTGCCCGAGCAAAACACAATCTTGAGTTTTTTAAGCCGCCCGAAATCTGGCGGAAAAGTAGTTAGCCGATTGCCTGACAGATCCAAATATTCTAACGAATCCGCAAGGTCAAATATCTCTTGTGGGAAATAGGTAAGCTTTTCCGTCAATTCAAGTGCGGTGATTCCCTTTAATTCGCCATTTTGCAACTGTCTCAGCGTGTGCATATAATCTTTTAGCTTGTATGGTCTAAGTATTCACTCAGCTGATCAACACTGAATTATAGCTCAAATTTATACACTCCAGACGAAAACTCAATAACTGTTTGATAATTTACCTTTTTGGTGTTGAAGTTTTTGCCTGTTGAGTCCTTTATAACCGTTTTACCATACGGCACAACAAAGGTTGCCGATGTATTGGCAGGTATTTCGATCAGCATATCCAAACCGCCGTTAGGAATCTTTTTCCATTCAGACCTGATCTTACCAAATAGGCTGTTATAGCTGATTTTACAATATTGCAAATCGCCAACCGGTTTTGGGGCGATGGTAAAATGCTGCCAACCAGCACTGCCCGGCGTAATGCCGCCAAGTGCCGAGTACAACCAGCTCACCACGCTACCAAACATCGGGTGCGCGTGCGATCCGCCACCGTTCCACTCTTCCCAAAGCGTGCTGTTCTTATCATCAAGCAAGTAACCAAAACCTGGCCTGTCTTTTTGGGTCATTAGCTTTAGGGCAACGTCATCGCGGTTGTTTTCTGATAGCACCTTTAGCAATAAAGGTGTGGCCAAAATGCCCGTGTCAAAATGATAGTCGAGTTTTTCAAGGTGTTTCAGCAGGGTATTAAAAACGGCAGCCTTCTCCCCATCGGGTACCAAACCAAAGGCTAGTGCAAACACATCAGCCCCCTGCCGTCCTTCCCAATAGGTTTTTTTATCCGCATTAAAATAAGCCTTATTAAAGTCTGATTTTACTTGGCTTTTACTGTTCTCAAACCATTGTTTATCTGCTGTTTTACCCAGTAAATCTGCTATTTTACTCATAGTTTCAGCGCAGTGATAAAAGTAGGCGGTATTAACCAATGGCTCGGGCAGTTTTATATTTTCAGGGGTGCACCAATCGCCCAGGCACCAGCCTTTGGGTTCTTCGCGGGTGATCAATCCGCGACTGTCTGTACGGGTGTGCAGGTATTCTACCCACCTTTTCATACCCTCGTAATGCCGCAAAAGCACTTCGGTATCACCATAATAATTGTAATATAACCAAGGCATTATCACATATGCCGATCCCCATGCAGGGCCGCCGCCACCACCGCCAAAAGGGGCTGTGTGGGTTACAAAGCCTGTTTTATGGTTACGGGCATCGTCTATATCGTCAAACCACTTACGGTAAAACTGTGGCATGTCAAATGACAGCAGGGCACTCTCCATAGCTACCTGGCCATCACCCGTATAGCCCAACCGTTCGCGATGCGGGCAGTCACTGCTGATGCTGCCGTGAAGGTTAGCCAGCTGGGTTTTCAAATAGGCCGTGTTGATCTTGTTCAATAGCGGGTCCGAAGACTCAAAGTTGCCATTTGCTGCAACATCTGTATGTACATCTTTAACCGTTATACTCTCGGCAGTTAGCGCTACATTGGCACTGGTAACCTCAATCTTTCTGAACGCATGCCAGGTAAACTTAGGCTCCCAGGTTTCTGTGCCGGTGCCTTTGAGCGTGTAGGTATCAACCTGCCCATAGTCTTCGCCTTCTTCACTCACATACCTGAGCTTAACCCGGCTACCGGCCTTACCACTTACACGGATAGCCGCCCAGCCGGATACCGTTTCGGCCAGGTGATATTGATAAACCGAGTCTTTTACCTTACCATCAAAAACGGGCTTAAGAGTGCGGGTTACCTTATCAAAAGGGGCAGTTTGCGGATACAGCGCGCCCAAAGGTGGGCGTACTAATAGGGCAGATTGCCAGTTGGTGTCGTTATAACCGGGTTTGTCCCAATTACCTAAAGCTAGTCGCGCATCATATTTCTCGCCGCTAAAAATACCGTCTTTCAGTAGTGGACCGGTGGTAGTCTTCCAACTATTATCAGAGACGATTACACGCTTGCTGCCATCTGTATATGTAATCTCTAATTGAAAAATCAGCTTAGGCATATCATACCACATGTTGCCCTCAACGGTTCTATCGCGCTGGTTATACCAACCATTACCCAACAACATACCAATGGTGTTTTTATTTTGGGCAATATTGGCAGTAACATCAAACGTATTATAAAGCACCCTTTTCGTCGACTGATCATCATACGGATAAAGCAGCTTTTTTAGCGGTCGTGTGTCGTAGTTGGTTACGGCTGGTGCAAGCACCTGATCGCCTATTTTTTTGCCATTGATGTATAATTCATAAAAACCCAATCCGCTCACATAAGCTGTGGCTTGCTTTATCTTTTTGCCCGTAATGAAATCTTTGCGAAAATATGGTGCCGGGTAGGTTATGGCTTTGTCGACATTTACATCAGTCATTTGCCCTATCCACTTAGCTTTCCAGTCGGTTCCGTGCAACAGCCCGGTTCCCCAAGATGCGGTAGCGCTCCAGCCGGATGGCTTATCCTTTTCATCCCAAATCATCACGGCCCAGTAAACCCGCTGCTTTGAATTTAGCGCTTTACCCCTGTAAATAACCTGTATTGAGTTTGCCGATTTTACTTTACCACTGTTCCAATAATCACCCTTACCCTGCGCCACCAATGCCGAACTACTGGCCGCTATTACGCGATAGGCTTTTTGTTTGTTAGCCAATTGTGGCGACGTCAGCTGCCAACTTAACAACGGATGAGAAGTTTCAATAGCAATGGGATTAACCAGATAATCGCATTTTAAATTGACAACTTTAACCTGTGCCATGGCGCCCATTGCCAATGAACAAAAAATACAGAAGTAAAGGCAAAGGCCTTTCAAGTAATTTCTCATAGCAGAAGCCGAAGTTTAATTGGTTATACAATAATAGCCGCTATCAAATGGCTACGCAACCCTAACTGTCTTGCGAAGTAAGCTAAAACAAAAACTTATTTCTGTGGAGCTATTAAAAGTGTGGCCTTATCCGTTATTGCCGCAGATGTGGGCCAGACATATTCTTAGAAAAACAAAATGGGCACGTTTCATATTTAGTTAGTATGTCCTTTATAGCCGATGACTGAAATTAGACCAGAGTTATACTTTAGAGACCTTTTCGAACACACCAGCGACTTAATTCATATCCTGGATATGGAGGGAAGGATAATTACTGTTAATCCCTCCTGGCTGCTTAATCTAGGCTACTCATTAGAAGAAGTAAAGCTTCAGTCAATATATCAATTTATTAAAGCCGACTATCGTGATTTATATCAAAAAAATAGGCGCTCAGTTATAAATGGCTATAACTCAGATGATATCAGGTTTGAAATGATATCAAAAGACGGGCGATCGATTATCTTAAAGGGGCAGATCAGTATAATAGATAATAACAAAGAGCGACCTTATACCCGTGCTGTATTAAAGAATATAACTGCACATGAAATTATTGCGCAACAGCAGGAACAAATAAAGAACCGAATACACGGCTTTTTTAAATATGCCCCAGTTGGTATAATAGTGATCAATGAAAGTCAAATTATAGAAGAATGGAATCTCAAGTCAGAAGCTATACTGGGATATACTTTTGACGAGGCCAGGGGTATGCCCCTAAGCGAGCTAATAATACCCTATAGATATCGTGAGGCCCATCTGCAAGGGATGAAGCATTTCATTAAAACCGGCGTTGGACCTGTCTTAAATAAAACCATTGAAATAAGCGCACTTCATAAAAGTGGAAATGAGTTCCCGGTGACCCTAAGTATTTCAAATATCAAGTTTGGAAATGAGTGGATGTTTATAGCTTTTATTAACGACGTAACTGAAAAGAAAGAGTTAGAAGCGTTAGCCATTCGCAGGGAAACTGAGCTGACGCAATCACAATTATTAGATGAGCGAAAAACCAATTTTTTAACGGTGGCCAGCCACGAGCTTAAAACACCATTGACGGCAATAAAAGGATATGCACAAATTGCACACAAAGTCAGCGAAGTTAATGCCTATGATAAAATAAAGCCTTATCTGTCTAAAATTGATGCGCATACAAATAAAATAACTCATCTTATTTCTGAGTTAATGGATCTTTCGAAAATTGAAACCGGGAAATTAAGAATAAACAAACAGCCTATCGAGTTTGGTAAATTTTTAAGTGAAATTATTGATTCTTCCCGCCAAATTATTCCGAAGCATACTATAATACTAGTTAAATCCACCGATGTAATTTTAGAAATTGATTCGTCTCGTATTGAGCAAGTAGTAAATAATTTGATTAGTAATGCAGAAAAATACTCTGAACCCGGAACCACAATTGAAATCTCGAGCTATATAAAAGAGGAGTTTTTAATTGTACAGGTAACTGACCACGGGATTGGATTAGCAGAAGAAAACCTGGAGATAATATTTGATCGATTTTTTAGAGTGGAGGAGATAACAAATCATATCAATGGCTTTGGTATAGGATTATCTATTTGTTCCGAAATTATTAAGCAGCATAACGGACACATATGGGTAGAAAGCACCTTAAGTAAAGGGGCAACATTTAGTTTTAGCTTACCACTGAAGGCGGAATAATATTTATAGGAAAGTGATTTAACAAGTATAGGTCTACCCACTCAGCCAAGCGAATTCGTTTATACGCTGCATGCAGAATGTCCCGTTTTATTATATTTTACGCAAATGCCTTTTTAGCGTCTCACAATCAATTGCCGCCTTATGGCTCTTCTCACCACATTTGCGTATTCACGCCGAGTACTGTACGCAAGCACAGCGTATTGCTAAATCTCCCTTTGTTATTAATTGGATTTCGCACATCAATCCAATCTGCAAATTTGGTTCAAATAGTAATATATGAATCTTCAATTATAAAGGATAATTTCCCATTAAAGCCTGTCCAATTATGAAAATCATAATAAACTTAAAAAATCATCTGTTTCGTAACTTTTAAATTAATAGCTCGTAATAAGACAAAGTTTAACTATTGATTATAATGAGATTAGATTTACATATAAAAACCTGCGCTCTGATTTGTGTAGTTGTAGTAATAAGTTTTACTGCTTGTAAAAAAGGCGATAATGGATTGCAAGGCATCCAGGGAACGCCGGGCGCGCAGGGCGTACAAGGGGTTGCCGGTTTAGATGGTAAATCCATCCTCTCTGGTACAACAACGCCGGTTACGGCTTTAGGTAATTTAGGCGACTTTTATCTGAACTTGGCAACATCCGAACTTTATGGCCCAAAGCTGAATAGTGGCTGGGGACTACCCATTAACGTTAAAGGCATGAATGGTAACAACGTTACCGAAGTGCCTAATGGTTTAAACGGTGCTAATGGTGCAACGGGCGCTGCCGGAGCAACTGGGCCTGCCGGTGCTACTGGTCCTGCTGGTACTACTGGACCTGCTGGTGCAACGGGTCCTGCTGGTGCTACTGGGCCTACTGGTGCTGCTGGACCTGCTGGTGCAACGGGTGCTACTGGTGCTGCTGGACCGGCTGGCGCGACGGGTGCTACTGGCGCGACGGGTGCTACCGGTGCGGCGGGTAGCAATGGCATCGACGGTAAAAATGGATCACAGTTGTTAAGCGGCGTCGGCGTACCGGCTGCAAGCCTGGGTGTAATTGGAGATTACTATATAAATATCCCAACCGCGGATATGTATGGCCCAAAAACGATAAATGGCTGGGGCGCTGCAGTAAATTTCGCCGGCTCAACATCAAGCGGTGCAAAAACCTACTTAATCAAAGGCCATAAGTTTAATACCGTAACTACTAACGGAAACCCAAATTCTGAACAATACCTTATACAAACACAAATAATACTGGGAGATAAATTTGCGCAAATGGGCGATGAAAGCGTAGCATTTTACTATATAAAAGCGTCAAACTCACCAACGGCTTCCTGGCGTTATGTTAGTGACAGCGGATATGGTAATGAGATATTTTTAATCGGTAACGCTTATATAGCTAACGGCATGGACTCGTATTTCTATGTTTACAGTACTACAATCAATAAAGGCGTTATGGATATTACGGGCCAATCAACCAATGTTGCAAGAAGTGTTATAGACAACGGTATAGATGTCAGGATAGTAATTCTTACCTCCTCCTCTGTTCAGTTATTACAGTCAAAAAATGTTGACATGAAAAACCTTACAGCGGTTCAACAAGCGCTTAATATTAGGTAGTCCATTATTTATCAAAGCTGTATCATTAACCTACATGATACTATAGCTATCGTGTGTACCTGCGGCTTACTGATTAAAGGGATTTGATTTGGTAATATTCCGTTCCTTTTGCCACGCCTCCGGTAAAGCAAGGTATCTGGACCAGTTGTACACACTACAATTGAAGTAATATTATTTAAGTCAAAACTCTTGCAAACGTGGACTTCCACTTATTTATAATCCAACTCTTTTTTAACTATTTTAAAAGCATCGGTATACTGCTTATTAACCCTAGCCATCGCTTCTGATAAATCCTTTAAAGCTTTGGGGTAATTGTTTACAACAGCCATAAGTTGGTTTGATATATCAGCACCTGTTACTTTCTCAATTTCAAACACCCATGATGTTAAGCCAAGATCATAATACATTTGACCTTTGATGGTGTCTTCCGGCTGACGCAAGTAAAAACAGGGGGTGCCATTAGCTGCCGCTATAATGGGCGAATGGCATTCGAAACTCAACACAGCATAAGCTTTGGCATATACCGATGCCGCTTCATCCGGCATCCAATAACCGCGTTTTAACACAAAAGGCTTAACATCATCCGGAAGGGGATTAATCAGCAACTCATCCATTATATCTACTTGATAGGTCATTTCTGGGCAAACCAGCACTTTATTGCCGGTTTTACGCACATAGGCAATTATGGCCTCTCTTAATTTGGCGTGGTCGCGTTCTTTGTTCTTATCATTTAATGCCTCGGTATCCGCTATCCGTTGCGGTGTATAATCTGTACGGCCTGGTTGTTTGTAGTAAGGGGTGCGCCGTAAGCGCGGTACAACACAAATGAATTTTTTATCTTCCAGTTTATTTTCTTGTAAAAAGGGCAACGCTTTAGCCTGGTCATGAATAGTTAAAGCAAAAGTCGCATCAGGGGCAAAAGCAATGGTTCCGTCCAGTCCGGCACCCCGCAGTACTTTTATGGACGCTGTTTCCCTGGTAAAAATAAATGATGCATTGCGCAGCAGTGTAATATTATCAGGCGTAGGTTTTTCCAACGTGATACCAAACACACCAAATGGCTTACCGGTATGTTTATGCCAGGCGGTAAGGTAATCTGCGGCGACAAGATTAGGCCCGGAACCGTGGATAAAGAAATCAGCTTCTTTAAACATGCTACGTACCTCTTCTTTAACCGGCAACAGGTCAGCATCCAAACCACTTAGTAAAATCTTCACATCAGGAAACGCATGAGCAAGCATGTCTTCTACCGGTTTACTTGCCTTGCGTTTCCAAAGGACAATGGAGGCCCCAGGCATTTGTTTTTTCAACAGCGCTATTAGTCCGGGAGTATGTGCAATATCGCCAATATTAATATCCTGCCAGCCAGATACGATAAAAATAACCGGATTAGGTTTGCCCGCTTTAAGTATTGCTGGACCAAGTAACAGGCCGGCAGTAAGCATTCCTGACTGTTTTAAAAAAGATCTGCGGTGTATATTATCAGTTGTCATAATCGGATTTTGGTGTAAGTAATTTATAGCGCTGAACCTTAAAGCGCCCCTTTTTTCAATTGTTCCACCGCGTAGTTCGCTGCCCTTGCCGTAAGCGCCATATAAGTTAGCGATGGGTTTTGTGTAGATGTTGATGTCATGCAAGCTCCGTCTGTTATAAACACATTTTTCACTTCGTGCATCTGGTTCCATTGATTTAACAACGATGTTTTAGGATCCAGCCCCATGCGAATCCCGCCCATTTCGTGAATATCAAGTCCGGGAGCCTGTTTGGTGTCGCGTGTCTTAATGTTCGTAAAGCCAGCAAGTTTATACATTTCTGTAAATTGTGTAAAGAAGTCTGCAAGCATCTTTTCGTCATTGTCATCATAACCCATAGAAATCTCCAATAACGGCATTCCCCAAGCATCTTTCTTTTCGGCATCAAGACTTACCCGGCTGCTCTCTTTGGGTATGGTTTCACCCATCATGTGTGAGTTAACCTCCCAGTTACCCAGGCGAGTATTTAAGAGTTGATTTTTTAGCGATGATCCTAACCCTGAGGTTTGTTGATCGGGCCTGCGCGATGCAGCAAAACCCGCCGCGTAACCACGTAAAAAATCCGTGTCTTGTTTAACCAAATTTCTAAACCGGGGGATGTAACCAGACCCTGGTTTGCGACCATCTGTGGTAAACTGATGAAGCATATCAGCTTCGGCGCTTATTTTTCCACGATAGTTATGAAACGCTACATATTTACCCATCAACCCATTTACATTGCCTAGTCCGTCAGGATAGCTACTTGATTTCGAATTAAGCAAAATATGGTTAGTGCTTAACGCAGATGCGTTTACAAAAATAATGCGGGCAAAGTATTCAATAGTTTGGCCGGTATTTGAATCTACTATCCGTACGCCGCTGGCCTTGCGGGTAGCTTCGTCATACATCACCGACTGCACTAAAGAAAATGGACGAAGGGTAAGTTTGCCTGTTTTTTGAGCCCAGGGAAGCGTGGATGAATTACTGCTGAAATAGCCCCCAAACGGACATCCACGTTGGCACAATATCCTGTTTTGGCATTTGCCCCTACCCTGATCAAAGTGAATTTGCTGCGGTGCCGAAAGATGTGCCATTCGGGCGGCAATTACATGTCGGTCCGGGTACGTTTTCTTTAATTGCTCCTTAAAATACTGTTCCATCACCGAAAGTTCAAATGCAGGCAAAAACTCTCCATCAGGCAACTGGGGCAATCCGTCGCGGTTGCCTGAAATGCCTGCAAACTTTTCAACATAACTATACCAGGGCGCAATATCTTTATAACGAATTGGCCAATCGACAGCAAACCCATCTCTGGCCGGGCCTTCAAAATCAAAATCACTCCATCGCTGCGTATGCCTGGCCCATAATAATGATTTGCCGCCAACCTGGTTTCCCCGTATCCAGTCAAAAGGTTTTTTTTGTGTGTATGGATGCTCCGTATCTTTTGCAAAAAAATGTTTCGAGTCTTCGTTAAATGCGTAACACCTGCTAACAACTGGATTTGCCTGTGTAATTGCAAGCGGCATTTGCAGCCGGTGTTCAAATTCCCAGGGAAACATATTGGTGGTTGGATAATCCAGCAAATGGCGAACGTCGCGACCACGTTCAAGTACCAGCGTTTTTAAGCCTTTTCCGGTTAACTCTTTAGCGGCCCAGCCGCCGCTAATGCCAGAACCAATTACTATTGCGTCAAAGGTTCGGTCTTTTATACTATCGATTGATAAATTGGCCATAACGATTTTATTAACTTTTAACCGGCACTTTCCCGTGCCACCTGCCCGGAACTAACTCATAAACCAATAGTTTGGTCATTACATATTCAGAATTCATATACCCTTTAATTGTCAACTTTTTGGTCAGCCTAAAAAAGGTTTGTGCGTCTGCACCAAGTTTGTTCTCTTTTGAGTCAACCTGGAGTAAAACTTCAGCAAGATTTGCCGCCTTATAGTCTATTTTTTCCAGGCCTGAAAAAAAAGTGTCGCGTGTGCGCTGATCATAGCAATCGTCCAACATCTTTAGTATCCATAAATGCACGCCAAGCTCTTTAGCACCAGGGGTATTTGTTGCAGGTATAATTGCGCTAACTATTGCAGCCAAACCGTCGTGTTGCAGATAGGTGAGTGTAAAATTTTTATATAAGGTAGCGTACGTAGCTGCATTACCGTAAAGCATAGATGGCAAAAACGTAAGCCCTCCCGCAAAAACCAATAACCCTTTAACCGCTTTTCTTCTGTTCATACTCAATTATTGTCAATTTGTTAATAGTTTTTTGCCACAAGTTCATTGGGTCGTAGCATACCCACTAGTCGCCAGGACGTATGCATTTTTTTTAAATGCATAACAGCACATGTTTATTTATCAAAAATTAGATGAAGGATAGCAGGTTTACTTGCTTAACGCTTATTATAATTAATATAAACCTATGGAAAAATTATCGAAGAAAGTTAACTTTTACCACCGCAAGAAAATCGACGGAAATTTGAGTGGTTAAATGCAGCTAATGAATTTAATATACTAGCACAAAAGCGGATGATAATGCTGCAACGCGCTTGTTACGCTTAGAGAACGGTACAAATTGTCTAGCGAGAACGCTATAAAAGGTGGTGCTAAGCGCAATGATAACTCAAACGATGGTTTTGAATTTGAACCTTAGTAGCAATGTACATGAGGTGGCATAAGCCATAAATAAAAAAGCCTCACATTTCTGTGAGGCTTTAAAGTGTGGGAGCTACTAAACTTGAAATGCTTCCGCTTTGAATGTACGTAAAGCCATAAGTTGGATTAGAACCTACATATGGATAGAGAGCCTCGCCAACGGCTTCTAACGTCAATTCATCCCCATCAACCACGGTATAACTTCCGGAAAATGATTGAGAAAATGTTGTTGAAATTGATGCACCAATGATTGCAAAAATTAGTAGTAATGTTTTTTCATACAAGGTGTTTGATTAAGTAAAATATTAAGGTTGTTATGTTTGTTTTTTTTATTTGGGTAACAAAGTTTTTATCATGCTACGATGTTTAGGATTAATTCCGTCATTAAAGTATTAACTACAATAACAATGATATTTAACCCAAAAAAAAATTATCAGCGGAAAAAGAACATTCGTTTTGTTCACTTTTTTTTAGTTTACTGAACGCCGTTGCGTTAAACTATAAATTACATTGACTAGCGGCTAGGAAGTAGTTTTGACAGTTCAGAATCTTTACCTTTGTAGTTCTGAAGGCGACGGAGGCCACAAAACAAGAAACCTTTTTTATGTTTAAACCACGTATTTTAGTAACCTTAGATTCAATGAAAGATACCAACTGTGGTTATTTTTACTTTGGAAAAGGCTTAGGGAATGCATTAATTGAGGAGAACAAAGATAAATTCGATTTGACCTATTATCTTTTCAGAAATACTTCGTATAAGTTTGTTGGAAAATTAGCAATCCTATATTTGTCGTTTTTTGACAAAATATTTTTTACAAAACGTACAAAGTTTGACCTAGTTCATTTTTCTGATCAAACCTGCCGTTTAAAGCCATGGAAGGTTAATGCAAAAAAAATAATGACTGTTCATGATATGAACAAAGTGCATTTAAAATACAGTAAGCCGCACCGAATCGGGATCTATTTAAAAAGACTAAAGAAAAGAATTGATTATTGTGACAAGATAGTAGCTATCTCCAAGTTTGTAGCGAATGACATCTGCCATTACTTCCCTGAAGCAAAAGATAAAATTACGGTTATCTACAATGGAGCAGATAAATTAACTGTTCCAGATAACCACACGCCAACTATTATACCTAACGCTCATTTTCTATTCACTGTTGGTCTTCTTTCTGTTCAAAAAGGTTTTCATTTATTGCCGGCCTTGTTGCATGGCAATACCTATGAATTGATTATCGCCGGTATAGAAACTCCTCATAAACAAAAAATTTTAGAAGAATCAAAAAAATGGGGTTGCCTTGATAGGGTACGTATTATAGGCCCGATTACAGAGGATGATAAGGCTTGGTATTTCAAAAATTGTACAGCTTTTTTGTTTCCATCAATTGCAGAAGGCTTTGGATTACCTGTAATCGAAGCATTACATTTTGGCAAACCGATATTTTTGTCTAAATACACATCTCTGCCAGAAGTTGGTGGCGACGCGGCCTATTATTTTAACAGTTTTGAACCTCGTGATATGCAAAAAGTTTTTAATGAGGGTATGGCTGACTTTGAGATCAATGATCGGACAGACGAAATGATTGCCCAGGCTGACAAATTCACATGGCAAAACGCTGCCAAGTCGTATTTGAAACTTTATGAAGATTGTTTAAAATAATAGTCCTTAACGTCTATGACATTTAATAATAAATCAAGGCTATGAGCAATAACGAAGTGGCGGTTATTATTCCGTTTTACAAGACAGAATTAACCAAGCATGAGAAAATTGCTCTGACACAGTGTGGCAAAGTATTATCTAATTATCCAATCATTGCGGTATCGCCTCATACTCTATCCTTACCTAAGTTAGATGATATTATTGCATTTGCCCAGGCGGTTACTTTCGATAACAAATATTTCGAGAGCATAGCAGGCTATAATAATTTGATGATGTCTTCTGATTTTTATCATAAGTTTTTGGACTTTAAGTACATTTTAATTTATCAAGCTGATTGTTTTGTATTTAAAGATGAATTAACTTTTTGGTGCAAACAGGGATTTGATTACATAGGTTCACCGTGGATTAAGAAGAGCTATCACAAAAATCAAGTAGAGCGAGCTTTGAGAAATTTTAAAGACTACATGCTGGAATATTTTAGCAATACAGATAATAATCGGCCAAATCAATATCAGTTAAATAATAAGGTCGGTAACGGTGGCTTTTCATTACGAAGAGTAAAAGCGTTTTATGATATATGCATTTCAATGCAACCGGTCATAAACCTTTATCTTGCCAACCCAAACAACTATTACAATGAAGATGTATTCTGGAGTATAGAAGTAAACCGGGAGAGACGAATACTCAGCATACCACCTTTGGAAGTTGGTCTGAGATTCGCATTTGAAGTACCACCTTTCAAATTTGCTGAACTTAACGCTAACAATTTACCCTTTGGTTGTCATGACTGGGACAATTATCTTGATTTTTGGCGACCTTTTATAGTTCAACAGGGATATTCGTTAGAGATGAGTTAAGCGTTCCATTTTACGGTCTACAATCGCTCTAAATAAGTCATAGAACTATTAAAAATATCCTCAAGTTGTAAACTCTCAAGTTTGCCGCCAACCGTATCCGGTTTTGAAATTACATTTATACGACTTTCTGTAAGATTTTCCAACTATTAAGTAAAAGCAAGTTTGGAGCAAGTGTAAAGGTTGGCATATGCGATTATAAGTAAAAGCGGGACATTGCTATCCCGCTAACACTATTGTAGTACTTTAATCACTTTCTCATCAACCTCATCGATTACGGTCTGATCAAAGCTGTCAAGGGTAGATGTTCGTGATTTTATTACCGTGGTCATGACCCATAGCTTCGGCTATAATTTCAATTGAGTAACCCAATCGTTTGGCTGTGGTAGCCCATGTATGCCGAGCTAAGTAGGTAGTCACATCACAATCTAACTCACAATCTCCAACTAACTTTCGCAGCCATTTGTTAGTGGTTTGGATCCATTGGGATATTAACGCTTTAGCTTTCATGCTGTCTTCAATTACGACTTGTGACACAACTGGTAGAAGATATTTTGAGTTAGAGCCAGTATAATATGCTAGTAGCTTTTCCGTGTAAGGAAGTAACTTAATTGTTAACTCTTTACCAGTTTTTCTTCTTCTGTAAGTTAGCCGGCCTTTATGGAGGTTGTCGGATGTTAAATAAGCCAAGTCATTAAATGAAGCTCCAATCAAAGTAAAGCTAAGTAAAAAGTAGTTTCTTGCGTGCCACAATTTTGTATTCGGTTTAAGATTGAACTTCGCGATTGACGTCAAGTCGCTAGCGGTTATAGCGCGCTTAGCTGTACGTTCCGTTTTGACGGTGACATCCAAAAACGGATAGACAGACCTTTCAACTAGTTTCGCTTTAATTGCTCTATTGTAAATAGCCCTTAGGGTTCGAAAGTAGTTACTGATGGAATTCAGTTTTATTCCATCTAGTAGGAGTTTGTTTTTAAAGCCTTCCAGTGGTTTATTATCTATATCTATAAACCTTAACTTTGGGTTGTCAACGTATGAAGTAAAACGATTAACTGCGGTTCGGTAGACAATTGCGTCGCCAGCTTAATTGACCGATAGCATGTCTTCAACCAATTGGTCAGCAAACATTTTAACAGTTAAGGGTTTGAATTTGGATTGTGTTGATTGTTTTTCAAGGAGGCATTCTTTCAGGCTGTCAAAACTAAGTTCAGATTCGAGTTCAATTACTGCTTTCTGAACTTTAAGATAGGCCTCCGTAATAGTTTTATTTAGTAGCGTTGCATTGGGGTGAGCGGAGCTAACCATGCTTTTTTCACTGATCCAAGTTTCCTCTTTAATGAATATTCCCGAATTAATGTTGTGGACTTCCGAGAATGGGTGATTCTGATAGTGACTGCGTAAGTCCCGTCTGATTTTGGACGACGGGTATCCAGTAAAATCTTATAAGTTACCATAGTAGGGTTTGTTATTGGCACTTGTTTGTGCAAACAGATTAGCTTAAGGTAGCACTGTTTATGGATGAAGAAACGATATCTCAACAAAAAAGCCCTTAGAATCTAATCTAAGGGCTTTTAAAAGTGTGGGAGCTACTGGGTTCGAACCAGTGACCCTCTGCTTGTAAGGCAGATGCTCTGAACCAGCTGAGCTAAGCTCCCTTGCTTTTGGGACTGCAAATATAGGATGCCTATTTTATTTTTCAAAATAAAAAATAAAAAATACGACTAATGGCTGATAATCAGATAGAAAGGTTTAGAAATACTGGTTATTAACAATAAAAAGGGCAGAAACTTTACGCCCCCGCCCTCTTACTATATAGTCTGTCGCTTTTAATTTTCTATCGTATCATACGGTGTACCTACAATTTTAAATACCGGGTCGCCATTGGTATCGCGCGCGTCCTGGAAGTAGTAACCTTCTTGAGACACATAAAATCGCTGACCGTTTAATCGCAATATTTTAAAACCTTCGGGCAGGTGGTCAACCATGTCGCCAACTTGTGGCAGGTCTTCGGGGGCAATGCCGGTATCCTCGCCTGTGTTTAGCTCGCCGTCTCTGCCAACAATTTGGTAAACCGTTTTGCCGTCATCGCGCTTTACGGGCTGATAATAGACGCCGTTATGCTCATAATACTGCATACCGTTTATCATAATTGACTGCGCTTTAGACGGCAACTTGGTTATTGAAGCCCCTATAGGCGGCTCGACAACGGTATAACTATCGTCTTGCTGGGTATAGTATAAACCATCGTTATAATAGTATTGGTCTGAGCCGTAATAAAACGGATAATAACCATACGGCAGTGTGTTTATGCTAAAGCCCAGTTGCGGCGTGTAGTAGGTATTGTAATAACCACGGTTGTTATAGAAAAACCCGCGCGGCCTTGGGGATACGTAGTTACGGCCATAACGCAAGCCAGGATAACTACGGTAGCTGGTATTATTGTCCCTGCGGAAATTAAAACCATTATTCGCATTGTTACCCCGCTGGCTACCGTTTGGATACAAGCGGGCTGTATTGCCCGGATTATTTGGTTTAAAGGTTAACGGTGAACGGTATTGGCCACCACGTTGAGTTGTAGCGGCATTACCGGTAGCATTTGGCCTTAGTTGTCCGTTAAAATTATTGTTCTGTTGTTGACTGCTATTGTTCCCTTGCGGATTACCCCTTTGTACCGATGGCTGTTGGGCCGGCGAAGAATACGACTGCGGGGCACCGCGTTGCGTTTGCGGCGCCGGTGCACTTTGTTGGACCTGAGCAGGTGGTGAATATGATGGCGCCGGCGCACGCTGAACTTGCGGTTGTGGGGCAGGTGCCGCCGCCGGTGGTGGCGAACTACGTTGAGGTTGCACTGTACCACCTCCGCTTCCGCCGCTGTTGCCTCCCCCGGTAGAATATTGACCTCCGCGTTGCTGCGCACCGGCAGACGGAGCCAACCCTAAGCACAATAGCGAGCCGAGGGCAACTTGTGTTAATGCTTTATATGTCTTTTTCATGTTTTTGGTATAATTGGCAGGGCAAACAAGTCGCCTGTTGTTTTTTAGACGATTACAAGTTTAAAAGGTTTAATATAACGCTACGGCTAAAAAGTAAATATTTGCAGCTAACAATTGCTTACTTTTACTATAGCTGCTCGGCAATAAACAGCAATGGCGCAACAAAATCTAACGTAAAAAAGCCATCTGCCGCAGTGATATAAGTTAATTCATCAACTCGTTTTAGGCCTGTTGTATTTAAATTTTCAGGCAATGATAGCAACCTTATCCCTTCTCCGCCAGGTTTCCATTTGCTAAAGCCAGGCGCAATGCCGTAAATCTTTTCATGCTGATGAAATATTACCAGGTTTATTTGGTCAGCAAACAGCAAATAATCGGTTAGATCAAACTCATCTGTAACAACGTTGACAGCAGGGTAGCCCTGCGTTATCAAATGTTTTAATGCTGCCGCGGCAAAGGAATCAGTGCCAACCGGCAAATGCTTAATGTCCGATTGCAGGTTACCGTCTGCTTCGTCGGTAATTACCCAATCTATTTTAATACCTAGCGAGTTTAGCTGTTCGGCAATTAGGGGGGGCGCCATTAGTGTCGGGCTCCACTCCAGCAATTGGCCCAGCTGTTCTTCATCAAAACCATCCAACCCAAGCACTAATAGCGCCGGCTCCTGTTTTTCGCGAACGATGTGGTGTGATGACATGGCTTTTAAAATTGGAGATTAAAGATTAGTAATTGAGGGCTTAATATATCTTTTTATAAATAGTTTTAACTGCCGATGCCGGGTCATCAGATTTGTTGACCGCCGATGATACGGCGACCCCGTAGATCCCCGTTTTCATTAACAGCTCAACATCGCTTATTTGTATGCCACCTATTGCTATTAAAGGTATCTCCACTCGGTGTCTTTGTAACAATTCATAACCTTCTAAGCCTAACAAAGGTTTGTCATTAAGCTTAGTTTCGGTATGTGCAAACGGGCCGTATCCACAGTAATCAGCGACTGCTAAAGCCTGCAAAGACAACAGGCTTTTTATATTCGTCGCCGATGCGCCAAGCGTTTTATCCTCGCCTATTGTAGCGCGGATTGATGCCAGGTCAGTATCCATATCTTCTATATGTACGCCTTGCACATCTACCTTATCTAATAAGTGATAATGATTGGTGATGATGAGGGTACTACCCCAATCGTCGCAGATAATAGCTAACTCATTTATTTCGGCAATTAGCTCCTCGTCTGTTTTAGTTAAACATCGGTATTGTATCCAATTAGCGCCTGCTTCGCAAGCCATTTGGGCTTGCTCGATGTGGCTGCGGTCAGTTAGATCCTGAGTAAGGTAATGGAATTTAGAAATGTACTTTTTCATATTTAGTGTAGGTATTCGCGTCGAAATTAAGCATTGTGAAAACGTTAAGCGGCGCTTATAACTTCAAATCAGCAAGTTTACTTTCGTCTAGCACAACGCGCTGGCGGTTACCTGCCTTTTTGGTCCATTTAATAAGCCGCATGCAACCTTGATCTATCTCAATGCCGGTGATGTCGCCATCGTCAAAACAACAACAGCCCGTATTAAAATAGGTATCAAGGTAGCCTTTAAAATCAGGCGATTTACCGTCTTGCAAATGCAGTCGGCCAATTTTCTCTTGTAACGGTATAGCTTCCTCGGCAGTGGCGCGGCTCAGCTTTTCATACATAGACTCCAACTCTGTCATAGATTTAAACACGGGCTGATGAGTGTGCCCGGTAATCAGTATGGTATCCTTGCGTTTCGAGCTCCACTCGTACATCAACCGGTTGTGGTCCGTTTTTAGCTGGTCGTTATAGGCCGGCGTATTGGGGTTAATGTGCAAATATGACTGCAATGGCCCCCAAACACCAGACACAAACCATTTGCTGAACCAATTTCCGTCGCTTTGCAGATCGCCCTGGTGTCCATGGGTTAAAAATATGCTGATGTCTTTACCCTTAACGGTAGTTTGCAGCACCGCACCCTCATAAACTTTTATCTGCTCGCCATAAATTTGTAATAAACTCACAATAGCCAATGGGTCGTTGTCCCAATACAGGTCGTGATTGCCAAAAATTTTGATGAAAGCCTTTCGGGCCAAAAATTTCTTCTCAGCTTCGAATGTGTTTTTGTTATGCCTTTTAATAGTCTGAAAAATGTTTCCCCAAAGCTCTTCGCTATCGCCCAGGTTAATGTAGGTGTAGCCCTCGTTATTATAATGCTCTAAAGCTGCCAGGTAATTATTTACAGATCTTCTGAATATGTCGCCGCCATCACGTGAGCCTTTGTGCTGATCTGACAGTAAAATAAACTTATCCTTATCCGCATTAAACGGAACAACCAAGCCGCGTTTGCCAGGCTGCGTAATAATGTCAATATACAGATCGGTAAGGGCCTTATCCACCCGCAGCCTATCCGGCCGCGACGACCATTTGTTAGCCAGCCGGATGACAGGTTTGGTAAGTAGACGTTGTAAAAAGCGGCGCATTAGAGCAATTAACACATAATTTTTGGTATTGTGTTATTGGCAATAAAATCTAACAACATCAATTTAATTTGCTAAAAATATTAGTAATTTTGATGCCATGGCACATCAGGAAAATCCGGATTTTTTTAAGGGGCGGGGAGCGCAGGTTAATACCGATAACAAGTTTTTAAAGCGCAAATATGTGCTGGACCATATTGAGGGATTAGATGAACCCCTGTTGGAAAACTCGGCCACGCAATTGTTCGAAGAATCGCCCAAAAAAATCGTCAGCCAGTCTAACAGTCCGGACCTGAGCAACATGTTTTCCATAAACCCGTACCAGGGATGCGAGCATGGTTGCATCTATTGCTACGCCCGTAACTCGCACGAATACTATGGCTTTAGTGCCGGGCTTGATTTTGAACGTAAGATCATTGTAAAACGTAACGCGCCCGAATTGTTGGAGCGCTATTTAAACCGGCGGAACTATCAGCCGGTAACTATCATGCTGTCAGGAAATACTGATTGTTATCAGCCGGTAGAACGGCGGTTAAAGATAACCCGGGGCATGCTCGAGATTTTTTTGAAGTACAAAAACCCGGTAAGTATCATAACCAAAAACAATGTGATTTTACGCGATATGGATATAATTGGCGAGTTGGCAAAGCTTAACCTTATCCATGTTAATATATCTATCACTTCACTAAATGAATCGATACGTCAAAAGCTTGAGCCGCGTACCGTTACTGCCACCGGCAGACTGGCAGTAATACAAAAGCTGTCAGATATAGGTGTACCTGTTAGGGTAATGGCTGCACCTATCATCCCGGGCCTAAACAGCAACGAGCTCCCTAATATTATAAAAGCGGCAGCCGACCGCGGGGCACTAGCTGCAGGCTTTACTATGGTGCGCTTAAACGGCAGTGTGGCCGAAATATTTACCGACTGGATACACAAGGCATATCCCGACCGTGCCGAGAAGGTTTTAAACATGATACGCAGTTGCCATGCAGGCAACCTTAATGACAGCGATTTTGGCCGCCGCATGAGCGGGGACGGGCCCATTGCCAAGTCAATCCATCAACTGTACCATATGGCCTGCGTTCGCTTTTTAGCTGGCCGCGAAATGCCTGAATATGATTATACCCTATTTACGCCTAAAGGAGGCAAGCAGACGAGTTTGTTTTGAGGGCCGACTTATGAATGCATAGATTCGCCTGCCGTCAAAACACCAAAATGCAGGGGGTTTATACCTGTTTACAAAACGCTTAACAACGTTTTTATAGAGGCACGTTTACTGTAATCTTTGTTGAAATGTACATAGGTAAGTTTTCCGTCTTTACCTATAACATAGGTTGCCGGTACAGGCAGCATGTGGTCTGTATTGCCGTTGTTGGCTTCCAGATCAATACCGTAGCCTTTGTACTTGTTAACCTGTGCCTGCTCCATCACGTAATTAACATCGTAAGCTTTCATGATGGCGTAGCCTTTGTCTGACACCATAGAAAACGATGCTTTGGTTTTGCCTACTGTTTTAGCAATGTTCTCATCCGTTTCGGGCGTTACACCAATTACATAGGCGCCTTTTGCAGTCAGTAGTTGTAATGAATCCTGCAGTTGCTGGATATGCTTATTGCAATACGGGCACCATTGGCCGCGGTAAAAGAAAAGCACTACAGACTTGTTTGATTTTAATAGTTTCTTCAGGTCAAGCTCTTTGCCTGTGTTGTCTTTTGCAACAAAAGCTGGAGCTTTGTCGCCGGCTTTAAGGCCTGCCTGTGCAAATAAAGCAGTCGCGCTTAAAGTAAATAGCGCTATCAGCAAAAATCTTTTCATAATGTTGGTTGTAGTTTTCATGTTGTGGGTTTGTCGTTTATGGCTTAGTCGCCGGCGTTGCTGTAACCTTACAGCGTTATCAATTTTTATTGAGCTCCTCTTCAATGCGGTTTTGCAGCTTATGTTTAAACCCTTCTTCTAAATGGAAGTTACTACTATTGCTTTTAAAAAGCTGCTGCACCATGATGTTGATTAGCCGGCTTTGCTTTTCAAAAACTCGACAAACGGAGCATCCATAAAGGTGGATCCGCAGCTCTGCTTTCTGGCGCAAGGTAAGGCCAGTGATCAGTTTTCTCTCGATTAAAAGTGTAGCGCCCTTACAGTTATATCTGATTTTTTTTAACGTTCCCATATCAAATCCAGTTTTTTTGAAGGCAGGCCCTCAGGTTAAGTTTAGCACGGTGAATGATGACCCAAAAATTCGAGTCGGATAATTTAAGTTCGGTACAAATTACATTGCTTGCCTGGTCTTCCATATGCTTCATGGTGAAAACAGCCAGCCAAAGCGCCGGCAATTTTTGCATGCATTGCTGTAGTACGCTGTTAAACTCTTTATCGTGCAAGGCATCCTGTTGCTCGGCAACAAACTCCCTGGGATAAGTGTCCTCCCGCCAATGCCCATCCTCGGCAAAAAAATCCTGTCGTACTTGTTCCTCCACTATATCCTCCGGCTTATTAAGGGCAGATGACTTTTTGCGATACACGTCTATGATCTTATTCTTAAGTATAGCAGTAAGCCAGGTACGTTCGGTGCTTTTGCCTTCAAATTTATCTGCCCGTTGCAGTGCCGCCAAAAAAACATCCTGCACCAGGTCGCGGGCCTGCTCTTCGTCGTTCACGCGACTTATAGCGTAAGCGTATAAATAGTCGGCATGGTTTTCAACCCATTTGTGCGGATTTAGTAGTGGGGTAGCTAACATTAAATTGCTGGTGTAATTTGTTTCTTTGTCGTACGTTGGGCCTAAACCTTACAGAAGAGGTAAGGTCAATTAAAATTATTAAATTTATTGTAAGGATAGCGATTCATATCCGACCAATCGTATATAAATCAATAACTTGCATTAAAATGAATAAGGTGAAGATGTTTTTGGCCGCTACAGGTGTAACGTTGGTGGCATTTGCTATTGTTGCCTTTGCTGCTGTAAAACAGGCATTCCCAGCCAAAGGATTTGTGGTAATTGAGCTTTACACCTCTGAGGGTTGCTCAAGCTGCCCGCCTGCAGACGCCCTTGTGGCTCAAATTCAAAAAGAATATAAAAGCCAACAAGTATACATTTTGGCTTTTCATGTAGATTACTGGAACCGTTTAGGTTGGCGCGATGTGTTTAGCGATGCTGCTTACAGCACCCGGCAATATGATTACGCTAAATACTTGAAACTACCACAAGTGTATACCCCCCAAATTGTAGTAAATGGCAAGAAAGAATTTGTTGGCTCGCAGGCTGGCACATTGCGTAATGCTATAAAAGCTACGCTACAACAGACACCATCAGCTCAAATAACCCTTACAGACGTTAAGCTTGATAACGACAAAGCAACTGTAAATTATCAGGCTAAAGACAATGGCAAAAACAGCGTTCTGTTATTAGCCCTTATTGAAAAAACAGCGGTTAGCAACGTTAAAGCCGGCGAGAATAAAGGGCGCAGTCTGGCCCACGTGCAAATTGTAAGGCAATTGCAAACTGTTATTTTAACCGATGGCGGCAGCGGGATTAAAGACATCACGCTGCCAACAGGTTTTACCCCAAAAAACTGGGAAGTGATTGGCCTGTTACAAAATACAAATACCGGAGAAGTTATTGGGGCTGCAAGATCGCCCTTAGTTTCCGAGTTTAGATAACCGATGAAACAGATCAAAGAAAAACATTCGTTAGCCATGCGGTGGTGCCATTGGGTAAACTTCCCCATACTCATTATCATGATATGGAGCGGCATGCTTATTTATTGGGCCAACGACGAATATAAGATCACGCTGTTGGGTCATACCTGTTTTAAGTTTTTCCCGGAAGGTTTTTATAAAACTTTTAACCTGGTGCATCGTTTGCCGGAGGGCATGGCATTTCACTTTCTGTTTATGTGGTTCTTTATCCTTAACGGTATCTTTTACGTAGGCTACACGCTGGTTTCGGGCGAATGGCGGGAGCTTGTCCCTCAAAAAAAATCATTTAAAGAAGCCTGGCTGGTTTTATTGCATGATTTGCATATCCGCAAAATGGCACCACCTCAAAAAAAATATAACGCCGCGCAACGCATCGCTTACACGGCTATTATTATCATGGGTATCGGGTCGGCCATTACGGGTATTGCCATTTACAAACCGGCGCAGTTTAATTATTTGGTGTGGTTATGTGGTGGCTATCATCTAACAAGAGTGCTGCACTTTGCGCTAACGTTGGGCTATGTATTCTTTTTTGTGATCCATATTGTACAAGTTACCCTCGCGGGATGGAAGAATTTCAGTTCGGCCGTTACCGGTTTCGAGGTGATAGACGATAACTCAAAGCCAACCATAAAAAAAGCCCATGACCAGGAAAAAAGTTAAGCAGCCGCTTACCATACAGCAAAAAATAAACCGGCGCACGTTTATTTCATTTGGGGTATTTGGCGCTTTGGCAACCGGCGCAGCACTGGGGTATAAATGGCTTTACAACGCGCCAACAGAAGGTAAAACTATAACAGGCGGTGCTCGGGTACCGCTGCGGCGCGCACTTAATAAAACCGAGTTGGCAATGCGCCGGCTTTTTTACAGCGAAAAGCATTTGGTTAAAACCTACCCAAAATCAATGGCTGCCAAAATAGTGCGGCAAAATAGCGATGTGGGTTTGGAAAGCGGCATTGACCTGCCCACCTGGAAACTGGAAATTTGCAAGAGCAACGGCCAGCAATTGCTTATCAGCATAGACGCGATAAAAGCCTTGCCCAAAACCGAGATAGTTTTTGATTTTAAATGCGTGGAGGGTTGGGACCAGATACAATACTGGGGCGGGTTGCGATTTGTTGATTTTGTAAAACATTTTAATCTTGATCGGGAGGCCAAACTACAATACGTAGGTATGGAAACACCCGATAAGAAATACTTTGTAGGCCTTGATATGGATAGCGCCATGCACCCCCAAACCATATTGGCTTATGAGATGAATGGCAAGCCTATACCTGTAAACCATGGCGCGCCGTTAAGGCTAATCATCCCGGTTAAGTATGGGGTTAAAAACTTAAAGCGAATAGGCAGCATTACCTTTGCCAGCAGCCGCCCCCGCGATTATTGGGCCGAGAAAGGGTACGATTATTATCTAGGATTATAGTTACTTAGCCAACAAGCCATCAATAGTTGCTGATAGGTCTTTTGATGATGGCATTGGCGCCGTCATGTTTAGCATTTTAAGATCTTTGTCTATCAACAAGGCCCTTGGTATTTCGGTAACATTGTAAGCTTTTAGCTTAACCCTGTTTATTTGCCACTGGTAGCCATTTGCTTTGCGGCTGCTTACATTCTTTTTCCATTTAGCCAAGTCGTTATCATCATCAATAGATAGCGATACAAAAATTACGTTTGGATTATCGGCATATTTCTTTTTAACCAGTTCAAGAGCTGGCATTTCCTGCAGGCAGGGTATACACCAGGTGGCCCAAATATCCACGTAAATAATTTTACCTTTCAAATCGGCCAGGTTAACTTTTTTACCATCCATATCTATCGCCGCAAAGTCCACAGCCGTGTCGCCCTTGCCAAATTTT
Organism: Mucilaginibacter antarcticus; assembly: GCF_042686155.1. Classification (NCBI taxonomy): domain Bacteria; kingdom Pseudomonadati; phylum Bacteroidota; class Sphingobacteriia; order Sphingobacteriales; family Sphingobacteriaceae; genus Mucilaginibacter; species Mucilaginibacter antarcticus. The sequence continues at coordinate 207,306 of NZ_JBHUON010000002.1, read as the reverse complement.
AGCAGGCTTTGCGCATATGTTTTTAATGCAGCTTTATATCGAGGATCGTTAATATCGTCGGCCTGGCTTGCATACGCTGCTAACTTTGCTTTGTCGTTTTCGCGTTTCATCTTATCAACCAGTGCCGATGCTTTATACCATTCTTTGATTTTTACCACATCAGCATTTTCCGCTTCGTCTTTCACCATCTCTTCGGCAATGTCGCGGTACACCGCCAGTTTCATAAATGAGGCGTCAACAAAGTTCTGCTGGTATTTACGCTTTTCTTGTTTTGCCACGGCATTAAACATTTGGCCATAAATACCAGGCGCGTAGCTTAATTCCTGCTTATACTTTGCATAAATGCCAACATAATTGAAACTGTTGATCACGTCTGCTTTTATACGCGCTTCTTCCAACCGCTTAAACTCAGGCGTTACATTCTTCACCGCTGCTAACTGATTTGATCTGTAGCTACCTATTTGAGTGATCTTGTCCAACGTTTCTTTAACCTCATATTGTATAATAGCACCGCCATTAACGTACGATCCCATTTTAGGGAGGGGCGTTTCTGCCAGGTATCTGTTAGCCTCCTGACCGGTGCCGTTAAAGATGGCTTTTTTACTGTCGTTATAGTCTATAAATACCTCCATCTTATCACCCGGCGACAGGTATAAAATATTGCGGCCCACGCGGAAATAGTTAGGCGCAGCAAGGTTAAAAGTGATGGCAAACTTACCGCCACTTTCAGGTATGATAACCCGTTCATTGGTTGGCACTTCCAGGTACTGAAAATCAGACATATCAGAAACTGTTACCTGGTTTCCAAAATTTATAAGTTTGCCTGTTAGGGTAACCGTATTTTGCGCGCTGGCTAGGTTCAGCTGCAGCAAAATGGCAATACAACAGATCAGTTTAGTTTTCATTGCAATTAGACTTAAAGGTTTGGTTTATAAATAGGTATGATCAAATATAATACATAAGAATTTTTAAAAACCGGCGATGACTAGGCTGATTTCAATTTCTGACCTATTGGTCTGTGTCCGTTACTGTTGTTGTGGTAACACATTTCATTTTAAATTCATTATCTATAGTTAATATTAGCATATTGCAATGAGATGCCTGTTGTAAATTTTCCGTTAAGAAAACAGCTGGCTTATACCTGCGGGATGATAGGCTGGAGCATGATGACAAATACCATCATTGTGATGCTACCGTACTTTTATTTGCCACCTTCAAACTCAGGGCTCATTCCGTTTGTGCCACAATTGTTGGTATTTGGCTTATTTAATATCCTGTCACTTATAGCTGCCTCGGGCAGATTTGTTGATGCTATATACGACCCAATCATTGCTTCATTAAGCGATAAAAGTACGCACCCTCAAGGCCGCCGTATTCCATTTATGAAACTGGCCATTATACCGGCTGTGCTCTTTTTTTGCCTTACTTTTTATCCCCTGGTAAGGGGCGAGAGTATGTACAATGCTATTTGGCTAACCGTAAATATGGTCTGCTTTTTTATGGGGGCAACAACTTACATTATACCTTACAATGCCTTGCTGCCAGAACTTGCAGGCACTGCAGCCGCAAAGGTTAAACTGTCTTCATTTCAGCAGGTTGGGTTTATCATAGGCATCATTTTTTCGGCCCTTATTAACAATTTTGCTGATGTGGTACAGCAAAACTTTGGTGTTACCGAGCGCACCTGGGCTGTGCAATACACCATTTGGGGCATGAGCATTTTAGCAGGTTTATTTATGTTGATCCCAGCCGTATTTATTAACGAGAAAAAATACTCCAGTGGCAAACCATCGCACCTGCCATTGTTGCCGGCCATACGTAAAACGTTCAGCAATCGTAATTTTAAGTATTACCTGGTGTCAGATTTTTCGTACTATATGGCGCTAAGCATTATATCAAGCGGACTGTTGTATTTTGTTACGGTGCTGCTGCATTTGCCCGAATCAAAGGGAGGGGTATTGATGGGTACAATGGTGCTGTTCTCACTGGTGTTTTATCCCCTGATCAACTACCTGTCCCGGAAGATTGGCAAGAAGCCAATTGTAATGTTTTCTTTCGGGCTATTGAGTTTAATATTTGTAGCGATATTTTTCTTAGGTAAGTTACCGCTGTCTGCAAATACCCAGGTTTATATCCTGGTTTTAACTGCGGCTTTTCCATTGGCATCATTAGGGATATTACCTAACGCTATACTGGCAGAAATTGCGCAACGTGACGCAGACGAAACGGGCGAAAATCATGAAGGAATGTTTTTTGCGGTTAAATACCTGTTTGTAAAACTGGGTCAAACCATGGGTATTGCCCTCTTCGCTTTTTTAACCGTTTATGGCAAAGACCCCGGCAATGACTACGGCCTGCGCTTAAATGGAATATGCGGTTGTGTCCTTTGCTTATTAGCACTGTTAATATTCAGCAGGTTTAAAGAGGTTAGGACAAAGTAATTATTATTGCCGCACGTATTTAAAAAGACGTATTATTCGGCTTCGAGTAAACTAACTGCATGGTATTTATATTACGCATAGCAAAAGCGGCTTCGCAATAGCACAGGTAATAGTTCCATTTGCGGATAAAAACATCATCAAAACCAAGGGACCTAACTTCCGTCAGGTTAGCGTTAAACTGATCATACCATAGCTTGAGCGTCTTGGCATAATCAGTGCCAATATCTTTCAGGTCTATCATCGTCATATCCCCGGTGCGATTTACAGCGCCGTTTATGGCAGCTACCGACGGCAATAGCGAGCCGGGGAAAATATGCTTCTGGATCCAATCTACCCCCTTACGCAGGCTATCATAGCGCGAGTCCGGCGATGTGATCACCTGTAAAGCCAGCAAGCCGTTTACTTTCAGCAAGTCATGGCACTTTTTAAAGTAAACATCAAGGTATTTATGACCAACGGCTTCGAGCATCTCTACCGATACGATCTTATCATACTGCCCTTGTAAAGTGCGGTAATCGCGCAGCTCAATGCTCACACGGTCGCTCAGTCCTTCAGCTTCCACCCGTTCAACAGCAAGTTTATGTTGTTCTGCCGATATGGTAAGCGATGTTACCCTGCAACCATATGTTTTAGCCATGTAAATGGCATTACCACCCCAGCCGCTACCAATCTCTAACACATGGTCGGTAGCTTTTAGGTGTAGCTGGCGGCAAAGCCTTTCGTACTTTGCCAGTTGCGCATCTTGTAAAGACAAGCCGTCTTTATAAAAGTAGGCACTGCTATAAGTCATTGTGGGGTCTAGAAAGCTGGCGAAGAAATCGTTGTTCAGATCATAATGTTCTGCAATGTTTTTCCGCGATCCATCTACAGTATTTTCACGGTTGAAATGATACACTTTGTTAAACCATTTAAACAAATTAAGGCTTAAGGTTTGGGTTTTGCTACCCGATACCCCCGGAGCCTTATCAATATTAAGCAACACCCACTTAATTACATCCGTGATATTGTTGGTATCCCAAAGGCCATCGGTATAAGCTTCGCCAAAGCCAATATCACCAAACAGAATGATACGTTTATAAAATTCATCGCTATTGATATTAATGTTGGCCGATATGCCACCTTCGCCTGTCCCTATGGTAATTTGGTAGCCGTCGGTAAGGGTAAGGCATAACGATCCTTTATCCATTTTCGACAGGTACTTTAATACCAAGTCTTGATACAAATTATTTGATTTGACGAGGGAAAGTGTATTAAGCATCTTCTATAATATTCGGTTATGAAACACTTACGGAAAATATAGGACGTTAGGTTTTCAGGGAGCTGTGACCTAGGGGCGATAAGGCCTTAAAACGTCTTGCTGCAAATCTTGATTGGCATCCTTATTATGATAGGGAATCTTTTTAAGCCAGAGCTTTAAAGCCTGCCAATGTATCAACCCAATCACCTTCAGTGTTATAAGCGGAAAGCTAATGAAATATAGAAGCAGGTTGGCATCATTTAAGGTTTTTCGTTTACCACTCAGAGTGCTAACAAAAAAACGCTGACCATCTTTATCGTAATCATCAATCCTTACCTGCAGATTTTCGCCAGGAATTTGAAGGTTGAAGTCGAAATTGGTGTCCATCGCAATAAATGGCGATACATAAAAATACTTGGCAGTATTCAGTTTAAATTCATGGCCGTGCCGGGTGCTGGCCCCCAAAAAATAGGGTTTCATTTCTCTAAATGTATTGCAGACCTCTACTATGGAGCATACTACATTGTCCTGCTCATCATAACAGTAATAAAATGACACGGGATTAAACTGATAACCAAGCGTACATAAGTTGGTAAGCACCATGATGCGCCCATTGCCAATATCAACACTATTTTGGTGCAGATAATCTGTTATATGCTGACGAATGTTTTTAGACGTGTCGGGGTTTTCTTTGGGTAGTTGCAGATGGTCTTTATCCCTAAAATTAAACAGGTTGAACCGGTTTCGGCTCATCAGGCGCAGCTTTTTAGACAAGGTGTCTATCTCATCCAGATCAAGATAAAACATAAAGACATCGTAATTGAAACGGTGCACCTTTGGCGAAAACCGATGGTGCATTACGGTAGCCTTATATAAACAGGAGTTAATCATCTGGATTTATTACCATGTACGGAGATTTAATGTACAAAGATCTTTGGGCGAAATACTTCTGTTTAAAAAGATATAAGGGATCAGGAGTTTTGAAAATCGTTGAAATCATTAAAAGAGAATGAACCGTCGTCTTCCTGCATACGGCCGGCATCAAAAGCAAGCCCTTCTAAATTGGCTATCATTTTTGCTATAGCGTCGGTAGAAGCGTTTATCTCCTTTTCTACATCCTCTGTGTCATCATTAGCAAAGGCTACTACAATTTTCTCCTTTAAAAGATCTAATGATTCTTTGACGATTTCTTTAATATCGGTTTGCTCCATAGCCATAGCATTTTAATACCCGAAGGTACGAATTTTAACTATTTACCCACCATCACCCGCTCGCCCCAGGTAAGCACCCAGCTTTTGGCCGGGTCTAAATCTTTTATCTTGTTGTAGGTAAACTGGTAGCTCCAGCGCCATTTATTTACGGCGTGGCCAAGTTCCATTACGTGGTCATAAATAGTAACATCCGGCTTTACGCGGGCTACCGATTTAAACACATCAATATCATTTTGTACGTGTAAAATGAACAGGTTAATGTGACGGCTGGGGTTAAGCTTGTCAAGCAGCCGGGCATCGCCAATATGATAAATAGTGTAGTTTTTTGTTGATGGTCCGCAGTTTATTTGCGCAACAATTACCGGCACATTGCGATAAATCACGCCCAAATCTTTATCTAAAAAAATTACCCCGGCATAACTATGTGCCATTAGCTTCCGGAAGCGCGCGTCGTAATCTGTAGTTGATTGCGCGGCAGCAGAGGCTATTTTATCATGTCTTCGCATCGTTCCTTAGAGTAAGTCAGTAATAGCGTTATCTAAAGGTTTTAAATTAAAAAGCAAGATGGTCGCTGCTATTTTCGCTGTTAGAAAAAATATTAACCGGGCAAATATTTCAGTCGGTTGGTAAAACGGTTGAGTATCTTAGGTTTAGTTATTGTTAATAACATAAATCATCATTAAATGTTTAAAAAACCAACATTGCTATTTAGAATAGTTAAAAACAATATTTGGATTTGTTCTAAATAACGCGCATTTTTGTGCCACAGATGCAAATAACTAAGCTAGCGCCAACACTTACTACAGAGGTTTTTAAAACCACCCGTGGTGCCGTTTATCAAAACGATGCAGAAAAATGCTGGTATGTTGACTTTGCAGGTAATTCCGCTCGTTTTGACTACCGCAACCTGCTAAAACTGCGCAAGGCTATTTACAAAATAGATATTGAGCAGCGTCTGCTCGACAGTACACAATCGCCGGATGTGGAGATCGTTTTTATTTGTGCCAGTGCCCATTGCTATGTTTTAAATTTGATGGAAGTTATAGCTATGAAAGAGCTTTTACAAGGCACTTTTGTAATGCTTGAACTTAACCAGATCATTTACGACAGGTTACACCGCCTACCTGCCTGATTTAGACTCATTTCATATTAGACATATTTTAGCTATTAACAAACCTTAGCACTAGTTTTGATATACAATAAATCAATTATTGTAATTAATCAAGATTATCATGAGAGATCTGGTTAGGGTAAAAACCCTTATTTCTGAAAATATCGAAGTGCTGCTTAACAGGCAGATCAAAATGGAAGCATTTTCTTCGTCAGTATATTTATCAATGGCATCGTGGTGTAACCGTAACGGTTATGATTACTCGGCCGACTACTTTTTTAAACAAGCCGAAGAAGAAAGACAGCATCAGCTTAAATTCTTTAAGTATGTTTTAGATATGGGCGGCAACGCGGTATCCCCGGATGCAAACGGCATAAAACAAGAGTTTATAGGTTTTAGAGAAGTTTTTGAAGAAGCGCTGGAACAAGAGATCAATGTAACGCAATCAATCAAAAATATTTACGCGTCTTGCCTAAAAGAGCAAGACTTTGTGACGATGGAATTTTTAAACTGGTTCTTGAAAGAGCAACGCGAAGAAGAATACAAAGCACGTCGCGCGCTTGAATTGTTTGACGTTATTGGCGAAGAAGGTATCGGAAGATGGCAAATTGACAAACACGTTAAAGATATCAAATACGACGCTGAAGCGTAGTCAACGCCGCCCACCAAGATAGCTTATAAAAGCAAGGCCCTACTTTACAGTAGGGCCTTTGCTTTTATATGATTTTTAGCGATTAAAGCGGATTAATGATTTCAGAAAGTACCTTTAATAAGTCCTTTTGTTTATACTCCTTTAGCCAGATATTACCCGGTTGTATAGCGCAAACGGGAGCATAATCACACCTGTCTGTACATTCCGTACGTATCAGTTCAACGTCGTTTTTCCCGGGCTGATATTTTAAAAAAGATTTGGCCGCCTTGTAAGCATCTTTACCACCACGTTTGCTGCACTTGCTGCCGGTGCACATATAAACGGCGTTATCGGGTATGGTAAATTTGCTCATCTTGCCTTCTTCATCTAGTAAAGTATTCCTTAATCGCCTCTATACGTTTTGCGTACCTGTTTTAACAGCCTAATTTTTAATATAATAAATATAACACCACAAAAAACGGCTCCCAATATGTACGAGTAATGGTTAGTTGTAAAACCATTATAAGCCAACACGCCACATAAAATAATGCACAGGTTATAAAAGGTACTTAAGGCTATGTTTTTACCCATCGCTTAGTAAACTTGAATATCCGGATCAATCTCTGCAGCCCAGGCTAAAATACCACCCTGCAGGTTTGAAAGGTTACCGTAACCCAATTGCTCTAACTGCATAATGGCTGCCGCACTGCGTTTGCCACTGCGGCACATTACCACTACCGGTTTGTCTTTGCTAATTTTATCAGCCTCAATTAAAATGCCACCCAGTGGTATAAGCTGGCCGCCAATGTTTGACGTTTCGTATTCAAAGTCCTCCCTAACGTCAATTAGCTGAAAGTCTTCGCCGCTGTCTAATTTTTCTTTAAGTTCCTGTACGGTTATTTCTTGCATGGTTGTAAAAGTTATTTAACAAATCAAATGTAGTTTTTATGGATAAATAATTACGTCGTAATTTTGTAACAATAAATGCCTAAGTGCGTTTCATATATGTTTTAGTAAACAACACTCTTAAATGGATAAAGTTACCCGGTTTTTTTGGTTTTGCTCGGGCGCGCATATTGATACCCTAAAAAAGTATCCTATTGAACATAATAAATATGTGGGCATTGGGGCCACTATATTTTTTACCGCGTTGTTCGCCGCCCTATCAGGCGGATATGCCATGTACTTTGTATTTAACGGCGATGCTTACGCTGTAGTATTTGCCCTATTGTTTGGTTTGCTATGGGGTACCGCTATTTTTAATATGGATAGGTACATCGTATCCAGCATTGACAAGGAAGGCACCACCATGCAGCAGGTCATACAGGCATCGCCCCGTATTTTGCTGGCTATAATGATTGGCATTGTTATATCTCGCCCCCTGGAGTTAAAAATCTTTGATAAAGAAATTCGCCAGAAATTAAAAACCGCTTACCTGAAAGGGCAGCACAGCAAAATCGACACCCTGCAAAAAACTTATAACGAGAAGTATACGGCCGAGCTTGCAAATACAGTCGCTTTAAAACAAGAAAAAGACTCGCTGGAAAAGGATATCAACCGGTCTCGCACCCAGCTTAACGAAGAAGTTTTTGGCGAAAAAAACAGTCAGACGTCCGGCGTGGTAGGCTATGGTACTTACGCCAAGCAAAAACAAACCGTATTGCAAGAAAAGCAGGATCGCCTTAAACTGGTGACGGACAAGGCCGAGAAAATGGACCAATACCTTAGCAAACGCAAAGATTTTGAGGGGGTTAACGATGTAAAGATGTTTAGCCAAAAGCAACTGGACAGCCTTGCAAGCGTAGCTGGTTTTGCCGACCGTAATTGGGCGCTCGGCCAACTAACATATAATGAGAATGGCACCCGCGATCTGGATACCTACCTGGCCATATCATTTATTGGCTACCTGTTTATACTGTTTGAGTGCCTGCCGGTATTTGTTAAGTTAATGTCGCCAAAAGGGCCTTATGATGTGGCTATAGCTAAAACACAGGAGGCTAACGTTTACTATGCTGATAAAGACAAACAACGCGACATGTCTGTTATAGACGGTATTTATGACGAGCACCTTGACGAGGATATTAAACGAAGGCGGCGCACGCTGGCCAATCGCGGAGATAACGACCGGGATAAGCATCGCTATGATTAAGCCTAATATGCCTCAGCGGGCTTTGTTCAGGCCATTTTGTTAATCCTATCAATTAGTTGTAATTTGAGCACAATTAATTGATATCATGAAAAACATTATACTAAGCGTTGCGGCTGCTTTTTTATTTTCAATTTCTGCTATGGGGCAAGCTAAGCAACCCCCTTCAAGACCGCTATTTTATTCAATATCATTTCCAAACGCCGTACATCACGAAGCTGAGGTTATGATTTCTATTTCGAAAGCGCCTACCGGACCCCTGCGTTTTCGTATGAGCCGCTCGTCGCCAGGCAGGTACGCGACACATGAGTTTGGTAAAAACGTTTATAATGTCAAAGCCATTAACGTTGATGGCAAACCGTTAACCGTTACACAAATAGAGGGCGATGTATATGAAATTCCTTTTCATACCTCAACTTTTAAAGTTAGTTATACCCTGTTTGCTAACTGGACCGACGGCACCTACGCCGGCATAGACCCCAGCCATGCACACCTCAACATGCCGGCTACCTTTATGTGGCTTGAGGGAGCAGAAAGCCGCCCTGTTATGTTTGAGTTTAATGATTTAGAGAAATATGGCTGGAAAGTTATTACCCAACTTAAACACGAAAATGCCAATGTTTACAGCGCCCCCGATTTTCAATATATGATGGACAGCCCTACAGAGCTTTCGGCATCAAAAACAGCAAGTTGGGAAGTGGCTAACACCGATGGCAAAAAGCAGCGTATCAATGTATCTGTCCATTCTAATGATGACCAATCGGTGGTGAATAGCTTTGGTACAATGGTGCAAAAAGTGGTGCAGGAACATAAGGCTGTCTTTGGTGACCTACCAATCTTTGACTATGGCGAGTACACTTTTATAAATGATGTATACCCAACCAACTCGGGCGATGGCATGGAGCATCGCAACTCAACCATTATAGTTGACGGCATAGATAAAATAGCCGGTAATGAGCTCGACGTTTTAGGCACTTTCTCGCACGAGTTCTTTCATGCCTGGAATGTGGAGCGTATCCGGCCAAAATCATTAGAGCCTTTCAATTTCGCGCACGCCAACATGAGCAATGAGCTTTGGTTTGCCGAGGGCTTTACCCAATACTATGGCGAGTTGATATTAAAACGTTCAAATTTCCATACGCTGGACAGGTACCAAGGCACTATTGCTTACCTGGTAAGTTCGGTACTAACCATCCCCGGGGCTTCAAAATACCCCGCTACCGAAATGAGCCGTAAGGCGGTATTCGTTGACGCCGGTGTATCGGTCGACGCGGTTAATTACGCTAATAACTTTTTGACCTATTATAATTATGGCGCCGCAATTGCGCTGGCACTTGATCTGCGCCTGCGTAGCGATTTTAACGCAACACTGGACGATTATATGCGTGCGATGTGGCAAGCCCACGGCAAGGCCATGAAACCATATACCCTTAAAGACCTGCAAAATGTGCTGGGTAAGTTGACCAATCCAAAATTTGCGACTGAGTTTTTTGAGAAATATGTGAACGGAATTGAGAAAAGCGACTACGCCTCTTTATTAGAAAAAGCTGGTTTTGTGTTGCGTAAAGCAGCCCCTGGTAAACCGTGGATTGGAATGTCAACTCAGGTGATACGTAACCGTTCGGGCTTGGTAGGCACCGTTGGCGATAAGGGCTTTCCTGTTGTCACCAGTACCATTATTGGCTCGCCGGTTTATAAGGCTGGTATCGATGCCGGCGATATGATCATCAAAGCTGATGGTACAGATGTAATCGACGGGGTGTCATTCACCAATATCATTAACACAAAAAAACCGGGCGACCAGATCACCCTAATTTATACTAACCGCACCGGGACACATACAACTAAGCTTACCGTTGAAGAAAGCCCTGCGTTTGAAGTGGTAAGCGCAGAAAAAGCCGGCAAAGCATTAACCGCCGAACAAATAACATTTAGAAACAACTGGCTATCATCAAAAGTTAAGTAAACCAATGAAAAGAATTATAACCGCTATTGCTTTAGTAGCAACCGCCACCTGCGGCTTTGCGCAGGATGTGGACCGCCTGATACAACGAGACGACGTAGAGCGTATTATTAAAACCCTATCGGCCGATGACATGCAGGGCCGCGGCACATTTACCCCTGGCATTGAAAAAGCCGCGAAGTTTATAGACAATGAGTTTAATACCATCGGCCTAAAACCATTGGTGGGTAGCACCGGCTTTAAGCAATCTTTCAGTATGGTTAAAACCAGCGGTGTAGCGCGCGAGGTGGTTATCAACGGTGCAAGCATGGCCGATGACCAGGTGGCTGTAATAGCCAACACACCATTCAATTGGAGTCGTTTAAGTGATACTGAAATAGCTATGGTATCGGCAGATGCTGACTTGCAAACTGAGTATAGAAAATTTGCTACTGCAGGAAAAAAACAGTTGGTAATTGTTGACCCCAAACATGCTGCATTCTTTGCGCGATTAAAATCATTCGCTAAAGGCGGCAGGCCTGCATTTAAAGACGCGGAGGTAAAGCCGCAAGCGCCGGTTGTATATGTTTTGCTGAAAACTGATGCAGTAAAATCGCTTAGCATCGCCTATGAAACTAAAACTGAGGAGATGTCGTTAAGCAACGTCGCTGGCATGTTACCCGGCAAAAGCAAGGCTAATGAATATGTGGTCTTCTCGGGGCATTATGACCACTTAGGCATCATCAACTCCATGGATGGTGACAGTATTGCTAATGGCGCGGATGACGATGCTACAGGCACTACCGCTGTAATAGCTTTGGCCAGGTATTTTAAGCGTTTAAACAATAACGAGCGCACCTTAATATTTGTAGCCTTTACAGCAGAAGAGATAGGTGGCTACGGATCGCAGTACTTCTCAAAAAATTTAAGCGCCGATCAAACCGTAGCCATGTTTAATATTGAGATGATTGGTAAGGCATCCAAATTTGGACAAAACTCTGCTTTTATTACCGGCTTTGAACGGTCCGACTTCGGTGCCATCCTCCAAAAAAATCTGGAGGGTACGGCCTTTAAATTTCACCCTGATCCCTATCCGGAGCAGCAACTTTTTTACCGTAGTGACAACGCTACGCTGGCCCGTTTAGGTGTGCCGGCTCACTCTATATCTACAGATCAAATAGATACGGATAAACTATATCACTCTGTGAAGGATGAGTTTAGCAGCCTTGATGTTTCAAACATAGTTGCTACCATAAAAGCGATTGCGTTAAGCTCAAGAGGAATCGTGTCGGGTAAAGATACGCCTACCAGGGTGGCCAAACTAGAGCGATAAAACCTTGTTATTAAGATAGGGGGTGTGTACGTGCATGGACGTACACACCCCTATCTTAATGTTTGAGTTGCTGGAGTGGAGCAAATGCGTGGCTGTTGCCGCCAAGGCCCCTTATGTTAGTTAAACTATGAGCAGACGGCCACAAAAGCAGAACAAACAACCTTAACCCGTTTATTCGTGTGCACCGCTATCTGTAAGTATGTGGTCTTTCAGCAAGGCCTCGCGATCTGTCTTTGGGGTTTTGTGCGGCTTTTTCAAATAATCCTGATGATGGTCTTCCTCTGCCTCTCCGTTTTGTTGTGCGCCGCCACCAAATATTTTGTCGTGGAGGCGAGACAAGGTGCCCCCAAGTTCCTGGCGCACTGAAGCGCCTTTTTCTGTTACAAACAAACAAGTTATTGCCGCAGCAGCTACAGATCCTATAATGATACCGGCAATCAGCGCGTTATTTTTTTCTTTTACAAATGGATTTTTCATGAGATAGCTTTTTTTATTTAACGCACATTGAGTGCTTTAGTTCTAATTAATCGGCAATAATTATCTACTTAACTATTAACGGATGAACGCTTGTTATTATCCGCTTTAAACACGCCCTCTTTGTAATCAATCAAATATTGCCCATAGTTTTGTTTAACCTTATCGGCATATTTTAAGGCATAATTTATCAAATGTTCCTGCCAACCCTTGTCATTACCAAAAGCAGTTAAGTCGTCAATGTTAGCAGATCCTTGCATGCCACCACTGCGCAGCTGTGCCGATGCCGTAATAGCGGCCATGTCGTCTATCACCTGGTAAATTTTGCGATAATGGCTTTTGAGCAACTTAAATTTTATGGTGTCTTTAACGGGTTGCAACTCTTGTATCACGTAAGCTTGTTCCCTGAACGTTGTGGAGCTCAGCAATGCGGCCGATACGTTTTGCAGACGATGCTGGACTGCAATGATCCGTTCGGCCTCGGTAGGCCAGCTAAGCTGTTGCACCGTGGTATAGGGCAATACAGACGATGCGCGGCTTTGCTTCATATCAACAAACAGATACTTATTTTTAGTATTGGTACTTTTTAATAAAAACAGGTACCGCTTTAAGCCCAGGCTGCCGGTGCCGGCCAATCTGTAAACAATGCTTTTAACTTTGTAATTATAAGGGCCATCGCTACTGTTAATAATCCAGTCGTTGATATGTGCCTTTAGTTCTTGCTTTAACTTTTTGTCTACCTTAAAATGCCGCTCATCCTCAAGCGATAGAATGATCTTGTCCTTTTTATTTACAGTGCGCTTTTTCATAATATCGCCGTAAGTGCGTTTCTCAACTGCGTTTAAAAAACCGCATACAACCCCCTTTGCCGTGCGCGGATCAAGGCTGATGGCTTTAGCGTTGGCCAGGGTGGCCGAATATGTCTTTAAATACAACTGCGCCATCCGCATAGCCTTGTTGTGGCCTATTTTAAAACAGTCGAACGCGATAAAAATACTGGTGAGCATGCGCATAAGTTCATAACTGGCCGGGGCCAATAGGCCTTCATCAAAATCATTCAGGTCAAAATATACAAGCTTATTATCGCCTTTGTAGCTCCCGAAGTTTTCCAGGTGCAGGTCGCCGCATATCCAGGCCAATGGGGTAAGCGGTACACCTTCCGCAGTAGCTAGATCCTCATAAAACAAATGGCAAGTTCCCCTATAAAACCTAAAGGCGTTTTGAGCCATAGCGGCATATTTTAACTGCACCATATCAGGCAACAGGGGTTCATTAAAGGCTTTTATACGGTTACTAAGGTTTGACATATATTTTAAATGGACTATTATAATCTCTCTCAACCAAAAAATGTTTTAGTTGATTGGCAATTGCACATAAATTGCTCAATCGGTAACAAATACCACAAGCGCCCCAAACTATACCATTAAAGCTGGTAATTAGCGCTTACCTTTGTGTTAATGAAAGCGGTAATACCTATATATGATATTTGCAGCCTCACCCAAAAAAGGGAAGATTTGCTGATAAGCCGTTTTGCGCCGTACCTAAAAAGCCACCGTAATTTGCATCTGCCGCACAAGCATTCGTTTTATCATTTGGTTTATTTTACCAAGGGTAATGGCTCGCAGACGATCGACTTTCAGCAAGTGCCCGTTAAGTCGAACCAAATTTATTTTATGATCCCCGGCCAGGTACACAACTGGGCCTTTAAGGGGGATGTTGACGGGTATATCATTAACTTTTCGGTACCCTTATTTCAATCGTTTCTATTAAAAGCTAACTATCTTGAGGAGCTGCCGTTTTTCAGGGGTATAGTCAATGAAGCGGTAATTGATATCCCTGCCGATTTACAGGTCAAATTGACCCTTTTGTTTGAAGAGCTAATTGCGGAAACAGAACAGCCTAAACCATTTGAGCTGGACATGGTACGGGCTATTATGTTACAGATTTTCGTCAGCATTGCGCGCTTGGGTCAGCATGCTGATAGCGCCACTGTGTCGTCATATAACTATACGTTGCTGCGCGGTTTTCAAAAACTGATAGAAAAAAACTACGCCACCTTAAAGCTACCAAAGGACTATGCCGGGTTACTTTACATTACCCCCAATCACTTAAATGCATTGTGTAATGACGTGCTCGGTATTTCGGCAGGCGAGGTGATACGAAACCGCATAGCCCTTGAGGCCAAGCGCCTGCTAATTAATAACGACCTGTCTATATCAGAAATAGCTGGTCAGCTAAATTTTGCAGACAATTCCTACTTCACCAAGTTTTTTAAAAAGCAGGCAGGCCTTACGCCCGAAGAATTTAGAAAAACAACCAATAGCCACGAATAGTTCATCTATAATAATCACGCCATGCAACTCTCTTCAGCTTCAGCCATCATAAATGCAAAATGCCCAAAATGCCGCCGAGGCGATCTGTTTGCAAACAGCATGTACGGATTTTCTTCGCAGAAAATGAACACACAATGTTCGCACTGCGGGTTTACGTTTGAGATTGAGCCGGGATATTTTTATGTAGCCATGTTTGTAAGCTACGCCTTTAACATAGCGCAAATGGTAACGATGGCAGTAGGCCTGTACATTTTAACTGGCAGCAAAAACCCATGGTTATACGTTGCTGCGTTGCTTGGCATATCCGTAATATTGTCGCCTTTCAATTTCAGATACTCTAGGGTTTTATTACTGCACTGGTTAACTCCGGGAGTAAATTATGATCCGGCCAGATCAAAGGATGACTATAAGAAGTTTAAACAGGTATGATATTCAGGAAGGCCGAATCGTTAATTCGGGCCTTGCTTTTATAAGACTTTCTCAAAAGCTTTACGCGCACTACCCCGAAAAAACACCTCGCCACAGTAAACGTAGCCTAGCTTTTCAAATATATTCAGCATAGCTATATTGTCGAAATTAGTATCAGCTTTTATACTGTGAATGCCAAGACTTATAGCAACCTCTTCAACAAAACCGAGAATTTTTTTGGCAAGGCCTTTACCCAAATAGTTTTCAGAAAGAGCTACGCGATGCACCACCACATAATCTCCGCTGGTTAACCACTCGCTTTTAATATCATCATATGCCGGCTCATTATTAGCTATAATAGCAGTATAACCTATAACCATTTCGTCATCCAACAAAACGAAGCCCTCGCCGCGTTCAATATCCGTTGTTATGATTTCTTTATTAGGATAACCGTCCTGCCATTGTTCGCTTCCGTCATTCTTTCTGCGTTGAATAGCTGATTGGAGTATATCCCATATCGGCATAATGTCTGATAATTCTGCTTTTCTGAAAGTGTAAGTCATATTTCGATCAAACATTAGGCTAGGTAACAATAACACGGTGATCGCTCATAATGGGATTAATTCTTAACCAATTTAGGAATATTAAATAATAACGCAACCCATTTTGCGGACTTGGCACCGCAATTCAACTTTTCAAAAATAATATCAATAAAATACAAGAGATGTTCGACGCACTTGGCCTGACCCCGGAAACAGTTAACCAGCTTATGGCAGATATAGTGCTATACAATTTTTCATAGCTTTTTAAATCAAAACCGATAGATGTTTGTATTAATTAAATACTTTCAAAACCAGATTTTAAAAAACAATGACTAAATCCGCAATTGTTTTCACCCAACAAAACGAAGGCAGCGCTGCCGGAAAAGAGCTTGGAGAAAAGATTATCGAAAAACTTATTGACAAAACACCAAATGTGGTGATTGTTTTTGCCTCCTCAGTGTATGATTATACTGCGTTACTACATTCTATAAAGGAAACCTGCACCCCGGGAATCCTGGTGGGCAGTTCTTCAGCCGGCGAGTTTACCTCAGATGATTTCGGCACTGATTCCGCTTGTGCAATAGCCTTGTATTCTACTGAGCTGCAATTCAGGGCCGGCATTGGAGAAACTATTACAACAAGCCGCGACAAAGTAGCTAATGAGTTATTAAATGTCTTGTCCCCGGTGCAGGAATATCAATATCAATATTATTCTGCAATGCTATTTGCCGATGCGTTATCGGGTTTTACCGATGAACTGATAGAGTTGTTAACTGAAAAGACGATGGGTAAATACCAATTTTTTGGTGGCGGCGCGGGCGACAACGCAAATTTTCAGAAGACCCATGTTTTTTATGACACGGTTGCCTACACCGATGCTGCAGTTATATTAGAAATATTGTCAAACAAGCCTATTGGTGTTGGAGCTGCCCATGGCTGGAAACCTGTTGGTTCCAAGATGCGTGTGACAGCGACCGAGGGAATGAAGCTTGTTAGTTTAAACGGTCGTTCCGCCGTAGAATTATTTAAAGACCACACAGATATCACCGGGCAAAATTTCAATGCTGATGAGCCTATTTCTTTTTTCCTGCACAATATTATTGGGATAGTGGTTGCCGGTGAATATAAACTTAGAGTGCCGTTAGCTGTTCTTCCCGATGGTTCCATTGCCATGGCGAGCGATATTCCAACAGGCGCGTACGTTAGTTTTATGGAAACAGATAACGACTGCTCAAAACAAGCGGCTATCCAGGCTGCCACGGGCGCGATAAAACAACTGGGCGATCATAAGCCAAACGTAGCCTTATTTTTTGACTGTGTAGCCACAAGGCTGCGAATGGGGAAAGAGTTCGATTTCGAGCTGGAAAAGGTTACCGAGACGCTACAAGGGGCAAGTTACGCGGGATGCAATACCTATGGGCAAGTGGCAAGAGTAAACGGACAATTTAGCGGCTTTCAGAATTGTACCGCGGTGGTTTGTGTAATTCCCGATTAAATGTTGTCACCACTTGTCGCTGGCTTAAATAACCCGGCTAACCGGTTTCAGGCAGCAAACAAGTTAGCACACTTTTTTGGTTGCCTGCATTTGTTTGTATTTATTGTCGATCGTGAAATCGGGATACTGCTGCCTGCGCCAGGTTTTCCACAAACTTTACCAAATGGCAAGTTTTGGCAGGATTTCACGTTAGGATGTTCTAAAAACGGGCACCACCAGGGCTTGTTACCTTTTCCTGATGCTAATACCTTACAGGAGTCTGTCGGTATTTTGGGCCCCGAACAGTCAGTAATCGTTTTCCTGGGCGGAACGCCAACACACGAGCAAATCAGACCGTTGATAGAAATTTTACCGATCCTGATAAATCTATTTACCAGGGAGCTTGTTGAATTTAGCACTCAGGCCCGGATCGACCTTGCTGATAAAGCAGTGACCAAAGCGGAAAAATTAGCGGCGACCATTGATATTATGCGGGTGCATTTAAAAGATGCCCTCGTTGAACAAAAGAAAGACAAAAAGGCGATCGAAGAATTAATGCAAAAGAAGGATGAGTTTATGAATGTCGCCAGCCACGAACTCAAAACGCCCATTACTATAACCAAAGCATATCTTCAGATTCTTCAAAAATTGATTCCCCCGCAGGAAAACACAACCGCCGGAGATTTTATTCTTAAAGCCAATAAACAGTTAGGCAAACTAACCGCCCTAATTAATGACCTGCTTGATGTAAGTAAGATTCATGCTGGTCAAATGGTCTACCATTTTGCTGAGATAGATTCAAAAAATCTCATCGAAGAGGTAGTGGCACAAGTACAGGTTACCACACAAACTCATCAAATTATTATAGCCCATAACGTTCCTGCCAAAATAAATGGCGAACAGCACCGCGTGGAACAGGTTATCAATAATTTTTTATCCAACGCGATCAAATACTCGCCAGGAGCCGAAAAAGTCATCATCAGAAGCGATATAAACGATAACACCGTTAAGTTCTCGGTGAGGGATTTTTGTATCGGTATACCAATCGACAAGCAGCAGTACGTATTTGACAGGTTTTATCGGGTGCAGGAATCGTCAAAAAACTTTTCAGGCCTGGGGTTAGGATTGTATATCTCGGCAGAGATCATCAGACGGCACGGGGGAACGGTAGGCGTAAATAGCGATGCCTCGGGGTCAGAATTTTACTTTACATTACCAGTACTAGACGCCTAAGCAGATCTAAGATTTTGCCTCGGGGGTTAATAAGCCCATCTCTACTGCCCACCGTTAGCTGCGATAACGTGCATTTGGCGGAAAGATATCCGAGCCTTTGTAAAAAATAGCGTTAATAAATAATGAGCGGCACTAGTGTTATCGAATTTTTTGAGCAAAAAAAACGCTTAAACCAGATGATTTAAGCGTTTTAAAAGACTTGAGGTCTTTTTAGCGGAATGGACGGGACTCGAACCATACCCCTATATCTTTGAAAATCAATGTTTTTACTTTCTAAAAACCTGGTGCTCACCAGATGCTCACCTATTTTTTGCAACTAATTGAATGCAAATGGGTTACATCAAAGTTATGAAAAAGTATGTTTTGATGCAATTTTATTCGCCCGGTTTTTAAAGTTTTCTCTTAAAATATAAATGAAATAGAAACAACCGGCAGGTGTCTTAATTGAAATAGCAAATTGTATTAAATGATTACGGAAAAATAACATCACTTCACTATTCTTTTACAGAGGTAAGGATCTGTCGATTCCAATTTATTATGTAATCTTTGTAAAAAATGTAAATTGCAATAATTAAACCTATCAAACTTAAATGGACTACAGAGATTACCAGCTTGCATCATATAAACATCTTTCAACCTGCCAGTCCATATTAGATTCAATAAGTATTTTTACAGCAGCGAAAGATCCCAATGCCTTAATAATAAAGGACCTAAAGGTAAGTTCGGTATTAAGCAATGTTTTTTACCTTTCAGGATATACCTTGGAAGGCATAATAAATTACGCGATTTACAAGCATTTCAAATGGAAACTACCATCAGTCCAGGAAACAGATCATTCTTTCAGCAATAAGTGTGATCTCAGTTTTTTTCCTAATTGTCAAAGAAAAACGGGAGGAACCTATAATTACTGTATTTCTTTACACCAATTCCAAAGAAATATTCAAGTATTAACAAAAGCCCTACCCAGTTCCGGTATACCCCTTATCGATAGAAGTGTAGCTATTGATCCAACTGTCTTGAAACTTTTTATGGCTTGGACCGTCGAAGTAAGATATCATAAGGTAGCTGCCAATTATTCAACGGTTCCCATAAATTTGGCAAATGTGACCAAATTTGTTGATGCCACCGATTTAGTTTATAACGGGTTAATGAAACTTGTAGGATGATTAAAATATTAGAAGTAGCTGAAAAGCTTAAGAAAGATCTCGAATTAAAAAAGAATGTTCAGCTGCAAGACTTTAGAATTTTTATTCGTCTAAATCTCGAGATTGATGTTTATATCGTAACCGAATCGGAGTTACTTATTAAATCACTGGAAAAGAAATACTTTGACTATAATGTTAATTTCAGACAATTTCAAAAAAGTGAGATCCAACAATACTCATATCTGACAGAATCATTTAATGATCAAAACCTAATTGATTACGGATTAAAATACCGCTTCACCAGTCTTTTAGATAAAAAGCCTAATACATTTTATGAAGTAAATAGAAAATTTCCTATACCGGTTGTGGCTTTTTATTCTTACAAAGGTGGAATGGGAAGAACAACTACATTGACGTCTTATGCTTTAGATTTAGCAATACACAAAAATAAAAAAGTGGTGATCATAGACTGTGATCTTGAAGCACCAGGTTATCTAAACTTTTTTGATCTTGCTAACAACAATATTTTAAAGTCCGGAGAAAAAAATGGTGTCGTTGAATTTTTGGTTGATTACAGTTTCAAAAAGAATGTTGACATCAAGGATTACGTTGTTTCTCCCCGACATAAATCCACGGTGGCATTGAAGAATATTTTTATAATTCCTGCCGGAAACTTAAGTGATACCTCTATAACAGATGCTGACGGCTATGTTACGCACCGAGACCAGTATTTGGAAGGCCTATCGAGATTGGATTTAGCCAATGAGGCTAGCTTAATTGAGGGTTTCACCGCATTATTTCAAAAGATAAAAGATGAAATTAAGCCAGATGTTATTTTAATCGATTCAAGAACTGGGTTTAATGATATTTTCGGTATAACAGCGCTGATACTTTCTAATTTGATCGTTGGGTTTTTTGGAAGTAGTGAGCAGACAAAGCCAGGATTACGGTTCCTTTTAGACAGGTTTTACGAGTTGAATATAGAGGTAAACAACGAAACAGAGTTATTATTAGTTAACTCAATTCTTCCAAAAAACCCTAAAGAAAATGAATATTTCCATAACGCTTTTGTAGCAGAAATTGGCCAATATGTTCAATTTTTGCAGGAAAGAAAATACAAAAATATTACGTCAACAGAAGAAGCAAAGATCCCGTCTTTTTATAAATTAAGCAGGAATTCCGGCCTTGAAAAATTAGGAATTAATAATACTTTCGATAAATCATCTGACTTTGCCAATCATTTAACATTAATCAAATCCAAAACTCTCTGGGATTTTAATGCTATTTTTGCAGCAATAAATGAGTCAAAGGCCATCAGCAAAATATTCATAAATCCCGAGGTAAAACATACGAGAAAAACAGTTGAGCTAAAAAATATCATTTTAAAAAATTTAAGATCGTCACTAAGGAATGAAAATGGCAATCCTGTCTTGTTTGCTGAGGATGCAGACATAAATCCCAATACATTTTTTTATAGGGAACAGATGAATCAATTATTTGAAAAAAATAAATTTCTGATTCAAGGGTTTAAAGGAACTGGTAAAACATATCTGTATAAAGCATTAAGAGATCCTAAATTGGTGTCCGTTAAAAATGAGCTATTAAGATTGGCTCATAGAAATGATCAGCAAGACTTTGAGTTTATTGATATAATTTCATTAAAAGGAAAAGGTGAGCCAAAATCATTTGATTTTGATCAAATTCAACTTTCAAAAATCCAGGATAAGTCTTATTATTTTAAGAACTTTTGGTTGGTTTATACTTGGAATTCCATTTTCTTAGATGCCGATAAAAGACTTGGTTACTCGAAAAAATCAACTCTTCATTCATACATAAAACCATATGAAACTGCGATTGAAACAAAGCAACGTTTTGAAGAATTGATTTTTGATCAAGATAAACTAGCACTCATTGAAAAAGACTTGGTGAGCTTGGATTTGTTTCTTACTGAAAAGAAAAAAATCGCGTTTGTGCTTTATGACCAATTAGATAATTTGATTAAGCCAGCTTATTGGCGGGAAGCTGTATCGCCGCTAATCGATTACTGGTGGGATAGTTTGAATAGGTTTAAAAGCATCGCCGCTAAAATATTTATTCGAACTGACTTATATAATCGACTGACAGGTACTAATACGACCAGGTTAGAGAATAATATAATTAATATTGAGTGGTCCCGTGAAGAAGTTTATTCGTATTTTTTCAAATTGGTATTCACAAATCAGAATTCATACAACGCCTTGTTTGAACTAATGGAATTGAGTAGCCGATATGAGGACAATTTTTTTAAGAATACTCCCAAATATCTTTCAAAAAACAATTATCAGCTAAAGCTATTACGAAATGAGATTGAACCCTTCATGTCCACCTTTTTTGGAAAAGAGGTAAAAAGCAATTCAGGTGGAATACTTGGAAAAACTTTTGACTGGTTTTATTTTAATTTAACAAATGCAGATCAGCAGTCTATTAGTTTAAGGCCCTTCATAAATTTGATTAACGGATCAATTGACGATGCTATCTTTGATCAAAGCAAAGAAATTCCACCAATAATTAAGTATCAATATTATGCTTCAAGGGAAAATAGGGATAACGCAGTAGTACAACATTTTAATGACTTGATTAGGGAAGACTTTAATCAAGATCTTGGTTTGATTTTTAACTATCTTAGAGAAAAAGGAGATCGGTTCAAACAGATCTTTTTAACCAAATCTGAATTGCAGGAATTGTTGGAGGCAATTTTGGAGGAATATGGGAATCAATTGGAAAGTAAAAATGTCGATGATTTAAAAGCTATTTTAATATCTAATGGAATTATCCATGAAAATATAAAGCCAAGTGAGAATATCTTCTACTTCGCCCAATTATATAAATATTGGCTGGGTTTAAGAAGCAGGAATTATGAATATAAGAGACGCAAATCTTCTTAAAAAAACTATTTTCCGAATAGAGATTAATGCGCTTTTAAACTTGGCAGATTAGGTATCCATCATTGTCTTTATAAATCATCGACTCCGTTTAAAATGTCTTCCGCCAGGTTAGCGACCCGCACCTCTTCGGGACACGTCATCAATCCATGTTCGCCTAACATTATCATCACCCCGGAAACATAGGCTTTATGGTGTCTCAGGACAGCGATATCCGGGCGATAGCCAAAGTACGGAATAAGCTGGTGGTCTTTAGAGAATATAAAGACACAGCAGTTTGTAAAAGCACAAGGAAATAATAAAGACGGGTTAATCGTTTTCCTTCTTTATCAATGGGGGATAGTTTACCGCTAAAGTCTTGGTCAATGTAAAAAGTTTTCCAATGGCTCATGATGGAAACCTATACAGGAGAGTGATATTGAATACCTGCCTACCATTTTGAGATTGTTATAAACAACCAGGTTACTAAGCGATTAGACTTTAGATATATATCGTAGCTACTAAGCAATTAAAAAACCTTTCTTCTATACTTTGGCCAGTTGTTTACCTGGGCAATTAACGTGGTGGATTCTAAATTAGGAAAATGATGCTCCGAATATTTTTTGAAAGACCGAATGGTTTCAATGTTATCCCATTCCATAGCAGTAAGAGATCGAATCGCCCCTTTTTTTGTATGCATTATAAAGCTATATAGTTGCAGATATGGTGGTGCTTTGTGAAAGGACTGCTCAATAACTTCGTGAAATAAAGATTCCTTAAGTGTTTTTTGAAAGTCCATAATGAGATCATAAGCTACCAGATGTAACGTACCCCATTTTATTAGTTCGGCCATGTGCGGCATCTGCTTATCGTCAAAAAATAAGTACAGATAAGTAATAAAGTCAAATTCAGTTACATCGCAAAGATCCGCGCTGAAATGAGTATAAAGTTTTTTAAATGCCTCTAATGAAAATCCATCCTTAAGTTTTTCAATTACAAAAGAGATAACCTCCTCTTCCTTCTCAATAATTTGTTTTAAATCCGGCCCTTTAACGCTACCATCTGGCATTTTCATGGCATATCGTGGTTTAGAGAATAATTCAAAATAATAACTTTTAAAAAAGATAGTCCTTCGTTCATAAGTCACCTGTATGTATAATGGATGAGTAAGTTGGCCGTGGAAATCAACCTGTTTTAGTCGACTATTTAGGTATGTCTTGAAACTTATTTTCACTTTTTTTTTGAAATATTTTTAGATACTATTTAATAGCTTTTGATACTATCCATTTTTAGTTAACCGAGACTAATAAATCAATTCTTATCAATTCTAACTAAATCACTTTGTAATGACTTCTGATTCCGAATGTCAAAGATATTAATATGTTTTGATATATTTTATATTGTCAAAACATAATTTTACATTTGCTTTTAGCGATCCTCATTTACCGTTCATATAAATTTAGGAAAAGTCCCCGATTATCTGAACGGTTAAATAATGAGGCTTAATATTTATTTAAAAACTATACCAATGACAGCAAACGAATTAATTACAAAAGAAGTTTTAAGGGATTTTAAAAGTGAATTGATTAATGAAATTAAATCCATCATACAACCTGAACACCGGCAAGGAAAACAGTGGTTGAAAAGCAGCGAAGTCCGGAAATTGTTAACTATATCTCCTGGCACGTTACAAAATTTACGTATTAACGGCACTTTGAAGTACACGAAAATTGGCGGCATAATGTATTATAAATCCGAAGAGATATATAAGTTGCTAAATGATGGAAAGGATGTTAAATAATGGAACAGGAATATTCTCTCTCCAATTTCTTTTCGAAGGCAGCAAGTAATAACAAAATACTCACAAGTCACATTAGCCTATTTGCAGCGGTATACCAGTGCTGGCAAAAAGGAAATTCTAATGTCCCTTTCTCTGTTAATCGACGAGAATTGATGTCTCTAAGTAAAATTGCATCAATATCAACCTACCATAAGTGTATAAGCGAATTGCATGCTTTTGGATTTCTTGTTTATCAGCCAAGTCATCATCCTAAAATCGGTAGTCTTATTTACTGGACTAAAGACATAATGTAGAGAGCTTGTTCAGAGTGATCTGGCTCTTCAAGAACTTATTCATCAAGAACAAATTCCAATAGAACTATATACATTTTTGATGGTGCCAAAAGGATAAAAGGAAATGTTTAACCCCGCAAAAGCTAATGAAAAAGAAAGGTAGCGAGTTAATGTTTCCGTGCAACGGAAACTTTCCTGGCATTCGCCAGGAAAAACTCGCCTCCTGCGCCCGCTGGTTGCATGAGGTAATAGAATTTTAAGACATAAAATGAAAAGTGAGGTCGCAATAGTAAAGAAAAATATAAAGCATAAGGGTGGGCGACCACCTAAAACAATCATTAGAAATGAGCTAATCGCTGTCAGGCTTTTCCCGGCTGAAAAAAAAGAGATAGAAGCTAAAGCTGAAAAAGCCGGGCTCAATCCAAGTGAATGGTTTCGCATTGCGGCGAAAAAAGCTAAGGTCGTTCCACGTCTTTCGGCTGAAGAAACCAGGTACCTACGGATGCTGTCCGGAATGGCAAATAATCTGAATCAACTAACAAAACTGGCACATAGTAAAGGATTGCAATATATGGCTCAAGCCTGTATTATGTTATTGGAAAAGGTTGCGTTAATTATCGAAAAACTATTTAAAGATGGTAGGGAAGCAGATCAGTGGTAAAAGTTTTGGCGGATGCATTCGTTATTTACTAAACAGGGATAAAGCATTTGTGCTCGATGCCGAGGGAATTAGAAGTTTCAGCATAGATACGATTATTCAGGACCTAAACATTCAGCGGAAAATGAACCCCAATCTTGGCAAAGCCGTTGGCCATTTAATATTAAGCTGGAGCAAAGAAGATATTGATAAATTAAATACCGATCTGGTGACTAATCTCGCGAAAGAATATCTTCAAAAAATGAGAATTAATGATACCCAGTATATTACTGTACTGCATACCGACCGCGAACATCCGCATATACATATTGTTTATAATAGGGTAAACAATCAAGGTAAAACCATATCCGACAGTAATAATTACAAACAGAATGTCAAAATTTGTAAGGAGCTTACTTTAAAATACGGGTTCCATTTTGGAGAAAGCAAGAGAGAAGTTCATCGCGACCGGCTTAAGGGGAAAGAGCAAATACGATACCAGCTATATGACGCCATAATAGCAGCTGCTAAAAAGGCCAGCAACTGGACACAGATGGAAACGCTTTTAGCACAAAATGGAATTGGAATTGAATTTAAATATAAAAGTGGCACAAAGGAGATTCAAGGTGTTTCTTTCAGCCAGCGAGAGATAAAAACGAAAGGTTCAGCCATTGACCGCAGTTGCAGCTATAAAAATCTTAATGATACCATTGAGCAAAATACCTTGGCAAATCAATTACGAGCGGCTATTAATGCTGCTGGTCAAGCCCCTGAAGCTACTCACCAATCATATTCAAGCGAACTTGATGAAAGTAAAGTATTAATTCCGAATACAACGAGCTGGTTCGATTTGCTCTCCGGGATGGGTTATGCTTTTGGATCTGAAGATGAGGATGATGCTAAGAGGCGAAAAAGACAAGGTATAAGTAGATAACTAAAAAAGGAGCCCGAAATTTCGGGCTCCTTGATAAATTACGGACATTCGGGAAGACTTAACAAGTTATCTGGGCTGTAGCCATCGGTTTCCGTTTTCAAATATTTCCGGCCATTGTGCACAGCAACAATTACATTTACTGACCGGCCATTTACCGATACGTAAAATTCATACTTTTTGTCTTCGATAGCTTTTATAGCCTCGTCCTCAGTTAATTTCCAACGGGTGCCATTTTCATTAACACCACCAATATGGGAAATTCTTTCATGGGGGTTATAATGCCCTCCACGTTTATTAATACAACTAACTCTATGTCTTGACATCGTTTTGTTTATTAAGTTTTAGTAAAATGGCTATTGCTTATAGCAGGTAACCTCAACCTAATAACTATCTGTGATAAAAAATCACTATTTTTGAAAAACGAAAATCTTTCTGCAAGGGTCACGAACCCTTATCTAATTGTCTTGCCGGACGTTATTTTTGAAAATTTTCGATAAACGGATGACCAGCTATCAGCATCATCCGTTTTTTTATTCTTTTTGTTTCGTGCTTCCCTTCATTTAATAAATTAATATTTAGCTTCTATAATTACACCATTCATAGCATTAGCTTACTGCCAAACAACAATCAATATGCAAACATAATTATTTTTTATTAAATTTGAATTACTCTACAAAAATATTTATATACTTGTGAAGAATTAACAAAATATGAATAATCCGAATTGCTCTACAAAATGACAATTGAATTAAAAGATATATGTAATATTAGCTTTGGACCATATTTGCAACCATCTCAAGGGGGCACTATACCATACCTGCAAATACGGCAATTTAATGATGAAGGACAGATACTGTATAATGCGACGGACTTTGTATCTACAGATGAAAGAACAAATGGGTATTTATTAATGGACGGAGATGTTTTATTTGTTGGTAAAGGAAGCAGATTATTTGCCTGGTGCTATAGTGCTGGAGTGGGGCCAGCAATTGCTTCTTCCATTTTTTATGTGCTTCGAACAGACAGAGCTAAGATCGATCCGCAATATTTAGCTGTAATACTAAATCTTCAACAAAGTAAAAGCACCTTTAACCAAATGAGCGCCGGCACCAGTATATTTTCTATTCGAAAATCCGAGCTCGGGGCATTCAAAGTCCCACTATTACCTATTAAAGAACAGTTGGCAATTGCAAATCTGTCCAAATTGCATCAGCAGGAAATGAAATTAACCAATCAATTAATCAGTCAAAAGCAGAACTTGTATACAGGTATTATCTCAAAACTTATAAAATAACGATGGAAAAGAAATTAACTCAAAAGGAAATCAATAATATAGTATGGAAGGCTTGCGATACTTTTCGTGGAACAATTGATCCTACACAGTATAAGGACTACATATTAACCATGCTATTTGTAAAATATATTACAGATGTATGGAAAGATAAAAAAGCTGCCTATAATGAAAAATACGGAAATGATGAAGTACGCATTGAACGCGCCTTACGCCATGAACGTTTCCAAGTGCCTGATGAAGGCACATTTGATTATTTGTTTGAGCAGCGAAACGCGACAAACTTGGGTGAACTCATTGATATTGCATTACAGAAATTGGAAGATGCGAATCGTATAAAGCTGGCACGGGTGTTCCGGAATATCAATTTCAACAGCGAATCAAATCTTGGTGAAACAAAAGACCGCAACAGGCGACTGAAAAACTTATTAGTAGATTTTCGTGAACTCGATCTTCAACCCTCCCATTTAGAAGGGAATGATATTATTGGTGACGCCTATGAATTTCTGATATCAAAGTTTGCGAGTGAGGCCGGTAAAAAAGCGGGCGAATTTTATACGCCCGGTGAAGTTTCGACACTTTTGGCCAAATTGATGGATCCGCAATCGGGGAATCGCATTTGCGATCCTGCCTGCGGTTCGGGCTCGCTCCTAATTAAAGTTGCAAGAGAAGTAGGGAGTAACAATTTCTCATTATATGGGCAGGAAAATAATGGCAGCACCTGGGCGCTTGCACGGATGAATATGTTCCTTCATGAAATGGATAATGCAACTATTGAATGGGGCGACACCTTAAATAATCCCCGGCTATTGGAGAGCGACCAATTAATGAAGTATAATATTGTGGTAGCGAATCCGCCATTTAGTTTGGATAAATGGGGTGCTGAAACCGCAGCAGGCGATCAATATAATCGTTTTCACCGAGGAATTCCCCCAAAAAGCAAAGGGGATTATGCTTTTATCACCCACATGATTGAAACTACTTATGAGGATACTGGTAAGGTAGGCGTAATTGTACCGCATGGTGTACTATTCCGCGGCAGCAGCGAAGGTAAAATACGTGAGAGCCTGATCAGAGAAAACTTATTGGAAGCTGTAATAGGGCTGCCAGCTAATTTATTCTTCGGCACAGGCATACCTGCAGCTATTTTGATTTTTAACAAAGGGAAAGGCGAAAATAAGGATGTGTTGTTTATTGATTCCAGCCAAAACTATGAAGCCGGTAAAAATCAGAATCGATTAACAACTGAAAACATACAACAAATTGTCGAAGCCTACGAAAGCTTTAAGAGTGAAGCCCCGCTAAAAGGCGATGAAGGTGTTGTGCTTAAAGAAAGATATGCATACCGAGCTTCAGTGAAAGAGATAGAGGGAAATGATTATAATCTCAATATACCTCGATATGTGGACACATTTGAAGAAGAAGATGTGATAGATGTCTCCACAACTCAAGCTGAAATTGTACGCCTTAAAAGTGACCTCTCGTTAATCGAACAACAAATGGACATTTATCTAAAAGAATTAGGCTTTTAATATGACTGAGATATATGAGAATAAGGTGGGTTATAAGCATACTCCTCTAGGTTTTATACCGAAGGAATGGAAGCTAAAAGAACTACGGTCTATTTCTTTGACAGTATTTAGTAACGTCGATAAACACATTATTGAAGGAGAAAGGGAAGTTTTCCTCTGTAATTACAAAGATGTATATTATAATAATTATATTTTTTCTGAAATGACTTTTTCTCGGGGAACGGTAAATGAAACCGAATACGAAAAATTTAAAGTTAAAAAAGGGGATGTTATAATTACAAAAGATTCCGAAGACAAAAGAGATATTGCGATTAGTACTTTCGTGCTCGAAGATATACCAGATCTAATTTGCGGCTATCACTTGGCATTAATACGTCCAACCCAAGGCATATTAGACGGGCTATTCTTATCATTCGCCTTAAGTTCATATAATGTCAACCATTATTTTCAAAAGAGAGCTAATGGCATCACAAGATTTGGGCTTGACACAGATACTGTTAAAAGTAGTCTAATACCATTGCCAACTATTTTTGAGCAAAAAAAAATAGCAACAATACTTAGCACCTGGGATGAGGGAATTACTCGAATCCAACATCTTATCAATCTTTTAAAACGACGCAACAAAGGATTGATACAAGTACTATTTACGGGCAAAAAACGACTATTAGGTTTCGAAAATCGAGAGTGGATCAAATTAAATGCTAATCTTATTTTTAAGAGCGTATCTAATAAAAATAATGGCGCGGAACAACTACTATCTGCAACCCAAGAGTTTGGCATAATTCCTCGAAATATGTTGGAAGCCAGGGTAACTATGCCGAGTGGTGACACCGGATCTTTTAAACTTGTGAACAAAAGTGACTTCGTTATTAGCTTACGTTCTTTTCAAGGCGGAATTGAATATTCAAATTATCGAGGGTTAGTTAGTCCTGCTTATACCGTATTAAAACCTATTCTCCCAATTGTTGACGAATTCTATAAACATTACTTCAAGTCATATGACTTTATTGGTCATTTGGCGGTCGCCGTTATTGGCATCCGCGATGGAAAGCAAGTAAGTTATGAGGATTTCTCACTATTGAAACTACCATATCCCGATGTGGGAGAACAAAAAGCAATTGCAGAAATAATTGAAAAAGCAGTGTATGAGGTCAATCTTTACGAGAAAAAGCTTGCGCAACTTCAGTTAGAAAAGAAAGGCTTGATGCAAAAATTACTAACAG
Organism: Mucilaginibacter antarcticus; assembly: GCF_042686155.1. Taxonomy (NCBI): domain Bacteria; kingdom Pseudomonadati; phylum Bacteroidota; class Sphingobacteriia; order Sphingobacteriales; family Sphingobacteriaceae; genus Mucilaginibacter; species Mucilaginibacter antarcticus. The sequence continues at coordinate 177,055 of NZ_JBHUON010000002.1, read as the reverse complement.
GTGAAATAAGGGTAAAAAATTAATTAACTGTTATTATGGAAAGAATATTTTTAGCTAGAAGAATTTCGGTTATACACGCCATTAAATGCGCAAATGCAATTAAATCCGAAACTGCAAAAGCGTCCTCCGACTATTTAAGTGTGTTAATGGAAAGATTAGACATTACCGATAATCCCGACCGTATAAAAGCATTGGAAGATGACATTAACAATTGGGCAGGTACAATCCCGATCGCTACTGATTATGAGATCAGCAATCTAATGAATTTGTCTAAACAAAAATAGATATGGAAACACCCTCATTTATAGAAGATCATATATCGCAAATACCGGCTTTGCAATTGCTAATTAAAATGGGCTACCGTTTTCTAACGCCAGATGAAGCTTTGGAATTGCGTAGTGGCCGTGTAGGTAACGTATTACTGGAGGGTGTTTTAAAGAAAAAGTTAAGTGAAATTAATCATATTACCTATAAAGGGAAAGAATTTGAGTTTAGTGAAGCTAATTTGAGTGCAGCGGTACTTGCCATCAGAGATTTGCCCGTTCAGGAAGGATTCATAAATGCTAATCAGGCATTTTATGATTTGATAACTTTAGGCAAAAGCTTTGATCAAGCAGTGTTAGGTGATAAAGGCAGTTTCTCGCTAAAATATATTGATTGGGAAACCCCCGCCAACAATATTTTTCATGTTACGGAGGAGTTTGCAGTATTGCGATCAGAACGTGCAGATACTTACAGGCCTGATGTTGTGTTGTTCATCAACGGCATCCCAATGGTAGTCATTGAATGCAAAAGCCCCAAACTTAAACACCCTGCTGATTTGGCAATAGAACAGCACTTGCGTAATCAACAGGCTGACGGCATCCGGGCGCTGTATGAATATTCGAACATCGTTATAAGCACAGCTGTTAATGAAGCCCGTTATGCTACAACAGGTACAAAAAAAGAGTTTTGGAGTGTTTGGAAGGAGCAGTTTCGTAATAAGGAACAAGAAGAAAATTACTACAAAATATTACAGCAACTAAAAGACGCGTCACTGCCTAACAATGACAGAACGGTTCTTTTCAGAGAACGATTTAAATATGTCCTTCAATTTTTCAACCAGTTAGAAAAGGAAAATCTTACTGTTACAGAGCAGGATAAGCTTATTTACAATTTATGCCAGCCTTTACGTCTACTGGATTTAATATACAATTTTATCGTCTATGATAATGGCGAAAAGAAGCTTTGCCGTTACCAGCAATATTTTGCAGTTAAAAACACATTGCAAAAAATAACCAAAGTACAAGCTGATGGTAAGCGAGCCGGAGGTGTTATATGGCATACCCAGGGAAGTGGAAAGTCTTTAACCATGGTTATGCTTGCTCAGCTTATCGCTTTAAATCCGGCAATAAAAAATCCAAAAATAATTTTAGTAACAGATCGCGCAGACCTGGACGATCAGATTACACGGACATTTGAAAAATGCCACAAAGAAGTTGAAAATGCATCTACAGGCCGGCATTTGTTGGAGTTGCTGGATAGCGCTTCAGATGTGATCATTACAACTTTGATCCATAAGTTTGAATCTGCCGTTAAACACGCAGATGCTCCTTTTATGTCACCTGATATTTTTGTTTTGGTTGATGAAGGCCACCGCAGCCAATACGGAACCTTCAATGTGAAAATGCAAAAGATTTTTCCCAATGCGTGTTTCATTGCCTTTACTGGAACCCCTTTAATGAAAAAGGAAAAGAGCACTGCTAATAAATTTGGTGGATTAATAGACGTATACTCTATTCAGGATGCAGTAGAAGATAAAGCCGTGGTGCCCTTGTTATACGAGGGCAGGCACATTATGATGGATGTGAATGAAAAGCCAATGGATAATTATTTCAATTTGGTGTCAGAGCCATTATCTGAATACGGCAAAACCAACCTTAAAAAGAAGTTTTCCGCCAAAAATAAAATCGTTCAATCTTTAAATTTTATTGAAAGTACGGCTTGGGATATTTCAAGGCATTTTGCCGATAATATTAAAGGCACGGGATTTAAGGGGCAATTGGTTGCTCCAAATAAACTATCAGCCGTAAGGTACCGCAACTTATTAAAGGAAATCGGTAAAGTGTCAGTAGAACTTTTAATATCAGCTCCTGATACTCGCGAAGGCGATGAAGATGCTTTTGAGGAATCTGACGACATAGTTAAGGCTTTTTGGAAAGCAATGATAGATAAATATGGCAAGCAAGATAATTATGAAACAGCCATAATAAATTCCTTTAAATACCAGGAAACGCCAGAAATTATAATAGTAGTAGACAAGTTGTTAACTGGTTTTGATGCGCCTGTTAACCAGGTGCTTTATTTAACACGTAATTTAAAAGAGCATACTTTATTACAAGCGATAGCACGTGTAAACCGTTTAGCCGAGGGTAAAGATTACGGTTACATTATAGACTACTATGGCAATCTCGAAAACCTGGACGGCGCATTGAAAATGTATTCGGGCGATGAAGACACTTTCGAAGAGGGTGATTTGGCCGGCACATTAACAACCATAGCTAAGGAAGTAGAGAAATTACCTCAGGCTCATTCCGAGTTGTGGGATATTTTTAAGGAAATAAAAAATAAATACGACGAACCTGCCTATGAAGAGCTATTGTCAGATGAAGCCAAACGGCATAACTTTTATGAAAAGCTATCGGTTTTTGCCCGTTTGTTAAAGCTGGCACTTTCCAGCATTGACTTTATCAACGCAACAGCTGAAAAGCAAGTTGAAAAATACAAGTCGGATGCTAAATTCTTTTTAGCCTTAAGGGTATCTGTCCAGCGAAGATACTTCGATGACTTAGATTATCGACAATATGAAGCACAGGTCCAAAAGCTGATAGACAAACATATTACCACAGACGGAGAGGTGCTAAAGATTACTGAATTGGTAAACATTTTTGATAAGGAAAAACGAGAAGAAGAGGTAGAAAAGCTTATAGGAAGTGCTGCTAAAGCCGATCACATAGCCAGCAGAACACTGAAAGCAATAAATGTTAAAATGAATGAAGATCCCGTTTTCTTCAAACGCCTATCTCAACTGATTAGGGAAACTATAGATGCATATCATCAACAGCGAATTACCGAAGCGGAGTATTTAGCCAGGGCTAAGGAATATGAGGATAACTTTTTAAATGGCAAAAAAGATAATGTGCCAACGGCTGTAAGTGGGAATGATACATTAACTGCATTTTACAACTTAGCGACAGAAGAATTAAAGGACGCCTTAGAAACTAAAGCCAACTGGATAGATATTGCCGCAGAGATTGCTTTAGCTATTGATACTGCAATTAAGGAAAATGCTTTTGACCAAGACCGACCGGTTGTTGATTGGATGAACAATCTGGATATAGAAGGGCGAATAAAAATTTCTATTGACGATTTATTATTTGACATTAAGAGCAAATATGATTTAAATTTGGATTTCGATCAAATAGACCATATGGTTACCGATAGCATTAAAGTTGCAAAAATTAAATATAAAGGGTAGTGAAGCATTATATTGATTTTGGATCTGAGCGAATTGAATATTCATTGTTTTATGTTGATCGTAAAAGCTTAGGCATTACGGTTACACCGGATATGGAGGTGTTAGTTAAATCGCCAATTGACGCCTCATTAGAAAAGGTGGCAGCTATAATTAAAAAGAAAGCACCCTGGATATTAAAGCAAAAGCGCGCGTTCCTTGCGTATTACCCCAAAATGCCCGTTCGAAGGTACGTCGGTGGAGAAACGCATCTATATTTAGGACGTCAATATCGTTTACTGCTGCATAAAGAAATCTTACCCTCAGTTTCACTAAAAGGGAAGTTTATTAATATTTACTGCGAAAAACCGGAGAAAGCATCCCAATTATTAACTGACTGGTACCTTACTCACGCTGTTCAAAAATTTCATGAAATAGCTAAACCATTGATCGAACGATTTAATAAATATAATGTAAGTCCATCTTCAGTTGTCATAAGGCAGATGCCCACTCGCTGGGGAAGTTGTACACCTAATGGCAAAATAATATTGAATCCGGAACTTATCAAAGCGCCAAAAGGTTGTATTGAATATGTGATTACTCATGAACTTTGTCATTTAATTTATCACGACCATACACAAAAGTTCTTAGACCTTCAATCAAAAGAAATGCCTGACTGGGAAAAGTGGAAGAAAAAATTGGAATTGCTTTTAGCTTAAGTGAATAAATGCATTATAAACCTATAGTTGAAAACTCCGACATTAATTCCTGAGTGGTCATTAAATTACCTTCTAAATCTAGCAGGTTTAGAAATGCAATGTGGTTATCAGGCATTAAATCATCCTTCCAGGCTTTTTTTCCTTCTATAAAATAAGATTCAAAAATTTCAGATTTAAAAAGCCCCTTTTTTATATACGTTTTTTCATTGGTTGGGTATAATAATAAGGCTTCATCAGCATGGTAATATAATTTATACACCATCATTTGTTTTAGGTCATCATCAGCAGGCCTATCATCATCCGGGCACTTCCATTTAGTATCAATAACAGTCGCCGTTTAGTACCTCATAAAAAAAGGAGTGCCCCAACATATGTTCCCGATCATAAAGTACCTCTATACGTTGATTTATGATCTTCAGCAATTCAGCGATATTAATTTCCGGTTCTAAATCATATTCGTGAAGGTAAGAAGAGGCACTTTCTACATTAAATTCATGTTGTTCAATAAGTTCAGCAATATTTTTTCTTCTTCACCGGCAATCGGAAAATCGAGCATGCCGATAAAATCATAAAAATCTCTGGCATATTGACTGAAGTTCTTTTCCCACTCCGGCCATTCCACGTAATAATATTTCTCGTGAAACTTTGTCAATAATGCATAAGGCGAAAGCAGATCAGGTTCAGGCATCATTTCCTCGAATGAAAAACGCCTTCGCAGGGCTGCGTCAAAGGCCTCTACACTTCTATCTGCTGTATTCATTGTTCCGATAATGAATAAATTAGAGGGTACTGTAAACGGCTGTTTACTGTAAGTCAGCATCGCTTCTAATTGTTCATCCTTACCAGCACGTTTCGAGGTTTCAATTAACGTTATGAGTTCTCCAAAAATCTGGGCGACATTTCCTCTATTAATCTCGTCAATAATCAGCACATGCGGCTCTGATGAATTTTGAGTTTTTTCTACTGGAACTAAACCATTCTGTTTTATTAGATAATTTAATATTTCCCTCACATAGGTCGGATTATATATGCCCTTATAATCACGGTCTGATATGCTTTTCTAATATTTTCAATATTGACAGGATACCAGGGTTTTCCTTTCACAGAATTATGAGGACTTACATAAAAAACAGCAGTTCCCCGGTAAATAACATCAAAACTTGTGTAAGGAGCCGTTATTGTGATAACAGGTTTACCTTGTATCTCATTGCAATTACTTTTAAATTCTTCCAAAATACTATCAAAGTTTCCTTTCGTCCAAGTGGCTTTTTGCGCAATTAATTTGAAAACACCATCCATTATTTCATAACGAATTGGGGATGTATTGTTGCCAAGTTGTTCCTCTTCGGGAACAGGCTTAATACCTTCGACAAAATCCTCATATGACATACTTTGGTGAAAAGTTGTAAATGCAATGTGTCCCTTAGCATCATCCCAATCCTTTATTAGAAGTTGATTAAATCTTTCGAGCAGTTTTTTGCGGTTTTGAGCATACTTTTTGTAAAATTTCGGATCTATAATTTCAATGGCTTTATTTACTGTATGATATGTTTTTCCTGTACCAGGCGGCCCATAAAGAATTTGGTTCAACGGCAGTAGTTTTACTTCCTGATCTTGTAATTCTTTTACTTTAGCTATTACATTATCCGATACTTCTGACTGATCAGGGGTGCTTTTAATTAATGGGTATCGCTCAAATCTTCGTCTCATTTTGGCGATATAACTTTCAAACTTTTTTAATGATATCCTTTCTGCCTGCCAATTAGGGAATTCATTTTTAGTTATATCAATAGCTTCGTCCACCATAGTTGCAGCAGACTCTATAAAAGGTAAAAAAGCTGCCCAAAGCTGATCTATTGTATCGTATAGCTTGGGTTCGGGTGTTAAGAAATAATCAATAAATTTCTTTTCATCTGCGTTTACCCCTACCGGCAAACCTCTTTGACCGGCAAGCTTTCGTAAGTTGTATACAAACGCCACGCAGGCAGCTAATTGATCAGTTCCGGCTTTTTTTGGCGCGCTCGCCTCCATGTAAAATCCTATACGACCGTCAACATTATAATTAAAGAAAAAATCAACACAATCAGATGAAGATCCGGGAAAAGAGATAGGGATTTCCCAACAGGTAAAACCAAAATACCTGGATTTGTAAGTGCCAATAAAATAATCGCGCTCCGAACCCTTAGAGCCATTCTGACGAACAGAAAACGTAAATTCGGGATGTGTATCTCTATAGGTTTGCAGCCTATTAAATATTTGTGTTTCGTAATCGTGATAAGGTATGCTCATATTGGCGGAAAAAATATAGGATTTATTGGAAGGTCAACATATTAAATAAAATTGTTCATAAAAATACTATTTTGAAACCAGATGTAAACTTAAGCCTTATACTACTATTAGTCCATATTCACCACTTCTGCAAAGAAGCTTACGCCGAGTAAAAAGTAAAGGCCATGCAGAGCGGGCCATTATTATTTTATTTTTAGCGGCGGCCCGGCCTTGACTATTTACCCGGCTCGCGCTTTTGGTTGCTTAAGCGGTAAATATGCCATACTCTGTTCTGCTTAAATCGCGTATTATCATCTGCTTCAAAATTCGAATCACTTCCCTTATATTTGATATAGATTAATAATAGGGGCATTTCTATATTTTCAAAGCAGGAGAATGTTATGCAACAAAGTCAAATAGCAGCCGAATTAAAGGAGTTGAAATTATTATTATCTAAAGTAGTTGGCTCCTCAGATTTGCCAGCAAAGGAGCAATTTTCACCTCTACTACTAGATAAAGCAGCAAAAGAATTTAAAAAGCTAAGTATAGCTCGTGGAGAATGGATTACCGAGTATGAGCTTTACAAGCATTTTAAGGATGCTCATTATGGTTGCGGTAAATTTATCCGTGACAAATTTGGCTTCTCGAATTATTTTAAACAGGGAAAAGCTACTTATTATAACAAGACTGATATTTTAGCCTTATCAAAGGAATTGAAGCTCCGAAATGTTAACCTGGCCCGTTACATGGAATTAAAACAGGACCAAGAAAATTTTAAAAAGAAGTTGGTAGATGCTGCGTCTAATAAAAAGGCGTTAAAACTGAAAAAATCCTATCAACTTCCCGATGACCTGTATGACATAAACACATCTGAACCGCCAAGGCCTGCCGCCGTTGAACTTGTTATTGAGGATTTAAAAAAATTGGAAGAAGAGTTTTTCCAGTATAAATTGGCTGATTATATCGATATCTACAAAGGCAATTATGCTATGGTGAAATTCGAATATTCATTTTCAAAGTATCTGAGTAATGAAATAAAACAGAGATGCAGGAAATGGTGCGAAAATTTTAATTATGCAAACCATGCTTTAGAATTACTTACCAATAAAAAGGCATCCTTTATCCCAGTCAAGGAAGAAGATATGATTCAATTATGATTTTGAAATTGGCTCCCCTCGTTTTCTATTCGGGATTTTTAACACTTCTGATTCTAGATACATCGCCTTTTTTCGCCCTTTGATGACTGTTTCCATTTTTTGGTTATTGAAATTTATCCCTATATAAAATTAATATCTGAAGTTTAAATTTTCAAATCCAATACGGACAAATAAAAAAGCAATATGCTATTTTGCATATTGCTTTCATTTAACCTAAATTAGATTATGGTAACCTCAATTTAATAAGCAAATTCAAGCTTATTTTTAATGTGTTTACTTTCTTCCTTCCTAATGCCAGTATCTGTCATGATTTCATGCTCTTTATCTTTTTGCAATAATTTGAACCAGGCCAGTGCAGGGATCATGCCATTAGAATGTAATTCCAATCGTATAACAAATTTTTCTGGCGGCCTCCTATGATTGTTAATATACTGACTTAGTACAGCCGGTTTAATATCGATGTCAGCAGCAAATTCCTTGTCCGGCTTTTCTTGCCTATTTACATATTCGTTTAAGAAATAGCCAAAATTTAAAACAGCCTGGTATTGATTACTAACAACATAATCTTCCAATTGGAATTTTAATTGTAATAATTTATCATAAATCTGTTGCTGGGGAGTTCTATTTGCAAATTGCTTTCTTCGTTCTATCCAAAAATCTTCCTCCTCCTTTTTTTCCTGAACAGTCACAGGTGTCTTTGAGGGAAATACGAATGCTTCTGCAAGTTCTTTATTACTCAACTTTGAAAAATCTGTTAGTTCATAGCTCCTATTATTCGTCCTGTTTTTCATAATATTTCTTAATTAAAGATAAAGAATTATGTCCGTGACTAATCAAAAATAATTTGGTGGTAACAAAACCATATACTTGCTGATAATGATTTTCAAGCTCAGTTTTAGGTTTCAAACAAACATAACCACCATATCCAGCCTCAAATGCTTTCCTGCAAGCAAATGCAATTAAACAGCCTGCAATTCTCTGATACTGTTTAGCCTTGCTCACATTTTCCAAAGATGATGCAAGCAATCTGATTTCAATTGCAAAATCACCCGGACGATCCACCAACGACATTAAGCCTATAGGCTCATCAACACCTTCAGCCGTTAGCTTATAAACTTCATACTGTTTTTCTTTGTTCCAGTTGAAATCAAATCGCTTGCTTTTATTGATCAATGCAATTTCTTTAATATCCAGTTTGCTAATGACGGCCAAAACTTTCTCGTCAGTTTCGCTATGTATTACATACATAATATTCAAATATACATAAAAGTTTACATAAAATGTAAACTTTTATAAGGTTCAACAATGAGTTAATTTCAATTCACCGCAATAGAATTAGCCGGCAGATAGCTTTTCCTTTAATTGCTGCATATCAAAACTGATCTTGTGATCCATAACTTTAGCGTAGATCTGTGTGGTCTTGATGCTGGTATGCCCCATCATCTTGGCAACGCTTTCAATAGGAACGCCATTATTAAGGGTCACAGTAGTTGCAAAAGTGTGTCGAGCTATATGGAAAGTGAGTAGCTTCGAAATGCCGCACAGATCAGCTATTTCTTTTAGATAGGCATTCAACTTTTGGTTGCTCATGACTGGTAACAACAAATCGTCGCAAATACATTGTGGATTGTCCTGATACCGTCCGACTATAGATAAAGCTGCCGGCAAAATAGGAATTCTGGATAAAGTGTCTGTCTTCTGACGGTTTGTATAAATCCACAAATCACCGTCAATTCCTTTGATTACTTCCGACCTTTTAAGTTTTCTCACATCGACATAAGCTAAGCCGGTATAGCAGCTAAAGAGAAATATATCTCTAACTAAACGAAGCCTTTCAACTGAGAATTGCTTTTCGGCCATCGTTTTTAATTCTTCTGTAGTCAGGACGATTCGGTGCACTTTCTTTGTTTTCGGTTTATAATTCAGATAAGGGTCAACCGTAAGCCAGCCGTTGCCTAAACAGATGCGAACAATTTTTCCCAAGTTTTTGATATACTTGATCGCGGAGTTGTTGGCACATTTACGTACGCTCCGCAGGTAATACTCAAAATCATTAAGGAATTCGAAGTTGATTTTTGTGATAGGAATATCTGAAACATTATGCTGCCAATGCATAAAATCCTTGGTGTGCATTAAAGCTGTTTCATAACGTTGAAGCGTACTCTTCTCAAACTCCTGTCCTACCAAGCTGCGCATTTTTTGATTATGATCTTCAAAAACAGTGATCAATGTGCATACTTTTTCCGTTTTACCAGTAAACCGATTTTTCAAACTTTCGGCTGTAATCATTTCATCGTTAGCGGTCATCCAGCGATGGAGTTCCTGGGCTTTGGCTTGTAAAGTGTCGAGATAATAGTTTAATGTACGAACGTTCTCTTTTGTGCCTATGGCTCGACCTGCATGGGTATCCCAACGTGACGGTTCGCATACTTGGCCTGTTGAGGCTTCAGCTCTTTTACCATCAACAGTAAAACGCAAATAAATGGCAACAGTACCCTCTTTGTAGCCAGAGCGCTTTTTTAAATAAAAAAGCAAATTGATGTTAGTTCTCATTACAAATGAATTAAATAGTGAAACAAAATTGATTATTCCATCACTTGCAATCAAGATGTTCACTCGCTGAACATCTTCTTAATCAGTTACTTATGGCATTTCTGGTGAGCACCTTTTTAGCTTTAATATGCTCACCGAATTGCTCACCTTTTTTATGCTAAAACATGCATATTTTGGTGTTTTTTGGTAAACAAAAAAGCCTGCAAATCGATGATTTACAGGCTTTTAGGCAATTTTGACATTGTTTTCAGCGGAATGGACGGGACTCGAACCCGCGACCCCATGCGTGACAGGCATGTATTCTAACCAGCTGAACTACCACTCCGTTTGGGACTGCAAATATAGAGTTCGTTTTTTAAACTACAATATTTATTTTAAAATAGTTACAAGTAGCAAATAATCAGCGATTTAATTTTTTAAAGACCGTTTTGCATTAATTTTGATCTCATTTTTATACAACTGTGTTAAAAAAAATACAGCAACTGTATACAAAAACAGAATTACGTACAGTTTGCAAACAGTTAAAACGCAAGGCTTAATAAATTCCTCTAAAAAAGCCGGATAGCGAAACATCAAAGTAGTAACACACTTTTCTAAGCGTTTCTATACGTATATCAATCTTACCAGACTCTAACCGGGCGATATTTATATTGGTATCCGAGTAAAACTTCTCTTGCGTTACCTGGCTTTGCCTGCGTAAGCGCTTAATTTGCAGCGCAATTTTGCGTTTAAACGCATTGTCAGAATTGTCAAGATATTCAAAATCAGTAAGTAACATAAATTAGGGGGCGTTTATAGAAAACAATTACAGGTTGTATAATTAGTTATTATAAAGCTAAAATAACATAAAATCAGTAATTGTCTACTTTTAATTCTGACGAATAAGTAGTTGTCGCGGCCTATTTATGGCAATACATTTGTAGTAGAAACAACAAGCCCTGCAATTACCTATGAAACTTTAATATCGGCGGCTACGTATAAGGTAAGAATTCTCAGACACCCAAGCTGAGGTTTATTTGTTCTTTGTTTTGGGTTTAATCAATAGTTTAAATTAATTAGGGGAAAGGGAGCTTCAAAAGAGCTCTCTTTTTTTTGCCCGCTTTTTTATTATGCACGCATAATATTTATCTTTATTACGATTAATACTGCTCAAAATGCATTTCGAACTTACCGAAGAACAACTAATGATACGCCAGGCTGCGCGAGATTTTGCGCAGACCGAGTTGAAGCCTGGCGTAATTGAGCGGGATGAACATCAAAAATTTCCGGCTGAGCAGATTAAATTACTGGGTGAGTTGGGTTTTATGGGGATGATGGTATCGCCGCAATATGGCGGTAGCGGGATGGATGCAGTATCGTACGCCATAGTTATGGAAGAGCTTTCAAAGATCGACGCTTCTGCATCGGTAGTAGTATCAGTAAATAATTCGTTGGTATGTTATGGGTTAGAAAAATACGGCAACGAATCGCAAAAGCAAAAATATCTTGCCCCGCTTGCCAAAGGCGACGTGATAGGTGCGTTCTGCTTGTCCGAACCCGAAGCCGGATCAGACGCCACAGCACTAAGGGCCACCGCCATTGATATGGGCGATTATTACCTGCTGAACGGTACAAAAAATTGGATAACCAGTGGCAGCACAGCATCTACCTATATTGTAATAGCACAAACAGACGCGTCGAAAAAACACCTTGGCATAAATGCTTTTGTTGTTGATAAGGGGACGGCAGGCTTTACCGTAGGCGCCAAGGAAAATAAAATGGGCATCCGTGGCTCAGACACACACTCACTGCATTTTAATGATGTTAAGGTGCCCAAAGAAAACCGCATTGGACAGGAAGGCTCGGGGTTTAAGTTTGCCATGAGCGTTTTAGAGGGCGGCCGTATAGGCATTGCCGCCCAGGCTTTGGGTATTGCATCCGGCGCTTATGAGTTGGCGTTAAAGTACGCGCAAGAACGCAAAGCATTTGGCAAAGCCATAGCCGACCATCAAGCCATACAATTTAAACTGGCGGATATGGCTACAGAGATAGAAGCGGCAAGGCTGTTGGTTTATAAAGCGGCCTGGCTCAAAGACAACGGCCTCCCGTTTGGCAATGCCAGCGCCATGGCAAAGGTCTTTACCTCTGAAACTGCTATGCGCACCACTACCGAAGCAGTACAGATCCATGGTGGCTACGGCTATGTAAAAGAGTACCATGTAGAGCGGCTGATGCGCGATGCCAAGATCACCCAGATATATGAGGGCACGTCAGAAATTCAACGCATTGTCATATCGCGCGAGGCGCTTAAATAATGAAGGCGCTTATTACTATTTTGACTAGTCATTTGCCTAGAAGATCAAGTCGTCATTCATCATGTCCGCCTTTACTTTTTTCTGCCAGGCAGCATTAGGCTCATATGGTTGCGGAAACCAAATACAAAGTGCCATCCTATGTTGGTATAGGATGACACTTTTATCTGGTTATTTATTAACCGCAGCAGCCATCGTTTTCATCATATCCCGGGTGCTTTCTGCCAGGCGGATAAATTCGGCGCGGTAGCCGTTGTCGTCTTTACCTTTGGCGCCCTTGGCCAGTTTAATCAGGTCTTCGAAATTAGTGTTTTGTTTAAAAGCCGAGTTACGCAGCAGCATGCCGTATCCGGCAACCGACGCTGCAAAACGCATATCTTCTGACGCGCTGTTGATGGCTACCGACCTGGCATTCACCACCACTTGCTGTAGCCTACTCTTTTCTCCATCGGGCTCTTTGTATCTAAATTTTACAGTCATGATATCTGTAGAACCATTTGGCTGAGCCTGCTTTTGTGTTTGCTGATACTTAAGTGGATCAACCGTACCCATAAAATCGTCTTTTACGCCAACCGGGATAATTTCATACAGTGCGGTTACGGTGTGGTTTACGCCCATGTCCCCACCCAGCTTGGTGTCGTTATTAAAATCTTCTTTAGCCATCAGGCGATTCTCGTAACCCAGCAAGCGGTAAGCCTGTACGGTATTGGGGTTAAACTCTACCTGCAGCTTAACATCCTTAGCTACAGTAAACAATGTACCACCAAACTCAGTAACCATAGATTTTGTGGCTTCGGTGATATTGTCTATGTAAGCGTAGTTACCATGACCTTTGTCGGCCAATAGTTCCATTTTGCTGTCTTTGTAATTCCCCATTCCAAAACCCAATATTGACAAACTGATGCCGCGTCCACGCTCTTCTTCTATCAACTCCTCCATAGCTTTGTTGCTTGCTGCTCCTACGTTAAAATCGCCATCGGTAGCCATAATAATACGATTATTGCCTTTTTTGATAAAGCTTTTTTGGGCCACTTGGTAGGCCGTCATTAAACCGGCACCGCCGGCCGTGCTGCCGCCTGCACCTAACTGGTCAATCGCTTCTTTAATCTTATCTTTCTCATTTGCCGGGGTTGAGGCCAATGCCGTGCTTACGTAACCCGCATAGGTAACCAGGGCTACTCTGTCTTTCGGTCTTAGCTGATCGACCAACATTTTAAGTGCTGTTTTAACCAGCGGCAGTTTGTTAACTTCATTCATAGATCCGGACACATCAACCAAAAACACCAGGTTTGATGCCGGCAGCATGTCGGTTTTAACATCTTTAGCGCGCAAGCCTATACGCACCAATTGGTGTTGACTGTTCCAGGGCGTGGTGGCGATTTCAGTCTGTATAGCCACCGGTTCGCCATTGGTTGGTTTAGGTAGGTTATAATTAAAGTAGTTAATCAACTCCTCGATACGTACCGCGTTTTTAGGGGGCAATTGTCCGCCATTAATAAAGCGGCGTACGTTAGCGTATGATGCCTTATCAACATCAACTGCGAAGGTTGACAACGGTGTGGTTTGCGGACTGGTAAATTGATTCTCGCTGATATGGTCATAATCCTCGTTACCGGGCGATGGAGTAGAGCTATATGCATATTTTGGATCTATCCTAGTTTCGCGCATAGAGGCATTGCCTACAGCATTTAAACCCCGGATATTTACAGACCCACGCATGCCTGGTGCGCCGGCATTGCCATAAACGCCTGCTCCTTTTGTGCTGCCTTGCAGTAGTTGCTCAACATTGCCAACCGGATTATCCTGAACCTCTCTACCGGTAATGATATAAGACTTACCGTTGGTGATTGCTCGGTCGCGCCTAACATATCCGCGTATTACAACCTCGTTTGCGGCTTTTGCATTGAAAGCCAAATTAATATTAACTACATTTTGTCCCGGTACCAGTTTGTGTGATTGCGACATATAGCCTACAAAAGAAAATGTCAAAACAGAACCCCCGGCAACAGTTACCTTATAGTTGCCATTGATATCTGCCTGCGTTATGCCGCCATCTTTTTGCGTACCAACTGTACAGCCGGTTAATGGCTCTTTGGTTGCGGCATCAAGTACCTTACCGGTTACCGTTATTTTTTTTACCTCACCTTTTACAATTTTAACCGGGCCATTTTTTATTGCATAGTTGGTTGTAACTGATTGGTCGCCGTAGCCATCTACAACCATAATGCTTTCTAAAATATCTGTTGGCAGGTTTTTTATGGCTTGTGCTACGTCTCCTTTACTACTATAATCCCTGCGATTAAATCTGGCCCCGATCGCTCCGTCCGGGCCGCCTTCTATTGCCGCCATATTTTTAAGAAGTTCATTAAGCTTTGTGGCTTTATCTGCCGCAACGGCGGTTGCCGTATTTTTATCATTAGCTTTTACTGTCTGCATTGAGCAGCTATATGCAAAACCGTTAAGGCTAACTACGGCAGCTAAGGTCATCAGGTAATTTCTCATAATTTATTTATTAAAAGATTTATGGATTTTGCAGGTAGGATGCATCTAATTATTGATTTCCATAAATCACCAAAAAAATTTATTTTGTTGCTCTGCATGAACTTCTTAAAAAGCCAAAGTAAATCCACCGACACTACAGACGAAAGGCTACTGCAGGAGTATAAACAAAGCGGCGATTTAAATACCCTCGCCACCCTGTACCAGCAATACATGCCCCTGGTTTATGGCGTGTGCCTAAAATACCTGGGCGACGAGGAGCAAAGCAAAGATGCCGTTATGCAAATTTTTGAAGATTTGATAGCGAAGGTTAACCTGCATAACATTAACCAGTTTAAAAGCTGGCTGTATGTGGTAAGTCGCAACTTTTGTTTGATGCAGTTACGTGCCGGCAAAAAGATGCAAACCGAACCGATGCCTGATTTTATGGAATTTGCCGATGATACGCATCATGATAACGACAACGAGGAAAACCTGACCGCCCTGGAGCGATGCAGAGAAAAGCTGCCGTCGGCGCAAAAAATGAGTATCCAGTTGTTTTATATGGAAGAGAAGTGCTATAAAGAAATTGCCGACGATACCGGCTACAGCATGAACGAGGTTAAAAGCTATATCCAGAACGGAAAACGTAATTTAAAAATTTGTTTGGAGAAGAACAGTGGGCGCTAAGAAGAAAGACATATTGCAAATTGACAAGTACCTAAAGGGCCAACTTGACGCCAAGGCCATGCACGACATGGAGCGCCGGGCGCAGGACGATCTGTTTTTGATGGACGCGTTGGAGGGCTTTGAAAAAGTGGGGGCGGACCAGCAAGCTAATCTTGCCGACCTGGAAACCCGTCTGGCTAATCGCGTAGCGAAAAAAGAAACACGCAGTATTTTACTATGGCGCGTATTACCTATGGCCGCATGTTTGCTGCTGATGCTGGGTGGTGGCTATTGGTTTCTAAACCGTCAGCCTAACAAAATTCAATATGCAACCAATGTTGGCGTTGATAGCGCGTCAATAACGCGTAACACACCATCGCCAGTAAAAGACTCGAACACTAACATAGCTAACAGCCTAATCCTTGAACAGGAACAACGGATACCCGCAAAACCTAAAGCGGATAAAGTACAATACCTGGCCAAACACAACGCTGTAAAAGAAACCCGAACGGTTGACAACCCTTTGAATGATATGGAGAGTATAGGAATAGACAGCAACGGCGCCATAAAACAGCAGGGGTTGACTGTGACAAAGGCCCGCATAAACGGGAAAAACTATAGCGGAGGCGGTGTAAAGGACGCTATTAAAAATTTACCGCCAGAGGTTATAGATAGGATACAGACCATTGATGATTATGCCTATAATACTAAGCCTAAATCCTCTTTGGGGGTCTACGGCAGTAAAGCCCCGGTTGTGGGTTTAAAACCAACATATAAAAAAGGTGCCTTTGGGTCAATAGCTAACCCTCCATTATTGGGCCCTTCGCAGCTACCGCCTGGCAAAGTGGTAATAACGGGGACGATACTTGATGCCGCAAACAAAGAACCATTAACCGGAGCCACCATTGCCATCAACGGCAAGGGCCTAACTCAGGCAGATATCAATGGAAAATATACAGTTACTGTGGACACGAATGCCACACTTAGCTATCAGTTTGTGTCGTATAAAGAACTATCTGTTAAACTGAAGCCGGGGCAAACTATTGCTAATGCTAATTTGGCTACCGATACAAAAGCGATGAACGAAGTTGTGATACGAGGCTATGTTAAACGCGATCGCGACCAAACTACCGGCTCATCATACATTATCACCGGCAAAGAAGTGCAGGATAACCCGGTTGGTAATGTCGATCAACTATTACAAGGCAAAGTTGCCGGGTTAAATATTCAGAATAATACCGGCGCGCCGGGGATGCGCGGCTCGGTTAATATTCGCGGTTTGGCTACCCCTTATGCCGTTACCGATCCAACTAAACAACCTTATTTTGTGAATGCTAGAGTGTTTAATGATGCCCTTAAACCTGTTAACGCTATAAACTTGAGCCTGGGTGGCAAATACATAACCAAGGCAGATGGCAAAGGTGTTTATCAACTACTGTGTATAGGGCCTGTAGTTTTGTCTGTAAGTGTGCCTGGTTATGTAACACAACACATAATGATCCATAATGCCGATACCGCCACCATCGTTCTAAAAAAATCAAAAGTTTATGATTGTAACGAGAACCCGGAGTTTAAAACTCAGTTTGATCAAAATATAGACATTGCGGAAAAGTTTACATCCGGCTATCTTAAAAAGGTTACAGATGCTGAATTTATTGAGGCCATTAAATTTATAGACCGCCGTACCAAGGTGTCAATAGGCACGCGCAAAAGCGCGCGCTATAAAGATCTTGACGCGTTTATGGTTGATAAAGCCAAATGGCTAAACTGGTACGAGGCTAAAAAATGTAAAGGACTAAACTAAGGGCTAACTCCTTTCTTCCCATACCGCACACAAATGCAAGATGGTTTGCACTGCCTTATGCATGTCCTGTACCGATACCCACTCCTGCTTGCCATGAAAAGCATGCTCGCCGGCAAAAATATTAGGGCAGGGCAGGCCCATAAATGACAAGCGCGAACCATCTGTCCCCCCACGTATGCTGCACATTTTAGCATCCATATCTGCGCGGCGAATAGCTTCCATGCCATATTCTACTATCTGCGGATGCTGATCAAGCACGCTTCGCATATTGCGGTACTGCGGCTTAACCTGTAGCTCGTAACTAGAGTTAGGGAAATCTTCTAAAACTTCTTCAGCAATTTTTCTGATCACGTCGGCGTGTTTAGCCAGCTGCTCATCGTCAAAATCACGAATGATAAATTCTATCACAGCCTCTTCTACCTGCCCCTGTATA
The DNA here is from genome assembly GCF_042686155.1 of Mucilaginibacter antarcticus. Classification (NCBI taxonomy): domain Bacteria; kingdom Pseudomonadati; phylum Bacteroidota; class Sphingobacteriia; order Sphingobacteriales; family Sphingobacteriaceae; genus Mucilaginibacter; species Mucilaginibacter antarcticus. The sequence goes on along the minus strand of NZ_JBHUON010000002.1, from coordinate 159,190 downwards.
GCAACAGGGTGCACAAAACCTTCCATGCCATCCGTGTTTTCTGGCGACAGTTCAAAGGGCAGCATGGCGGTGATAATGCCGGCAATTTTAATGGCGCTCTCCATTTTACCCTTAGCAAACCCGGGGTGCGAGCTTACCCCTTTTATAATGAGCTTCGCGCCATCAGCGCTAAAGGTTTCGTTTTCCATGTTGCCCGCGCTCTCGCCGTCAATGGTGTAACATGCGTACGCACCAAGTTTCTCAATATCCACCTTATCCACGCCGCGGCCAATCTCTTCATCGGGCGTAAATAATATTTTAACAGTTCCGTGCTTAATTTCGGGGTTATTAATCAGTTGATAGCAGGCGTCCATGATCTCTGCGACACCCGCTTTATTATCTGCACCCAATAACGTTGTCCCACTTGCCGTAACAATGTCATTGCCTAACTGATTTTTCAGGTCGGGGTGTTCATGCATGTGTAACACCTGGGCGTTATCATCAGGCAAAACCAGGTCCTGGCCCTGGTAGTTTTGGTGTATAATGGGTTTTACGCCCGCGCCGCTACAATCGGGCGAGGTATCCATGTGTGAGCAAAAGCAAATTACCGGTACATTGGGCTTATCAGTATTGGCCGGAATAGTAGCATAAACATACCCAAATTGGTCAAGGTGCGCATCTGTTACACCCATAGCCAACAGCTCTGTCACCAGCAATTTACCAAGGTTTTTTTGTTTTTCGGTAGATGGGATAGTGTCAGATGCCGGATCAGACTGCGTATCGATGCCCACATAGCGCAAGAAGCGCTCAAGAGCCGTAAAGTTATTTATGTTAAAGTTCATATATTTGCGTAGAAGTTGTGAAAAACGAAGTGCCGTAATAATTTGTAAAATTGATTAATATTTAGGTTTGAAAAGAATTACGCTGCTTTTTGTTTTAATGTTTTCTACACTGATCACCCGGGCGCAGGGAGGCAGCTATAATTATGGCCGTTATGGCATTGGTTTTAACGCTTCGCGTAATCGCCCGTATGCCGATTTAAAGCAGGCTAACGACGGAAAATCATTTAATGTAACCGGTTATTATAACGTAACACCATATATCCCGTTGGGTTTAGAGATACAGTCGGGAGACCTGTCCGGAGGAAATATTGTTACAGATCAGTACAAACGTCAATATAAAAACCAGTACGTAGCGGTTATTGCACATGGCGATTTCACCCTGGGTGAAATTATTGACTACGACAACAGCTTCTTTATGCACTTGTTTAAAGACATATATTTCGGAACCGGCGTTGGTTTAGTTTCAAATAAAATGACTTTTATACAGCGCACAAATCTCAATCCGTCAGACGTATATCCCGTTGGCTCCTATACGTTTCCGGGTCAGGACAAAAGTATGGAGTTGATGGTGCCGCTTCGTGTTGGTATCGACCTTAAAATATATAATAGCTATAGCGAACCTTTTATGAGCGTAAACATAGGCTATATACATAATGTAACCTGGGGCGAGGGCCTTGACGGATACACCGACCCTGCTAGCGGCTTTAAAAACAACTCGCCCGACCAATATCGTCAAATCGTGGTAGGGGTTAAGTTTAATTTTGGTTCAACAGTGCCGTATACCAAGTCGATCAATTAATGCTAAACGTAGAAGAGCTGCGCGATTACTGCCTTGCGAAACCAGTGGTTACCGAAGGCCTCCCTTTTGGCGAGGATACGCTGGTGTTTAAAGTTGCCGGCAAAATTTTTTTACTTATTGGTCTAGAAAAAGGCGACCGCTTCAATGTTAAGTGCGACCCCGAATTGGCCATCGAATTGCGCGAGCGCCACCCCGAAGTACAGCCCGGCTATCACATGAATAAAAAACTGTGGAATACCGTCGCTATGGACGGCACACTGACCCGCAAACAGCTGCTGGAAATGATTGACCACTCTTACGCCGAAGTGGTGAAAAGCCTGCCTAAAAAAACGCAAGCCGAAATTAGCGGCCCTGCTCAATAAGTGTTACCTTAATCGGCGCAATCTGATCCGTTATTTTCATGAAGAAATTTACATTGGCACTGTTGGCTTGCCTTGCTTTTGGTATGGCCCGGGCACAGTTAACGCCCTTTGAGCTAAGCAAGGATAAAAACTATTCAGCCGCCTATCCCGAAGTAATTAGCTACTACATCAAATTGGCCAAAGCCAACCCGCAGATGAAGCTCATCAATTATGGCACTACTGATGTTGGGAAGCCGCTGACGCTGATCGTACTATCGCGCGATAAGGTGTTTGATCCTGCGCTCATCAAAAAGCAAAATAAACGGGTATTGCTTATTAATAATGGCATCCATCCCGGCGAGCCGGAGGGCATTGACGCCAGCATGATGCTGATGCGTGATCTGCTCAAAAAGAATGCCCTGCCTAAAAATGTGGTGATCTGCATTGTAGCCTTATATAATATTGACGGCAGCCTTAACAGGGGCAAAAGCCGTATTAACCAAAACGGACCAAGCGCGTATGGTTTCCGCGGTAACTCGCGCAACCTTGATCTTAACCGCGATTTTATTAAGGTAGATAGCCGCAACACCATTGCGCTGGAAACTATCATTAACACCTGGAACCCCGAGATCTTTTTAGATAACCATACCAGCAACGGCGCCGACTATCAATACGTGATGACGCTGATAGAAACACAAAAAGACAAGCAAAATCCTATCCTCGCTAACTACACGTCAAAAACGTTAACGCCCGAATTATATAATCGAATGAAAGCGTCGGGCTTTGAGATGACCCCTTACGTTGAGAGTGAAGATGAGTCGCCAGACAATGGCATAGTGAGCTTCTTGGAGACTCCGCGTTTTGCCACCGGCTACACGTCGCAGCACAACATTATTAGCTACATTACAGAAACGCACATGCTTAAAGAGTTTAGCAAGCGCGTTTGGGCAACCTATTACTTTATGCAGGCGCTGATAGATATTAATGAGCGAGATGCCATGCTGATAGGCGAGGTTAAAGCCAAGGCTGATGAAGAGGTGAAGAACCAAAAAACGTTTGCGCTGGCCTGGGAGCTGGACACAAAGAATGTGGATAGCGTTACCTTTAAAGGCTATTACGCAGGCCATAAAAAGAGCGATGTAAGCGATTTTGAACGCCTGTACTATGACCGCAGTAAACCGTTTACTAAAACAATTAAGTATTACGACAATTACATCGTTAGCGCTACAGCCGAAAAGCCGGTGGCTTATATCATTCCGCAAGCCTGGGGTAAGATTATTGATCTGTATAAGCTGAACAAAGTAGCCATGCGGCCGCTAACCCATGATACCACCTTAGATGTAGAGATGTATTACATAGCCGACTATAAAACCGGCACCCGGCCCTACGAAGGCCACTACCTGCACAGCGATGTTAAATTAACGCCAACCAGCATGAAAATCAAATTCCTGGCCGGCGATTATGTGGTGTATACCAACCAGCACCTTAATCGTTTTATTGTAGAAACGCTGGAGCCCCTGGGTGTAGACTCGTATTTTGCCTGGAACTTTTTCGATTCGATACTGAGTTCAAAAGAAGGGTACTCGCATTATGTTTATGAGGATATTGCAGCGGAGCAATTAAAGAATGACCCTGCCCTGCGCAAAAAGCTGGACGACGAAAAAGCAAAGGACCCCACATTAGCCAAAAGCGGCTCGGCACAGCTAAATTTTGTTTACCGCAACTCGCCATACTTCGAAAAAACATATCTTCGGTACCCGGTAGCGCGGCTACTGGTTAATACCAAATTAGATTTAAAATGATAGAGATTTTTAACCTGGCGCCTGTTGCGTCCATCATATTCGCCATTACCGTTATCGTATCGTTACTGGCTTTCAGTAATGAGGAATTGTATGGCAAGCTAATGCTGCACCCGTATAGCGTGTACCGTAAACAGAATGTGTTTCAGCTGATTACAAGCGGCTTTATTCATAAAGATTGGATGCACCTATTTTTTAACATGCTGTCATATTACTTTTTCGCTTTCCCGTTAGAGAGTTACATTGGGCATTGGCAATTTGGGGTGCTTTACATCGCCAGCCTTATTATCAGTGATCTGCCATCGGTAGTAAAACATAAAAACGATTATCGGTACCACAGCTTAGGCGCATCTGGCGCAGTGAGCGCGGTAATATTTAGTTATATTATGTATTCGCCGCTTACTAAAATGATGATCATGCCAATACCAATCCCCATCCCGGCTATTATATTTGGCGTACTGTATTTAGTTTACTGCCACTTTGCATCTAAGCATGCCCGCGATAACGTAAACCACGACGCACACTTATACGGCGCCTTATGCGGCGTATTTATAACGCTGATATTGCACCCGGACGTTTTACCCGCCTTTATCAATCAAATTAGCACGGGAGGTCGATCGTCGATCGGTCTCTAAAATTACCGTTAGCATCAACTAAAAAGCTCATGGGCTGCTCAGGATTTTTGATGATCTCTAACAGCAGGAAGCCCCAGTTTTTCCAAAAATTCTCGAGCACTTGCCCATAGGTTTTATTTTGCCAATGGTCAAACAGGGGTTTGCTGCTAAAACCGCGCAGGGGCATAGCTTCAATATAAAGCTCGTCGGCAACCGGCAGCATGTTATACTCGGGCAGGCGGTTAAACAGGTAATTTGAATAATAGATGCGGCCGCTAAACTCTTCAAATTGTATCGGGTGCAAGGTATGGTTGCTTATTTTTCCCAATATTTCATGGTGATAATTACGGTTGGCGCCATTGTCCTGAAAACAAAGGATGAGACCAAAATCTTTGATTCGCAAAGAGAATGTTAGCGTATTGATCTCATCGCGATAGCCAAACTCTTCCTGGTTATTATCAACCTTAAATAAAAACAGGCTGTAGGGCTTAAACTCCTCAAAAAACACCGGCAGGTTAATAGTTTGCAGCATTAAATGTAGGTGGCTTATTTTATGAATGATAGACTGCGACATGGTAAACTCCTCGCCCTGCGCACGCTGCTGCCGTATGCCCACCTGTATCTCATTAAAAATTATCCCATACATCAACTTGCCCGCCCATTGAAAAAGCTTAAGTTCATCTAAGGCTTTAACAGCCTCGTAACCGCTTTTAAATGCAGCCTCAACTTCAGCTTCCAGCGGCTCAAGATAGGTTTCGTTAACAGCCGATGCAACCGGTAATTTAATGTCTTTGTAGGTGGCCATGCTTTCATCAAGCAGCTTAAAGGGTTTGTCCTCTAAGCCATACATGCTCATTAGCCACTGTGGGAAAACCTGTACCCGCTCTTCTTCACTTTGCAGCGTTTGTCCGGTTAAAAAACAAAGCTTGTTGCTAAAATTTGCAGCGTCAAAAGGGGCGTATGGTTTTACGGGCATGTATTTGTTATCTGGGATTGGCGCGTGTGGACTCGGCCCAATCATTGCTATTACCGCCAAATATACCCATCATTTCAAAAAGAAAAATTTAGCTTTGACATTATGTTATGTTTATGACGGATACGCTCAGGGAATTATCAGACAAAGAACTAACGCTTGGCCAAACCGGCGTATTTAGTTATGTGCAAACTGCTATACCTACAGACGATATTGATTACGCATTTGCGGATATCCACAACGCCTATCTTGAGCTGCATAACCGTACCCTTGACCAAGTTTTTAAAACCGAAACACTGAAAAGGATGGTGTTTTTAAATTGGTACTATATGGCCGAGCCGGCCATGCTTACCGGCATGACGGACCTGGACCATGAAACCATATTGGCATCGTACCAATTACTGAACGACCTTATAAAGGCCGGCGAACTAGACGAGGAATTTACCTGGATGCTGGCATTTTACAGCACCTGGGGCTTTGTTATCATGGAGTTTTCTGAACCCAACATGCCCGAGCTTACCGCCTTTGCCGAAAAATACCGTTGGACGGTACGCCAACCACCATTAAAAAAACAACTTGGCGCCGTGATGGAAAACCGCGGCCAGATGGGTAAATTTTGGAATGCCTTACAGGACTTAGCGACATGAAATTAACCTGGCAACCTTTTGAGCTTTTACTAAAGCACCCCTTCACCATAGCTAAATTCTCGCGCACATCAACCCCAATCATGTTGGTGCAAATAAGCCATGAGGGCCACACCGGTTATGGCGAAGCATCAATGGTTCCTTACATGGGCGAAAGCCATGAAAGCGCCACCGCGTTTTTGAATAAAGTTGAGGCCGGCAAGTTCAAATTCCCCTTTAATTTTCAGGAGATCATTAATTACCTGGACGATATTGCCCCCGGCAACCCCGCAGTTAAAGCTGCCATTGACATTGCCCTGCACGACCTGGAAGGCAAACTATTAGGCAAGCCTTGCTGGCAACTACTGGGCAGCAAGCCCGGGCTGATGCCTGTTACCAGTTATACAATCGGCATAGATACGCCAGACGTTTTCAGGGAAAAAGTGCAGGAAGCTGCCAATTTTAAAGTGATAAAGGTAAAGCTGGGCCGGGACAATGATAAAGAGCTGATCAACATTATCCGCTCGGTGACTGACGTGCCTATTTATGTGGATGCCAACCAGGGCTGGACTGACCGGCAGCAAAGTCTGGATACGATTTACTGGCTGCAGCAGCAGGGCGTACAGTTGGTGGAGCAACCCATGCTAAAAACGGATATTGACGGCAACGCCTGGTTAACCCAACACAGCCCCATACCGATAATTGGCGATGAGGCCGTACAACGCCTGGCCGATGTAGACAAGGCTAAGGATGTTTACCACGGCATCAATATAAAACTCATGAAATCGGCAGGGATGTTTGAAGCAAAGCAGATGCTTGACCGCGCCAGGGAACTTGGCCTTAAAGTGCTGATAGGCTGCATGAGCGAAACCAGCTGTGCATCGTTAGCGGCGGCGGCCCTTGCCCCGCAATGCGATTGGGCAGATATTGACGGTCCGTTTTTAACAACCAATAATCCTTATGCCCCACCTGCCATTATAAATGGTGAATATGTTTTGAATAGCGATCTGGGCTTGGGTTTGAAAATCAAATAAATTTTGAGTTAAATTTTTATCATCGCTCAAAAACCGTTAATTTGTGTTGCGATGTCTTTATTTGTAGCCTCACTAAATTCTGGAAGCAACGGCAACTGCTATTACGTTGGTAATGAGCACGAAGCCGTATTGGTTGACGTTGGCATATCATGCCGCGAAACCGAAGCCCGTATGGCGCGGCTGGGTCTAAGCATGCGCAAAGTTAAGGCCATCTTTATTTCGCACGAGCACTCTGACCATATCAGCGGGGTAACCGTGCTGGCCAAAAAATATCAGATCCCAGTTTACATCACCGGCCTTACCTTATTGCATGGTGGCTTGAGGCTGGATGAAGATTTGGCGATTGAGTTTATAGCCGAACAGGTGGTACAAATTGGCGACTTAACCATCACCCCATTTTTAAAACTGCATGATGCCGCACACCCGCATAGCTTTACCGTAGCCTGCTGTGGCATTAAGGTAGGCGTATTTACAGATTTGGGAGCGGTTTGCGAAAACCTGGTACAGCATTTTCAGCAATGTCATGCCGCTTTCCTGGAGGCTAATTACGACGAGGAAATGTTGGAGCGCGGCAAATATCCGTATCACTTAAAACGCCGCATCCGTAGTGGTAAAGGCCACTTATCTAATAAGCAGGCTTTACAATTGTTTATGGATTATCGCCCGGCTTACATGTCGCACTTGTTCCTGTCGCACTTATCAAAAGACAATAATTGCCCCGAGTTGGTGCAAAACCTATTTAACACCCATTCGCGCGGGACCAAAATCGTAGTAGCTTCGCGCTACCAGGAAAGCGCTATTTACCATATCAGCGGTTTAGGTGCACCGGTTTTTGCACCATTGGTAAGCCTACAAACGTCGCTGTTTTAGCAATTTACTATCTACAATATTCTGCTTTAAATCTGGTGTTTTTCTAGTAACCCTGCCGCGGGATGGCTGGCTTTTGCTTAAACATTGTTTGTTACAAGCTATAACTTCAAAATATACGTGCTTAATTTTAGCGCAAAAAAAAGAAGGAGTCCGCTAAAACTCCTTCTCTAAAATTAACTGATCTCATTATTCTCATAAAGAACGAATGGTTTAGTACGATTGTAACAAGCGTTACGAAGATATAAAAAACTACAAAATAAGGAGAATAAAATTTTAAAATTTTATTTTTGGCGATTTACCAAATGTAATTTTGTCTATCGAAGTAGTCAACCAAATAACGGAGCAATTGCTGCTTCAACTACCGCTTTACGAAAAAAGCACCCAGGAAAGATTTAACTCTCCAGGATGCTCTTACAAAACATTGCTTTAAATATCTTATTTTAATCCGTCGTGGATTTTATTGATATGCTCTAAGTGTGCTCTCAATGATGGTAACGTTTTATCAATAAAAGCCTTCATATCAGGGTCTTTTACGTCTTTTGAACCACTTTCAAACAGATCAACAGTAGCTTTATGGTCTGATACCATTTTGTCTACATAAGCTTTATCAAAATCTGCTCCTGCCTTTTTTGATAAATCAGCAAGCGCGCTTTTTGAATCGGCGTTAACAGAATCTGGTAAAGTGATGTTTTTTGTAGCTGCAAGGCCTTTTAACTCGTCATTTGCTTTGCTGTGATCTGAAATCATCATGGCAGCAAACTCTTTTACTGACGCGTTTGTAGCTTTTGCAGCTGCAAGTTTGCTGGTTTCTACTTCAGTCATGCTACCGTTTGCTGCATTAACTGCAAATTGTGCATCGTCGGCAACTACGCCAATACCGGTTGAGCCGTTAGTTGTTGTGTCTTTTACAGCATTTAAGCTGTCCGCTGCGTCTGTGCTGTCTTTTGGACCGCCACATGCCTGCAGCATTAAGCCCACAGCAGCGATCATTAAAATTGAACTTAGCTTTTTCATGGTTTACTTTTTTTCTTTCTAAGTAAACCCTGACAAAACCTTAATGTTTTAAGAAAGTTATCAAACTACCAGATTTACAGGCGTTCCAGCTGTAAAAGCCCGCAAATTGCTAACAACGGTATCCATCAATCTTGCGCGTGCCTCTTTAGCTGCCCAGGCAATGTGTGGCGTTACAATCACATTCTTTGCCCCAAATAATGGATTGTTTGCCGCAGGCGGTTCTTTTGATAGGACATCAATACCCGCCCCGGCAATAATTTCCTGATTAAGCGCATTGGCTAAATCAGCGTCATTCACGATCGGCCCGCGCGAGGTGTTAATCAAAAATGCAGAGGGTTTCATTTTTCGCAGATTTTCTGCTTTGATAAGGCCCTCCGTTTCGGCCGTTAACGGGCAGTGAATAGTAATCATATCTGACAGCCTGAGCAACTCGTCCAGTTGCACCCACATAAAGTGCTTGCGGTGGCTTTGGTCTGTTTGCGTGCGGCTATAGGCAATAACATTCATATCGAAAGCAGCGGCAATATCAGCAACCTTTTGACCTATGGTGCCAAACCCTATAATGCCCAAAGTTTTGCCGGAGAGTTCTATTAGCGGGTAGTCCCAAAAACAAAAATCTGCAGAGCTTGCCCATTTACCTTCCATCACCGCATCGCCGTGTTTTTGCACACGCAGGCAAAGCTCAAGCAATAAGGCGAAAACAAACTGCGCCACCGCCGCAGTGCCATAACCCGGTACGTTGCTTACTACAATGCCGTTTTGTTTACAAACTGCGGTATCTATAATATTGTAGCCGGTAGCAAGCACGCCAATATATTTTAGATCAGGCAGCTGATGAATTGTATCGGCATCAAGAGGGGTTTTGTTGGTCAGGATGATCTGCGCGCCTTTACTTCGTTCAACAATTTCATCTTGCGGGGTACGGTCATAAATGGTTATATCGCCAAGTTTACTCAATGCTTCCCAGCTCAAGTCGCCTGGGTTAAGGGTATGTCCGTCAAGTACAACTATTTTCATTTTAGTTAGATTGGTTTTTGGCAGCAACGCGGCGTTTTTATCCCCTCCAACTTGAGGATTAGGGCTGGCTGTAGTTGTTGGCGACGAGAGTTTCAGCTCCTCCTAACCTAACCTATAGCTCCCAAGGTAAGGGAATCGCACGGCCCTTTGCTTTCTTTCGCTGCAAGTGATAATTTAAACAACAGGTGATTCACTTTCATTGTTTCACTACAAAATTGGCAAAACGTTAAAAACGGGATAACTAATTATCCAATACCTATTTAACCATCAATCTTTAAAGGTTTGCTGCTGTTACAAACTGTTTCACACATTTTCGCAACACGCTCAAAATTAAACCATTACAAAAAATACTGTTTCACCTGTTTCACTCTCATCTAAAATAGAAAGTCTAGTTGGTTCGCATACCCGCGTCAGCAGGCTTAGCTGGTGCTGTCAGCTCCTCCATGGTAAATGTTTTTTGACGCGAAGCAAGCTTTGCACGCAAAGCCTTAACGTCAGGTGCATTAACCTTGTCGCCCTTGTTTTGCCATGAGCGGCGAACGAAGTTCAATACCTGCGCAAGGTCGTCATCGGTAAAATCTTTATTATCGGCAAAGCCCGGCATCTCTCCGGCTATCTCAGGTGCTTTGTATATATGGCCCGCAACTTTAACCGGTCCGCTCAGGCCTTTAAGCACAATAGATATGAGCGTTGTTTTGTTACCATTCACAATTTCCGATTTGTTAAGCGGCGGCGCCAGTGAAGCAACACCGTTGCCATCCTCGCCATGGCAGGTTTTGCAAACCGTGTTATAAATAGCCACACCGCGCGGGTAATACTTGGCCATAATTGCCGGGTCGCTGTTTAGCTTGGCATCTTCAATAGCTACTACCACTCTTTCAATCCGCTTATTGATAGCCAGTGCGGTATCAGGCAAAGCCGCCAGCATTTGTTTCTGGAAAATCTGCTCGCGTCCCTCAAGCGCTGCCACAATAGCGTCAGACACATAACTGTTTTTTGGATGACGCCTGGCCAATGCGAACAGCAATCCGTCTGCAGTCTTTTGATCGAATTTCTTTATTGAGTGGGTCACAAAGCCAACGTAGGGTGCTGCGGTAGTATCATTAACCATTGGCTTTAATACCGCTGCAAACTCGGCGTAATTGTTTTGATCAATAACAGTTGACGAGGCCGTTAGCGCTTGCATCCTTATGCTCCATTGCGGCGATTGCAGCAGCGCTAACACTTCATCGGCCTTTAATATCCCAAAGCCTTCCAGCGTCCACAAAGCGTGGGTAACAAACAGTGGATTAGCAGATTTCAAGGCTGCTTGCAAAGCTGGTACAGCCTGCTGCGGTTTGCTGTCAACCAGGATTTGTTGCGCTTTATCGCGCACGTATCCGTTAGCATTTCCTAACAAGGCAACCAGCTTAACAGGGTCTGTCGGGAAGGTGACATTAACGGGCTTTTTACCTGCCGGATATACCTTGTATAACCTTCCGCATGCCAGAGGCAAGGTCAGGTTACGTTTACCAATCTCGCCCGCCAGATATGGTGTTAGGTACGTTTTGTGTTGAATGATACCACGGTACATATCAACAATGTAAAATGCCCCATCCGGACCATCGTATAAACTTACCGGGCGGAAACGCTCGTCGACACTCGCTAAAAATTCACGGCCGCGGTAGGCCTGCCTGCCACGTACAACATTCCCTTTTTCGGTGATGATGTTGCGCTTTATGAGGTTTGCGGATGGCTCTGCCACGAATGCATTAAATTGATAATCAGTCCCAAATAAGCCCCCCCGGTAAATCATTGGACCGCAGGCAGCTGTCATATTCACCAAACGTAGGCTATCATCCAAAACGCCCTTCATATACCCCCGGTTAACTCCCGGCGTAGGGCGTATCGGGAAAACCTTGGTGTCGGGCACAGTACGCTCGTTAAAGCCGGCCATATTTTTTTGATTCTTATTGGTTAAACCCAAGCCCGGCGGAAAGTAGTCGCCTTGAAGGTTCACTGAATTATCGTTAGCATACATACGGCCCTGATCATCCTGGGTAATGCCCCATTGACCTTTTCCGTGCGAGCGTTCTGTAAGCCACTTATCGCCCTGTTTACGGTAACGTTTCTCAGAGTTAGCGTTATATATCCAGTTATCTAAGGCACGGTATAAGCCATTGGGCTGGTGCTCTACGTTGCCGCCATCGGTATATTTTGCGTCAACCAGAGTGCGCTTAACTACTTTATCATTAGCCAGTTCATAAAAAAACAAACGTGGCGGCTCGGCAACTAAAATGCCACTCTCTATTAGGCAAAACGCTCGTGGTAATATCAGCGAGTCAATCACGACCTTCCGGTCATCCATTACCCCGTCTTTGTTTTTGTCTGACAGCACAACTACCTTACCTATAGGTACATTCTCGCCTTTTCCGGTAGTATCGGGCATGTAGTTATTCATCTCTATCACCCAAATGCGGTTGTCTTTGTCAAAAGTAATGGCAACCGGGGTGCTTATCAGCGGCTCGGCAGCTATAAGCTCTATGGCCATGCCGGGCTCCAGCTTCATTTTGCTGATCGACTCATTGGCGGGCACAACCGGTGAGGAGCTCAGATCAGCTTTTGATGGGTTATTGGCAATTGACAACAGCTTGTGGGTGGTGCACTGGTACAAAACACAGGCGGCCAACAACAATATAAATATGTAGAAGTACTTTTTCATGCTGTAAAATAGGGGTGATTTAAGAGTAGATCACGGGTAAATCATAGTAAAAACATGCTATTATGGGGGTATATTGCCAGTAAAAAGTGGTAAATACACACCGCATGGTAAAAATGCCTTATTTTTTGGTAGCTGCAATAAAATAACTTTAAAAAACCAATTGCGTAATAAGCATTTTACTTTTAATGGTTGCTAAATCGTTTTATTTATCATTTTTTAACGACATTTAGCGCCTAACCCAGCTCACGGCTTCAATAACCAATTATAGTACTAAAATGAAAAAAATGCTTCTATCGGCTGCCGCGTTAATTTGCGCTATACAGCTATCAGCACAAACTAAAACACCTGCTGACTATGTCGACCCTTTTATAGGCGCCAGTACCAGCGCGGCTAAAGCCGGTGTATTACATGGCCTGGGTAAAACCTTCCCAGGGGCCGCTACGCCTTTTGGCTTGGTGCAGGTTAGCCCAAATACCATTACCGGCGGCGACAACGGCCCGGGCTATAGCTTCGAGATGGAATACATAGAGGGCTTTGCCTTTACACAAATGAGCGGAATAGGCTGGTATGGCGATCTGGGTAATCTTTTAACAACCCCCACGACCGGCCCCTTGCGCGTAGTTGCGGGCAGGCACAAAGAATTGCCGGGCTATCGCTCAAATTTCAGCAAGAAAGATGAGGTAGCTAAAGCAGGTTACTACGCCGCTACGCTTACCGACTACAAGATCCGCGCGGAAATTACTGCCGCCCCGCATAGCGGGATACTAAAGTTTACGTTTCCTGAAAATAGCCAGTCGCGCATACAAATTGATTTGGCGCGCAGGGTGGGCGGTACATCTACCGAGCAGTTTGTGCAGGTGGTTGACAACCATACCATACAAGGTTGGATGAAATGCCCTGCCGAAGGCGGTGGCTGGGGTAACGGTGACGGCAAGGCCAACTATACCGTTTATTTTTACGCTCAATTTAGCAAACCGCTCAAAAATTATGGCGTTTGGAGCGCAAACATTCCTGATGGAATCTCGCGCAAGAGCGAGAGTGTTACCAGTTTAAGATACGATTCGCTGATTGCAAAAGCGTCAATCATCCCAAACATAAAAACACAACGGGGTAAGCACCTTGGCTTTTACAGTGAATTTGCCACTACCGAAGGCGAAGTGGTAATGATGAAATCGGGTATCTCATTTTCAAGTGTGGCCGGTGCTAAGCTTAACTTAAACACAGAAATACCGGCTTGGGAGTTTAACAAGGTACGCACACAGAACAAGGCCTTATGGAACAAAAGCCTAAACCAGGTGAGCGTTAGCGGCGGCACCGAAGCGCAGAAAACAGTATTCTATACTGCCTTATATCATACCATGATAGATCCACGCGCAACGAGCGATGTAGATGGCACCTACATGGGCGCTGATATGAAAACACATAAATCCGGTAAATTTACCAAACGCTCGGTTTTTAGTGGCTGGGATGTTTTCAGAAGCCAGTTTCCGCTACAAACAATTATTAATCCTTCGGTAGTGAGCGATATGGTGAATTCGCTGGTAGAAATAGCCGATCAAAGCGGCAACCATTATTTAGAGCGCTGGGAGCTGTTAAACGCCTACTCGGGTTGCATGGTGGGTAACCCCGCTATCCCGGTTATTGCCGACGCTTATAGCAAGGGGATCCGTAATTTCGACCTGCAAAAGGCATATACCTATGCCCGCAATACATCAGAAAAGTTTGGCAATACGCCATCGCGTCGTGAGCTTGATATATCTACCACGTTAGAATATGGTTTTGATGACTGGTGCCAGGCGCAACTGGCTAAATGGTTAGGCCATGTAGAGGATGCTAAGAAATATGCAGATCGTGCGCAGATTTACAAACAGATTTTTGATACCGAAAAAGGCTGGTTTCGCCCTAAAAATGCCGACGGAACCTGGAAACCGTGGCCAAAAAAAGGACGCTTGCAACAAGATTACGCTACCGTTGAGAGTAACCCTTACCAACAAGGTTGGTTTGTGCCCCATGATATTGATGGATTAGCCACGCTGATTGGCGGCCGCGAAAAGACCATCGCAGATCTTACCTCCTTTTTTGAAAACACGCCCGCCAGTTTTACCTGGAACGATTATTATAACCAAGCTAACGAGCCGGTACATTTAGTGCCTTTTATGTTTAACCGCCTGGGTACACCATGGCTTACGCAAAAGTGGGTACGCAAAATTTGCGCTAACGCCTACAATACCGGTGTTGAGGGCTTGGTGGGTAATGAGGATGTTGGCCAAATGTCGGCATGGTACGTTTTGGCAGCAGCCGGCTTACACCAGGCTACGCCCGGCAATCCACGTTATGAACTATTTAGCCCAACGTTTAACAAAATTGCCATACATGCAGGTGCTACCGGCAAGGTGTTAACCATTACGGCAATAAACAACTCATCTAAAAACGTTTATATCCAGTCGGCAAAGTTGAATGGCAAAGTTTATAACAAGTGCTATATCATGCATCAGCAAGTGCTGGCTGGTGGCACGTTGGAGTTTATGATGGGGGAGGCGCCGAACAAGAAGTGGGGGATTTAGGTTTTTCTTTTGATTGGTAATTCTAAAGATTTAGTCACCACATTCCCATTAGGTTAAAGCGATGGTATTATGCGAATAAAAGCCCCGTGTACCGACAGGCTTAGCAATGGGGTACTATAAGGGGTAGCTGGACCCTGGGAGAGCATAATAATAAAGGCCGAGCTGCGAGCATACAGAAGAAGTAGAGGTTTTATAGCGTTGCGTAGATGCAGTATAATAGTACATTAGGTATTTATCGCAATATTACTACCTTTACTAATGTACTATGCCCCTGTGTTTTATAATACACCATTAACCCGTTTTTTAAAAAAGTACGACCAAGAGTTTATGATAGTATTTAGCGGCGGCGCGCTACGCGGTATTCCCATAAGTTGTAAAAGTGCAATAATGGTGCTCTTGCTAAATATTTAATTACTTTTGGGTCCTAAGCCACATCACCGCCTGCATTATATGTTCTTTAGCCGACAGCTGTTATATTTTTTCGTTATTGCCATCGCCAGTTGCTCGTTAGTCTGCTCATGCCAATCAAAAAGCGGTGTCTCGCGTAGTGAAATAATTAAACAAGTACAAAAGGCAGACAGCCTGATGTTGATTGGTAAGCATGATAGCGCCCTGGCCTTTTTGAAAAACCAGCGGAGCAAATTCTCATCTAATGATCCGCAGCTGGCCGCCTATTACGAGTTTATGTCGGTTTACTATCACGCTTTAGATACTGCAGCGGTAACGCGCTACGCAGACAGCGCTATAGCCATATTCAACTCGCCCGATCCCATCAAAAAATATCCCCGCGTATATTTTAAAGTACTTTTAGCCAAAGGCGATGCCTGCATTTTAGGTAAGCAGTATGAAACTGCGTTAGGATATTACGACAGGGCTAAACAGCTATTAGCCGACGGCAGATGCGACAATGGCAATGTGGCCAGCAAAATAGGGGGCATATATTTCAATCAAAAAAATTACGCCATGGCGGCAAAATATTGGGTTGAAAGCTATAACCGCCTGTTAGCTTGCGCTACTACAATATCACCACGGAAGCTCTTCTATTTAAAGCAGGCAGCACTCAATAGTACCGGAGTATCCTACGAACGGGCGGGCAAACTTGATAGCGCCTATTATTTTTACAAGCTCGACCTGGATTTTATTAACGAAACCGAGCGCTCCGGTGTTATTGAAAAAAGCAACATCAGCGCACCACGTATAATTGTTTATGATAATATCGGCGGTTTAAAACTTAAACAAGGCAACCTTAAAGAAGCCAAAAGCTACCTTATAGCCAGCGTCTCTATCCCTGTAATGGATGTAGACGGAATGCGTATTACCCCTAACCTTAAGCTGGCACAACTGTATTTAAAAACCGGCGAGTTAGATAAGGTAGCGCTGGCCCTTGAAAAAAGCCGACACCTGCTTAACCTTTATTGCAAAGCTAACCCTATGCAAAATGTAGAATGGTACAGCCTGTATGCTAGCTTTCTTTTCGCCAAAAAGCAGCCTGTTGCAGCTTACCAATACCAGGGTAAATACCTAATGCTTAAAGATTCGCTCGAAAAAACCAATGACAAGTTGCATCGCCTGGACATTGAACGCGAGCTGAAAGCCATACAGCGCGATAACCTGTTATCGACTATGGAGCATAAAGAGAAGGTAGAACACCTTTATATCTTAGGCGCCTGTGTAGTAGCTATTTTGTTACTGGCCATAATTATATCTATACACCGTTTATTAAAACAAAGCCACGCCAAACACAACAGTGCACGTGTGCATAATGAGCAGCTGCAGCAAACGCTTGAAGAACTGGAGCGCGCCAATATAAATACCCTACGAATAATGCGTGTAATGGCACATGACCTGCGCAACCCCCTGGCTGGTATGATTGGCCTGGCTAGGTCGGCCGCCGAAGGCGTGGAGGGCGAAGAAGGCAAACACCTTTTAAAACTTTTAGAAGACACGGGTACACAATCACTTAACATGATCAATGATTTACTTCACTCTGGCCTGGCCGATGATGAGAAGGATGTAATGAGCAAGGGCCTGGTTGATATCAAACAATTACTCCGCGACTCGGTAGTTTTATTACAGTTCAAAGCCAGCGAAAAAAAGCAACAAATAACATTAGAGGGTAGCGCTGACCCCATTATAATTCATATTAATAAAGAGAAAATTTGGCGGGTATTTAACAACCTTATTGTTAACGCCATTAAGTTTAGCTATGAGGGAGGCCTGATTTTTTTAAGTATTAAAAAAACAGCAAACGACAAAATACTGATAGCTATTGCCGACAATGGCATGGGTATCCCCGATAAAGACAAAAAGCTCGTTTTTGACATGTTTACCCAGGTTAAACGTGTAGGCACAGCCGGCGAACAGCCTTTTGGCCTTGGTCTTTCTATATCAAAAAGGATAATTGAAAACCACAACGGAAAACTGTGGTTTGAAAGTTCGGCTGGTTTTGGTACAACATTTTATATAGAGTTACCACAGAGATAAGTTAACTAATCTGCCGGAACAAACCTTATACACATAGGTGCGTCTATATTGATTTTAGCAGTAGTGGGCTTTAGCATACCGCTACGCTTGTCAATAGCGAATACCGAAACATTGTTGGAAAATTGGTTGGACACTAGCATATAGCTGCCGGTAGGGTCAATAACAAAATTACGTGGCGAGCGGCCCTGGCTGCCGTAGCGTTTAACAAAGGTGAGCATCCCGGTAGCTTTACTTACTGCAAATTGAATAATCTCGTTCGCTGTGCCCCTGTTTGAGGCATACAAAAACCGACCGTCCGGTGACAGGTGGATATCGGCGGCCTGTATGTTACCCCTAAAACCATCGGGCACTAATGATTTTAACTGCATGTAACGGGGGCGGCCTTTGTTAAAGCTATATACCGTAATAGTTCCCGACAGTTCCTGCAACATATACACAAACCTGCCATCGCCAGAAAACACAGCATGACGCGGGCCATAACCCGGGTTACCGTTTACAAAGGGTAGCGGTGCCGGGCTAAGCACCTCTTGGGCAGTTGCGTTGTATTTATAAATATTAAGCCTATCGGTACCTAAGTCTGTAGTCAGCAAATGCTTTTCATCGGGCGAAAATATGGCCGATTGCAAGTGAGGTGCTTCCTGGCGCAAGCGGTTAATACTATTGCCCGAGCTTTGTATCACCTGCGAAACTTCGCCCAGCGATCCATCAGCATTTAAGGGGTATACAGAGAGGGAGCCGCCCTGATAGTTGGCGCAAAAAAGGTTTTTTTGAGCCTTGTCTACACTAACATACAGCGGGCCGCCAAAAGCGGACCGGTTGTTGAGTGAGTCGAGCTGGCCCGTGGCTGCATTAAACTTATACGCATAAACGTTACCTGAACCAATACTTTTATCGCTTACAGCATATATAAACTTATTATTAGCCGATACACATAAATAGGTTGGGTTTGCAATGCCTGCAACATGGTTGAGGTAAGTGATTTTGCCCGATTCGATATTAAAGCGGTAAACGTAAATGCCATCGCTGGCGCCGTGAGTGCGGGTACCAATAACCATGTTGTACACCTTAGCAATTTTGCCTTGCGACAGGCAAAATAAAGGCAATAGCAACAAGGCAAGCAATAGCCGTTTTTTCATTCAGTGCAGATCAGTTATGTTGACTAAACCAATCATCAGCCGCAAATGTTTGATTTGGCAGCGCGGGGACACGGCCCACATTTTTTAGCGGATGTATGCAAGGTACAGCATAACCTATGCAAAAGCAATCGATTGCAGGCGCTAATCGATTTTGTTACAGAAGGATGGCAGATACCGTCCGGCTACCTGCGCCGAAGGGAGACAGCTGCGTTACTGTTTAAATTTGAGCGCATAAAACCCTCCGTTAATCCCAAAGTGCTCTTTTACAATTGGCCCAATGCTTTGCAACGAATCGCCGAGGTACATAATATAACCATCGCCGGCAAAATCTTTGTGTAAAGCAATCATCATACAAAACTTATATTGGGTACCAAAAGAGTTGTTTTTAACCGGGATCAATATTGTCCCGCCAAAATCGGCTCCAAACTCACGTTTAACCGCTTCGGGAGGGAACATCTGCGACCGGATAGTGCTATCCCTAACACCGCCACCAACATTGGTTGCAATGGAGTAGGTAATAGCCCTGGACATATTATTGATCCTTTTATTAAACACCTCCGTAGTATCACCATCCTTTTGACTCTTTTTCATGGCGTTGCGCATGGTTGAATAAGGGGCGATAGCATACCGCACCTCGATAGCTTTGCCGGGTATAGTTACCGCCATTTCATAATGCATTTGCATGTTTTTAACAATGGGCACCTCAACCGCCCCATTGGGCATGGTAAAAGTCATGCCCGCCTTAACCAACTCTGTGTTAAATTTAAGGTGGACGCTGTCGGTAGTTGATGTTTGAGCTTGTGCCTGATTGATGGTAATGGCGAGAACTACTAAAATTATAATCTTTTTCATGATATGGTTTGGTGTTTGGTTGTTAAGAAACTATAGCGTTAGCCCTCTATACGTGGTTTAGCATTCATTATTTCTACCCGTTTTTCAGATTCGTCGTCAAAAATCTGTTTCGTTTTTTTTATATCCTCATCAAATGGCGTAGTTTTTAGTGATTTATTAGTGTTGGCACCTTCATCATACCTAACGCCAAGCCCCATCATAGGCATACCCCTATCAGGGTATTTAGCGTGGACAAACATACCCGAAACCTTACTGGCCGATGCCACAAACAGTCGCGTATCACAAAAGGTTAAGCCGCCAAAGTACCCATAAAACAAGCGGGCCTGCGCTGGTATTTGCTCCGGCATAAAATAAAATCGTCTTGCTACCTGCGCCCAGTTTAATAATTGGGTCGTTTTAATCATTCTTATTTGCACCGCCCCATATCTACCATCGTCGGCACCGTATTTTTTTATAGCATCTGCTGCCGGTAATATCTTAATGCTTTCAAAATCGTATTTATCTAGTGCCAAAAACGATAGTGCGTCAACTATTTTACCGTTAACAACAACCAAGGGCCTTTGGTCAAGCGCGTCAACGCGTGTAAATGCTGCTTTTTGTGCCAAAGCATTCGCCGCGCAGATTACCATAGTTATTAACAGATACATGGCCTTTTTCATTTCCTTTTATATCGATTGTAGTAAACATTGTCTCCATAACCCTCGCAATAGCCTTGCAGCCATATAAGCATTTTACCTGCATCAGAATCATATGGCCGGCGATACGCTCTGAATAAACTGACATAATCAATATGCGTGTAAGTGGTTTGCACAGAAACCGATGGCACATGCTCAAGGTTAAACACCATAGTTTGCGCGTTATCAACATACCTATACCTCACCGATCCTAAATCCAGGGGCAGGGCCCGGGCTCGTTCGTCAAGGTGAGAAAGGTTAAGTAACTGGTGATAAGTAACCACATCTGTCATATCGTGTTTAAAGATTACGTAGACACTGTCGATTCCTTTTGTTGGTAAAAAGAATTGCTCGTTTGCTTGGTCGCCGGTGTAAAAATTAATGGAATCAATTGTCGCCGCCTCTAAAAAATGAACCGAGGGAAGAGCGATCTCGCGCTTATTAAGAAAGAGTTTGGCGTTTTGCGCATAAAGCGATCCCCTCATCAACACAAACGCCATAACGATAAGCAGCTTTCTCATGTGGTTTAGGAATTGGTTGTTTGAATATAGTGAATTTATATTCCAGATGAAAAAAGCCGGGACATTCCACAAATAAATAGTAATTATTTAGTGGAACACCCCGGCTTAGCTTAGCCGCTAGCCATTTATTTTAGTTGATCCAAACCGTTTGGGTAAACGCGCCGTTAACGGCAGCATCCCAAACCTCCAGGCGGATCCATTTTTTACCTTTCAGGTTAACCGGGATCTTGAAGGTTTTATCGCCAAAGGCAGTAGTATTTTTAAGGTCGATGCGCTGATGGTACACTTTAGCGCCATCACCGGTGATCAGGTCAGCAAATTGTAGCGGGTAGGTCCATTTCACCCTGAAATCAACCGTCGACTTGGTAGCGGGACTGACTTTAATGGTCGATCCGGCTTCGGCGCCGTTAACTTTAAAGTCTGGCAGCAATACTTCGCCACTGGTGCCGAAAAATTTGCCGCTTTCTAATACATCTAATACCGACTGCCAGCCGTTTTTAAACTCGGGCAGTTTATCCAGTTTAAGGTAATTAACGTTGGTGTGGGCATACATCTCATTCTCTAAAGTAATGGTAAATATGTCCGACTCGGCCAGCACTTTCTTCTTGTTCCCCCAATTATTCATATCGTCCAGCAGGTCAAGTATCCTGATGCCCATACGGTCGGTTGACAGATCGCCGGGAATGTTTTTCCAGGCTGCGCCAAAAAAGCGATCAGATTTAAAGAAAGGCTCATTTTTATAAATATCAGGGAAACCGGTAGAACCTTTAGTGCGCGCGTGGGCGGTCCAAGCGAGGCCTTTTTCGTCCTGTAGCAACTTCAACATATCCATTTTATCATGAATATGGTAAACCTTGCCATATTTAGGATCGTTCTCTACAAAAGGTACCCCCGGCTTGCGCGACATTATCCAGTAAATAGGCTTAGGGAAAAACTCAAGCCAGTGGCCCCCTAAAAATTCGTTAGGCTCCTCGCCCGGTAAAAGCAAAAAGTTGCCTTTTGATTCTTTTTCGCATTCTTGAAACAAGGTATAAAGTTCTTTTAACCGTAACGAGTCAGGGCCCTTGGGGTGGCCGGCACCATGGAACTCGCCCAGGTGTACAATGTTCACCCCTAAGTTTTTGAATACTTTTACATATTCCGGCTCATCTTCAACAGGCTTGCCTTTTAGCGTGTATTGGGTAGTATATTCATTATGAAAATGGCTCGACATGGTTTTGTAACCCGGCAGCGGTTCAAATTTATCATTACGGGTGTAGGCTTTTACTTTTTCTAACACGGCCGGACCATCAGCCGCGCTTACCATACAGAAAAAGTTCATGCGTTGTTTGGTACCCGGCGGCGCGTTAAACCAGGGCACATAACGGCGATCGCCATACAGATCCTGGCGGATACCCAGACCATAGCCCGGTATCATTTTACGGTAGTTGTTACCATGCCAGGTAAATTTTAAGTTATAAGCTTCATCAAGCGGGTAAAAATATTGATGAGGTGCCGGGAACACCGCTAAGCTACCATTAGCGGTTTGGCCAATAATAGTGCGGTATTTTACCATAATGTTTTCAGCATCAGCCGCAACATTAAAATCATTATTCTGAAAAGTGTTATCTGTTTTGGCCCAGCCAATTTTGCTCCATGTTGGTGTTTTACTCACTAAACCGGCATCGTATAAAATAGCGGCCGAGTCTTGCTGTGTGCTCATTACCGCGGCTACGTTAAATAGTGGTGTCTGGTTATAAAATGTGATCTCGATATTTCCGCTAAACGTGCTGCTTGATACACCGGACACGCTCACGATAGTACGCGAGCCTTCGCTTCTTACAGCGGCCGACTTTTTATCCATCACTACATTATATGATTGGAACGGCTTTGTAGGCACGCGGTCAAAAAAGATGTTCCAACCATTTTGCGATATTAAATCGCGACGCCCAATGGTTAAAATAAACTCGGGGTTTAATTTGGCGGCTATCTCTTTAAAGGCACCATTGGCAGTGGCCTGGATACTTTCAAACAAGGGGTTGTTTTTGTTCAGATCGAGCACCACGCGACCTTTTTCCGTAGCACTTACCGGCCAACTAAGGTCTATTTTGGTTCCGCTCGTTTTTACGGTCACGCCACTTTTGGAGTTAAAGCCTTTTAAATTAACCGCAGATTGCGCGCTGGCGCTGTCGATAGTAAATGATAACACAATGGCCGCCATAAGTAGGCTGAGTCTGTTAGATAATAACATAATGAAGGTTGTTTTTACTTGGTGACTAAAAGTATAATTATTTTTTAAGTATAAAGAATACTATTGCCATGTACCTGATAAACGGAGATCCACCGTGTATTATTTTTAAATAAATTTGCGCAACCGATTAATTGCACATATACTTGCAACCACATAGTTGCGAAATACTGTAGCTATGGGAAGATAAATTTACCCAGTTAGACGATATTAAAAGACTTTAAACAACACCGATATGATAAACCCAACAGAAATTACGGAAGATTTAGCCAATAAAAAGCTAAACGTCACCCGAACTTTTAACGCGCCAATTGATCAAGTTTGGAAAGCTTGGACAGACGACACTCTTTTAGACAAATGGTGGGCGCCCAGACCCTGGAAAGCAGAAACCAAGAGCATGAACTTTACCGAAGGCGGCACCTGGCTATACAGCATGGTAGGCCCAGAGGGAGAGCGCCATTGGAGCCGCGTAGATTTTACTACGATAACACCGACTGAAAGCTTTGAAGCAACCAGTCGGTTTTGCAACGAAGATGGTACACCGGATAGCAATATGCCGACCATCCACTGGGTAAATGTTTTTAAGCCCTTTGACGCGGGCACGCTGTATGAAGCAACTTTGTCCTTTGACAAAGCAATCGACATGGAGACACTTGTTAAAATGGGCTTCAAAGGTGGCTTCACCATGGGCCTTGGCAACCTTGACGAATTATTGGCTAAATAATTAATAGCTAAACACAAAAAGCGGCTCCTTAATGGTGGCCGCTTTTGTTATTAAAAGGGTCTGAAACTTGGCCTGCTTATCAGCGGGGAAAACGACCACGGTATCGAGCTTAAAATAATCAACAAGGCAATGGTATACCAAATAGCCATCATCTTAAATTTAGCCTCGTCGGTAGGTTTCTTTTTCGCTTTCGCGGATATCGTACTAATAATGCCGATGCCAATCAGCATCATGGTAACATGCTCCATCCCAAAAAACCGGATAGACCGCTCCTGCATTGCCGTACTAAAATTTTGCAGAAAGTAATTTACAATAGGGCTTATAAAATACAGCGTCACCCCCAATAAAAACTGGATATGTGCGGTGTTAGCAGCCATCAACCTGGCGTTATCATCAAGCTTAAAAAACGATTTTTTTAACAACCAGCCACGGTAAGCCCTAAATATGGCAAATACCAAGCTAGTCAAAACCAGCCAGCGCATTAGTGAGTGTAAAGCCAATAAGGTTGCGTACATATAGCTGTAGACGATTGAGCGCGGGGAATCTTTTAAAGTGTTCTTAAAAAACGATTGTCATTCTGAGAAACGACGAAGCTTCTACCTTCGGTTATCCAGGCGTTCACCACGCCGATGTGCTACTCTGTATACTAATCTACCGCCACCCACTTAAAACACGTAACCTGCGGAACATCCAACTTGGTATCCATAGCAGTTAGCTTGCCGGTGGCTTTGTCAATTTTATAAAAAACAATAGTGTTGGCTTCCTGCCCGGCGCTTAGTAAATAATTGCCGGTTGGGTCAATTGTGAAACCACGAGGCTCGTCGCTTACCGGGTATCTGTTTACAAAACTTAACTTACCGTCTTTTTTGTTGATAGCGTATTGTACCACATTATCGGCCGCGTTGCGGTTTGATGCGTAAAGGAAATTGCCATCGGGCGATATATGGACGTCTGCCGCGCTATTTACCTTGAAATCCTCGGGCATCATCGCTATGGTTTGTATAAAGGTAAGCTTGCCGTTATCATATTTATAAACCCTGACGTAGCCGCTAAGCTCCTGTATAATGTAAGCAAACTTTTTATCGGGCGAGAACTCAATATGCCGCGGACCATCGCCCGGCATTGTCAGCTCATAAGCCGGGTCGGCGGGGTTAAGCGGCTCGGCTTTGGTATTATCGTAATTGTAGGTGTATACTTTATCTGAACCCAAATCGGCGACTAAAACCTTTTTACCGCTATCATCAAAAATGGCCATGTGCACATGAGGCGTCTTTTGATTACGATGAACACTACCGCCGGTATATTTTATGTTTTGTTTCACAGCCCCAAGCGAGCCGTCTTTATTAACGGGCAATACCGCAATACTACCGCTGGAGTAGTAGGACACGATTACATTTTTATTATCCTTATCAATACTGATATGCACAGGGTTTATGCCGCCACCTGCAACTTTATTAATCAGCGTTAGCTTACCCGTAGCTTTGTTAAATTTAAAAGCGCTAACCTCGGCCTCTACACCGTTCTTGGGGTTTACGTTGCAGCTATAAACAAACTTGTTGTCGCTACTTAATGCCAAAAAATCGGGATTGGCAGAGCCTTCAACCTGGCTAAGCAGGGTTGCTTTGCCCGTTTCTGTATCAAAACGATAAACAGAGATCCCTTTATCGTAACCCTGTAAGGTGTAACCACCCAATAGCAGGTCGTATGTTTTGGCGGCAGGCGCGGCGGCTTTCTGTTGTGCAAAGCTAAGGGCAGGCGCAAGCAGTAATGCTGCAAACAAATACTTTCTCATTATGGTTAAGCGGGGCTTATTGTTTATAAACTGCAATATAGCAAATTACACAATCGCCCCGCTGTAAATAATAGGTTACCTAGCGCGCACCGTCGTCGTTGTTAATACCGCGTTTGGTTTTCTTGATGTTATCTTTCAGCGCGCCAAAATTGTAGTTAAGGCTTATGCTGATGGTTCTGAAATATTGCTGGTTGGCAATAGTTTGATTAAAATTTGCCCCTTGCGTTTCTGTTATCGCGTCGCGATATCTGGTAAATGGATTACTTATGGATGCCGACAAAGACAATTTGCTATCAATAAGCTGCTTGCTGCCATAAAACGACGGACTTACAAAACCATTTGATGAACCTTGCAAGCCTGTTGGGTTGCGCCCGTTTATAGCAAATGATGCCCCAACGCGCCAGGTATCTGTAATAGCATAATTTGTAGACGACAGGCTGCTAAATGTCCAGAAACTGCGTTTACTTAAGGTACCATCAACAATGCCCTGCAATTTAAAATACATAGCATTTGTGTTTATACTGATGTCCCAGCGTTTGGTAATAGGGTAATTAAAGCTAATGGCATTCCCAATGCCCACAACCGAGCCTATGTTTTTATAAGTAGTGTAAGTGACGTTGGTAGCAGGGTCGAGTGTTGATACCTGCAAATCAAGATTATTACCAAAATCATAAAACACACTCACATTAAGGTTTGATTTTTTTGACAGGCTGTAGCCCAAACGCACATCACTCACTATTGACCGGCTAAGCTCTGGGTTACCTGCCGAAATAAAGCTTGGGTTGGCGCGATTAACAAAAGGATTTAATTTATTAATGCCCGGGCGCTTTAAGCGCTGGCTAAAGCCCAGGTTGAGCGCGCTGCCGGTGCCTATTGGCATATTGATAGCCAACGATGGCAACAGGTTTAAGTAACGCTGGTGCGCAGCACTTGCTGTCGAGATAAAGTTAGCATCCGTGGTGGTATGCTCCAGGCGCAGGCCGGCTTTAAAATCAAGCCCCTTAGTAACAAAGCGCCAGCTGTTGTAGCCTGCCAAAATATTCTGCGTGCTGCTGTACTGGTTTGACTGGTCGGCCACCGGTTCGAAAAGACCGCTGCTCGAATTGAATATATTTGATTGAAAATCGCTGCTGTTATTTCTGAAGATGCTCTTTACTCCCGCCTCAACGGTCCATTGGCCAAAGCCTTTTAAAAAATCAACCTGTCCGGTTTGTTCAGAAGCTTTGCCTTCGTTATCCTGGTTGTAATCAGCATCAGTAAAATTAACCTGGTTGGTAAAGGCTACATCGTTGTGGCTCTGGCTGCCATACCTGAAATAACGGTAAGACAAGGTTAGTAATCGCTGTTTATCGTTTTTAAAACCTATCTGGTAATTCAAGCCGGCATCAAAACCGTTACCACTGCCGGCGCTGTTGTTGGCAATGTTATAGGCGGTGGTGGCTGCTGTTTGATTTAATACGGAACGCTGATCATTAAAACCATTGTTACGGCTGCCATTTAAGTTAAACTGCGCCTACACCAGGTTATACGGATTAATTTCATAGCTCACTTCTGTGCCCAGATAAGCATTTTTACTATCAGACCGCGTGTTGCCTGCCTGGTTAAGCAGCGTTGGGTTTGCCCCGGTAGTATTACGGATATTTAAACTGGTGGTAGTCGGGTTATCTGTTAAATTACCGCCGCCAAATACCGACAAGCCCAACTTGCCTGCTTTTGCTGTAAACGTAGCTCCCATGCCCGGCCCGGTTGGGGTACGCTCATTTAAATTCAGTGTGCCGTTATAGCCATCAACCAGTTTTTTATTGGTGATGATATTGATAATACCTCCTAAACCCTCAGCATCGTACTTAGCGGGCGGCACGGTATAAACCTCTATTTTCTGAATGGTTGATGCCGGCATGCTGCGCAAAATTGCTTTTGCGTCGCGCTCCATTAAGCTTGATGGTTTGCCATTTATCAAAATTCGATAGCTGGCATTCCCTTTTAATAAAATGTTGTCTTGCCCGTCTACCGTTACATAAGGCAGCTTGCGCATCATTTCCAGCACGTTGCTTACTTTGCTTTGCGGGTCGGCCTGCAGGTCGTAGGTCAGGCGGTCGGCTTCTTGTTTGATGAGTTGTTTGTCGGCTACAATGGTAACTTCCTTTAAGCCAGTGCCTTGTTTAGCGGTATCCGGCTTGGTTTGTGCCAGCACGCCGGTAACTACAAATAGCAGGGCGGTTGTAAAAATGGCTTTCAAACAATGTATAAGGTGTTTCATGTTCTAAATTTTAAGCAAAGGCATGCCTGAAGCTGCCAAAAGGCGCCTTTAATTTTCTTCAATAAATGATAAATTATTAATTATGGCCGGGCCTGACCTAATTGTAGAGGGTGGTGATATCGGGCTATTTTTTCTGTGTTTGAATGATCAGATAGCTTACGATTAAGCCTACACCTCCAAATATCAGGATCATAGACAGATAAGCGATATCATCTTTCATCCCTAACGACTCTAACACCGTGCCCATCAAAAATCCTACGCCAAGGCCAATTAGCAGTAATCCGTATTTTAAGGTTAAATGGTTAAAGTTGGTGATTGGGAACGGCACCGACGTAAGGTTGCGTTCTAGTATAGCCATTCGTTCGCGGTGGCGGGTCATTAAAAACACGTATACCATGCCAAATACGGCGGCAAATAGGGTGATTGAAACTATGGCGTCTCTCGTAACTTCTTGCATGATTTCTATTGTTTAAATTTAAGCAATTCTTGCTGCTTACCCCATATGACAGCCATTGCCAGCCATTGGATACAAAAAACTTTAAATTTATTATTGTAACCACCTTGTAGTTTATTCACTCTTATGTGCAATGGAGCAACCCGACGACCTGTACTATCTTGCCAAGATCAACAATGGCAGTCAGGCGGCTTTTGCTTTTTTGGTAGATAAATATAAGGATATGGTGTACAGCATCGCCATAAAAATACTCCGCGATACTGACGAGGCGCAGGATATTGCGCAGGACAGTTTTATTAAAGCCTATCAGCAGATAGGTGCCTTCCAGGGCCGGTCAAAGTTTTCGACCTGGTTGTATACTATTACGTATCGCACAGCGATAACCCGGCTTAAACAAAACAAGGTAGAGATTGTAACCCTGGGAGATGATATTGACGCTATAGCCGATCACCTGCCCGGCCAGATAGACCTACTGCAAAGCAAGCAGGTAAAGCATTACGTAAAAATGGCTATAGACAAGCTGCCGCAAATTGACGCCTTGCTGGTCACCTTATATTATATCAACGATTTGCCTATAAAAGAAATAGAAGAGATAACCGGTCTGTCAAAACCCAACATCAAAATAAAACTGTTCCGCGCCCGCAAAGTGCTGGAGAGCGATTTAAAGTTTTTAATGGACAACGAACAGGGGGCGAATAATGAAAGCAAATAAAAACAACGTCTTTAAAAAAGTAATAAAACTTGCTGCAGATGAAAATCCGTCGGCTAATTTCACGGCCAATATTATGCAAACCCTTGAGGCAGATGCACAGCGCGAAATGGCTTTAAAAACGCTACTGAATGAAGACGAAGCGGTTGGACCATCATTTAACTTTACCGCTAACGTCATGGCGGGAATAACCGCAAACAAACCTCAATTTGTTTACAAACCCATTATTACCAAACGGGCCTGGTTGGGCATAGCTGCTTTGTTGTTGGTTTTTATTACCCTGGCCTGCCTGCCAAACCCAACTGGCTATAACAATGCGGCCCAAACAAGGATGAACTTTTTGGTTAGTTATATTGCTCAAATACCCCTGACATATTTGGCAGCCCTGATAGTAGCCTTTGCATTATTAACTACCGACTATTTAGCCGGTAGATTGAAAAGGCAAACGCTCAGCGCGTAGCTATTCTAAAACAAACATCTTTAGGCAAACTGCCGACTCGATCTTAATTGGATCGCCATTCAATTTTAGTTTGCCGGTGGTGATGTTGCGGGTATAAACGTGTATAACCTTTGTCGTCCCTACCAATAAATACTGCCCGGTTGGGTCTATCACAAAATTACGCGGTACGGGGCCGGTTAAATAACGGTCGACAAAAGTAAGCCTGCCTGTTTGCTGATCTATCGCATACGCTACAATCTCATTAGCCGTACCACGATTTGTGGCGTATAGAAACAAGCCATCAGGCGATATATGGATATCAGCCGCTCCGTTAACGCCATTAAAGTTATCAGGCATCATTTTTACCGTTTCTACTTCTGCCAGGTTGCCATTGTTATAAGCATAAGTAGTTATGGTGGCTGTAAGTTCCTGCACGTTGTACATAAACTTGCCATTTTTTGAAAACTCGCTATGGCGCGGGCCACTACCCGGTTTGGTACTAACAAAAGGTGTTGCAGCCGGGGTTAGCGCCGGTATTTTCGAAGCTTTATAGTTATAAATATTTATCTTATCAGTACCCAGGTCAGCCACCATCAGGTACTTTTCATCGGGTGACAATACGGCCGAATGGATATGTGGTGCTTCCTGGCGGCCATGGTTTGGTCCCATACCCTCGCTTTTTATGGTTTGAGTTGATGCGCCCAGTGAACCATCTTTATTAACCGGAAAAACCTGTAAGCTACCGCCGCCATAATTAGCTATAATTACATTTTTACGCGCCTTATCAACAGTAATATAGCAAGGCGAGCCGCTGCTGGGCTGGCTGTTAATTTGCTCCATCTTGCCGCTTGTTTTGTCAAATGCAAACGCGGTTACAGCGCTGTTTCCCTCGCCATTTTCGTTAACGGCATATATAAATTTCTCATCTTTTGTTATGGCAATAAATGCCGGGTTTTTCGTTTCTACCTCGTTCGAGTAAGCATGTTGCGCCCTGTATGGATAAAAGCGGTAAACGTATATCCCTTTACTTGCCGTTGGCGAGTCGCCCGTAAAGGTGCCCGCTACCAAATTAAGAATCTTAGGGCCTTGATCTTTTTTTTGGGCGATAGTAAACAGGGGAGAAAGCAGGGCAACTAACAGCAGAAATCTTTTCATGGTGTATTAACGGATGGTGTCTTTTATAATTGCAAGTTAGGCAAATTCAACAAAAAACGCCCCCGATAAAAACCGGCGGCGTTATGTTATTTTATAACCTACTGCTTTGGCAGGAGATGCTTATTTTATTAAATGCTTTAGTTGTATAACTTCCTTTTCATCAAGATATCTCCAACGTCCGCGCGGAAGGTCTTTTTTAGTAAGGTTAGCGTACACCACACGGTCAAGCTTTACAACCTCATAATCCAGGTGCTCAAACATACGGCGTACAATGCGGTTTTTACCACTATGTATCTGCACGCCAACTTCTTTTTTGGTAGCACCGGTAACATATGATACCGAATCGGGTTTTATCAAGCCGTCTTCCAGCTCTAAACCAAACTGCAATTTATTTAAATCGCCCTGGGCTAAGCTTTTGCTAAGCTCAACATGATAAATTTTAGTGATGCTGCTACGCGGATGCGATAGCTTATCGGCTAAATCTCCATCGTTTGTCATCAGCAACAAACCGGTAGTGTTACGGTCAAGGCGTCCAACCGGATAAATACGCTCGCGGCTGGCTTTTTCAACCAGGTGCATTACAGTACGGCGCTCCTGCGGATCGTCGGTAGTAGTGATATAATCCTTCGGTTTGTTCAGCAATACGTAAACGCTTTTTTCGCGCTTAAGAGTTTCGCCATTATAACGGATCTCATCCCTCATGGGGTCAACCTTATGGCCAAGTTCGTTTATAACAACACCATTAACAGATACTACACCTGCTATGATCAACTCATCTGCCTTACGGCGAGAGCAGATACCTGCGTTAGCTATATAACGGTTCAACCGGATCAAACCGTCATCTTCTGATTTTTTGGTTGGCTTTTTAGCCCGCATAGTTTTTACGGGCGCATCGGCGTCGCGGCTTGTTCTTTCGTAAAGAGGTCTTTCCTCCGCATCTTTACGGAAAGGTTTATCACCCGCATTAAAGTCAGTTCTTGGTGGTTTATCAGTGCTAACCTTGCGGTCGCCGGTTGGGTTACCATAGCTTGTCGGCGTTCTTTTAGGCTTGTCGCCAAAATCAGCACCCTTAGGTTTTCGGTTAAATTTCCCCTCAACACCAAAGCTTTTCTTCGGGCGATCTTCGCTTCCACCTTCGCGGCTACCGTATGGTTTGCTGCGCGGTGCAAAATCTTTATTATCGCCACCAAAGCTTTTCTTTGGGCGGTCTTCACTTCCCCCTTCGCGGCTGCCGTAAGGCTTACTGCGCGGAGAAAATTCTTTCTTATCGCCACCAAAGCTTTTCTTTGGGCGCTCTTCACTTCCGCCTTCGCGGCTGCCATAAGGCTTGCTACGCGGAGAAAATTCTTTCTTATCGCCACCAAATGTTTTCCTTGGGCGTTCGCTATCGCCGCCTTCTGTGGGGCGACCAGAATATGGTTTGTTACGTGGTGAAAAGCTTTTTTTATCGCTACCCGCTTCGGTACCGTAGCCTCTTTTTGGTCTTTCGCTATCGCCACCTTCGGTAGGGCGGCCAGAGTAAGGTTTGCGTGACGAAAAGCCTTTTTTATCGGCACCGCCAGAAAACGCTGAACCGCGGTCTGAAGATGGTCCGCTCGAGTATCTTTTTTTAGTATTGTCTGAGCTTGATTTGTCCGTGCTTTTTGAAGAGCTTCCACGGGTGGAATCAGATCGTTTTCTATCGCCTCCTTTTGAGGGTCCATTTGATCTGCCATTCCTGTCGTCGCGACTGTTAGTTGGTCTTTTAAATACCATAGTTTTTAGTTTGCGCTTTCGCAGCGTGAGGTGCAAAAGTACTGTTTTTACAGGGTTTTAAGCCTGTTTTTTCATTTTTTTTTACCGGGCTAAAAACGACGTTTAAACCCCTTTAAACGTTGATTTTTACACTATTTTTAAAAACTCAAAACACTAAGGGGGTTGTAAGTGTTTGACATCCTGACTTATATAACGTACCTTTGTACATCATTTACCAAAATGAATTGTTCTATGAATAGAAAAAAAATGATAAATAAACACTTAATTACGTGCTCCGTAATTGCTGTTTTAGCCATCGTTTTCGAGCTTAACATTTGCAGCACAACGGTTGTAAAACCGGTGGCTAAAACAAGCCCACGCGTTTCTAAATTTATCGCTAATAATAACGTTACTGCAAATAATTACAGCTTCGCAAATGAAGCACTACCTGTTAGCAACGCCATTGACAAAAAAATGCAGCGTTCGCTACAGAAACATAACTACAAAAACATTGGCTCACACTTATTACAACGCAAAGCCGAGAAGTTATTTCCAATTATCGAGCCAATTTTAAAAGCTTACGGTATCCCGAACGATTTTAAGTATTTGCCACTTGTTGAGTCTGGTTTAAAAGAAGGCACATCGCCTAAAGGCGCCCGCGGCTTATGGCAATTTATGCCGGGTACCGCCCGCTCTTATGGTTTAAAGGTTAGCAAAAGTATTGACGAACGTTTAAACGTTAAAAAATCAACCATCGCCGCTTGTAAGTATTTGCGCGAGTTGCATGGCGAGTTTAACAGCTGGACACTAGCCGCAGCCGCTTATAACAATGGCTCGATTAAACTGGCCAAGGCTATTAACAGCCAAAGCGAAGACAATTACTACCGCATGAAGCTAAACCGCGAAACCGGCAGTTACGTTTATAATTTAATAGCCATGAAAGCTATTATTGCACACCCCAAAGATTACGGTTACAAAGGTAACTACTACGCCTATTTACAGCCAAAAAACTTTTTGATAAGCAACAGTAACAACTTGTTGTAAAACATAAAGCAATTACGGAGCACAAAAAAGGCCGTCGACTATAGTAGTTGGCGGCCTTTTTATTTGTGTTTAGGCTTATTGCAGTTTCAACTTAACAAAGTAAATGCGGTTGTTGTCAACCTTGCCTGTTGATAGTGTTTTGGCGCTAAATGCGCTGGCCCCATTATCAACTACCCCAAAGTCATCATCGTTAGATATAGCCAGGATATTGTTAGGCAGTAACGCTATGCCCTCGGCTTTATCATGCGGGTAAACTGATGTTAAATCTTTCAGCAGATCTAATACCAAAATTTTCTCAACCGGGGTAATTCCTGCAGCTGTTAAACCGGCACGGTCATTTAACTCTTCAACAGTTTTGCCACCAAATAACTTACCATTAGCACCATTTATGGGGTCAGAAACATCTGTAGCGCCATTAAGGCTAAATTTAAATACTTTTTTAAAAGTAGCAGGATTTGTCGCGTTACCACCAAACAAACCATCGCGCTCAATAGTCAGGAAAGTAGTGGCGTTTACTGCTAATATTTCGCTGCAACCGGTGAGGGTAATATTGTCCATCAAATAAGCGTATTGCTTGGTTACGCCTGTTGCGATATCAAAAGTAAGAATACGTAACACTAATGAGTTTGCAACGTTTGTCTTTGCAGGGTTGTACATGGGCGATTGCATTAAGCCAACTAAAGTTTTACCGTCCGGGGTAATCGTTAAACCCTCCATACCTCGATTTGCCCTGCGTTTTGCAAATACCAACGGAATAGTACGACCGCCGGTACCCGTACCAAAAGGGTTAATGCGCTCAATGGTTTTACCGGTTGCATCGACATGTACAATGTGAGGTCCGTATTCGTCGCTGATCCAAAAAGAGCCATCGCTTGCTAATACTAAACCTTCAGAGTCAATACCGTCTGCGCTTGGCTGGATCAGGTTGCCGTTCAAATCATAGGGCACCTCGCCGGTTGCGCCAGAACCAACCGGGTTTGGCAAACCGTTAATTTACCGCCGGCATTGTTTTTAAGTTCGATGGTTTGCTCTAATACTAGTTTACCATTTTTCAACCTGAATTTGCCGATAGCGGGTGTAAAGTCCGACTTTCCGATGATGATTGAGTTGGTAATAGTCCCTGCAACGTTGGGACCACGATCGGTCAATAAATAGAATACGTTTGGATCTTTAGGGTCAGCAGCTAAAGCCGAACCAAAACCGCCGTTATATACTTTAACGCCGGTGCTTGTCGTCATCAATAAAGCCGGATCTGTAGCTTCTGCCATTTCAGGGTAGCTTATTATAACTGGCGCAGTTACGGTTAAATTGTTTTTTTTGCATGAGGCAAAGCTTATTGCTGCAATGGCTGCAATTCCAATTAAGGGTTTTTTCATTTGTGAAAATCTGATGTGAAATATTCAGCAAAGAAATATTCGGCATATAACCCAGCTGTTAACTTAAAAACAATTTGACGCTTATGCTAGTTGAGCTTTGGATGACATTAAAACCCTGCATTTTATTTACCTTTGCAAAAAATATTAGCAAAAAAATTCTGCTTAATTTATGAGCGAAAAACATATAGACCTGGGTGAGCAAAGCGAAGTTGAGGTATACGGCGCACGGGTACACAATTTGAAAAATATTGATGTTTCTTTCCCGCGCAATCAGCTGGTAGTTATTACCGGTTTAAGCGGCAGCGGCAAATCATCGCTGGCGTTTGATACCATTTATGCCGAGGGCCAGCGCCGTTACATGGAAACATTTTCGGCCTACTCGCGCCAGTTTATGGGCGGTATGGAGCGCCCGGATGTAGATAAAGTATCTGGCCTTAGCCCGGTTATTGCTATTGAGCAAAAAACCACCACCAAAAACCCACGCTCAACTGTAGGGACCATTACAGAGATCTATGATTTTATGCGCTTGCTCTTTGCCCGTACCGGCGACGCTTTTAGCTACGTAAGTGGCGAGAAGATGGAACGCATGAGCGAGGATCAGATCCTGAAAACCATTACCGAGAAATTTAAAGATCAGCCTGTAAATATTTTGGCACCGGTAGTTAAAGCGCGCAAAGGGCATTACCGCGAATTATTTGAGCAGATACGCAAACAAGGCTACCTGAAAGTTTGGATAGACGGCGCCATTGCCGACGTTGAGCCTAAAATGCAGCTCGATCGTTACAAAATACACGATATTGATATAGTTGTGGATAGGCTGCAGGTAAGCGATGAGAATAGCAAGCGTTTATACACATCCATACAGGCAGCGCTTAAAATGGCTAAGGGCATTATCCGTATTGCCGATAAGGACAACAACGTAGCCTATTTCAGCAAGTATTTGATGGACCCGGTTTCGGGGATCTCCTATGACGAGCCGCAGCCGAATACCTTTTCCTTTAACTCGCCTTATGGCGCCTGCGAGAAATGTAATGGCCTGGGCTATATTTTTGAGGTTGATGAGGATTCTGTTATCCCAAATAGAAAGCTAAGCATTTTAAACGGCGGCCTTGCGCCGCTTGGCGAGTTTCGCGAGACTTGGATCTTCCAGGTATTAAAAGCGTTGGCCAAAAAGTTTGATTTCTCTTTATCTACGCCGATAGAAAAGCTTGAAAAAGAAAAGCTTGATATTATTCTAAATGGCACCAATGAAATGGTAACTGTATCGGTAGAATACAACAAGTGGAACGTACAGAGCTACCAGATAACCTTTGATGGCATCATCCGGATGCTGGAAGAGCAGCAGGAGCGCCGCGGCGACGAAGGCATGGACGATATGGAAAACTATCGCGTGCTTAAAACATGCCCTACCTGTGACGGTGCGCGATTGAAAAAAGAATCGCTAAACTTTAAGGTAGATGGCAAGAACATCTTTGAGTTGGCGACTATGGACATCCGCACGCTGCAAGATTGGTTTGTTGGGCTTGAAGACCGTCTAACCGAGCGTCAAAATATTATTGGCAAAGAGATCCTGAAAGAGATTCGCGCCCGTATAGTTTTCCTGATGGATGTGGGATTGAGCTATTTAACGCTTGATCGTACCGCTAAAACATTATCAGGCGGCGAGGCACAACGTATCAGGCTGGCAACGCAGATCGGGTCGCAGCTGATGAATGTAATGTACATTTTGGATGAGCCGAGCATAGGCCTGCACCAACGGGATAACGAGCGCCTGATAAACGCCCTTAAAAACCTGCGCGACCTGGGCAACACCGTATTAGTGGTTGAGCACGATAAGGACATGATCCTTGAGGCCGACCACGTAATAGACATGGGCCCCGCAGCCGGGGTACATGGCGGAACAATTGTGGCTCAAGGCACTCCCCAGCAGTTAATGAGTATACAAACGCTCACCACATCATACATTAACGGTACAAGGCAAATAGCCATCCCTGAAAAGCGCCGCGAGGGTAATGGCAAGTCGCTCTCGCTAAAAAAAGCTACCGGACACAACTTAAAAAAGGTAAGTGTTGAATTTCCTTTAGGGAAGCTTATCGGTGTAACCGGTGTATCCGGCAGCGGCAAATCAAGTTTGATCACCGAGACCCTGTACCCCATACTTAACCATCATTTCTTCAGGGCCAAAAAACAGCCTTTGCCTTATGACAAAGTTGAAGGGCTTGAGCATATTGATAAAGTAATTGAGATAGACCAAAGCGCTATTGGTCGCACGCCGCGGTCAAATCCAGCTACGTACACCGGTGTGTTCTCAGATATCCGTAATTTGTATGTGGCATTGCCCGAGTCGAGGATCCGTGGGTACAAACCCGGTCGTTTCTCATTCAACGTAAAAGGCGGCCGCTGCGAAACCTGCCAGGGCGCGGGTCAAAAAGTTATTGAAATGAACTTTTTGCCCGATGTACAGGTGCCATGCGAAGAATGTGGTGGCCGTAGGTACAATCGCGAAACGCTGGAGGTGCGCTATAAGGGCAAATCGATCAGCGATGTGCTGGATATGAGTATTGAAGATGCAGTTCCGTTTTTTGAACATATCCCCTCTATCTACCGTAAAGTAAAAACCTTGCTTGATGTGGGCCTGGGTTATATCACTTTAGGGCAATCATCAACTACGCTTTCAGGAGGCGAAGCGCAACGGGTTAAACTGGCTACCGAGCTATCTAAAAAAGATACCGGTAATACCTTCTATATATTAGATGAGCCTACAACCGGTTTACACTTCGAGGATATTAATGTGCTGCTTGGTGTTTTATACCAACTGGTTGATAAAGGCAACACCGTTTTAGTAATTGAACATAACCTTGATGTTATTAAGGTTGTAGACCATGTGATAGATCTTGGGCCAGAAGGCGGGTCCGGCGGGGGCAACATCCTGTTCTCGGGCACCCCGGAAGGTTTATGTAAAGTGAAAAGCAGTTTTACTGGGCAATTTTTGAAAAAAGAAATGGGTTTATAAGTACAGGATGTTGTACATGTCAATTATCTCATTATCTTTGTAAAAATTAATACAACATGTTAGTTACAACATACACCACTTTTAGACAACAACTTAAATCATATCTTGATAAAGTTCGTGATAACCATACGCCTTTGTTTGTTACTACAACCAGTGGCGAAGATGTAGTTGTAATTTCAAAATCTGATTACGAAAGCATGCAGGAAACTTTCTATCTGCTAAAAAGTCCCGCTAATGCTGCGCGACTCTTAAAAAGTGTTGCGGATTACGAGAATGGATTAGGCACTGAAAGAAGCCTAATTGAAGAATGAGGATAGTTTTTCTTGACCAAGGGTGGGAAGATTACTTGTTCTGGCAAAGCACTGATAAAGCTTTATTAAAAAAGGTAAACGCATTAATAAAAGAAATTGAGCGGACTCCTTTTGATGGCAGTGGTAAACCAGAGCCGCTTCGTCACAATTTAACCGGATATTGGTCTCGTCGGATAACGCTTGAACATCGATTGGTTTATAAAATCGACAATGATACCATCGTGATTTATCAATGCAGATATCATTATTAAGCCGACTTAATCAAACACACGTCGGATATTTTGTACACTATACCGGGCAAGCCAAACAGCTTGCCCTCTTTTTTTGTAATATTGCAAAAATATCTACCGTTTGACCGCCGCTGCTAAAAAATTATTCTCGTTTTTGTTAAAAGCCGGCTTGCTGGTTTTGGCTTTTGTGTTCATATATAGCCAGTACATCAAAAAGGGCGACAACTTAAAAGAGTTTGAAAAAGCGCTTGATGCTTTAAACCATACGCACGTAATTATAGTAATGACCGTGGTAGTGTTTTTAATGCTGGCCAATTGGTTTGTAGAGTGCTTAAAATGGAAATTTATTACCGAGCGCTTTGCGCCCTTAACTGTATGGCGGTCTATCGAAGGTGTTTTTTGCGGACTTACCTGGGCCGTTTTCACACCTAATCGTATTGGAGAATATGGCGGCCGTGTAATGTTTCTACCCCCTCATAAACGTATGTACGGTGTTTTCGCCATGGCTGTTGGGTCGTTTGGCCAAAACGTGGTGACCAACGTAATGGGGGCATCGGCAATATTATGGTTCTGCTATACTTTTTTAAACCTTAGCACCCTTGCCTTATCCGTTATCACCTTGTTGGTTCCGGCATACATCGCGCTATTCCTGGTTGTTTATTTCAATATCAAATGGATAGTTAGCTGGCTTGACCGCATATCGTTCCTCAAAAAATACCGCCGCTTTTTTGATATCATGGGCGCTTATAAGTTTGACGACCTGATCAAAATCATGGGTTTTTGTTTGACAAGATTTGGTATCTTCTCTTTCCAATACTACCTTATAATACACATGTTGGTGCCTGAGCTGCCTTTTTATCAAATAGAGCTGTTGGTTTTTATTGTGTTCTTTGTGCAATCGGCACTCCCGTCGCTTGACTTAATAGATGTTTCCGTTCGCGCTTCGGCATCGGCAACGGTTTTTGCTTACGTAACACAGCAAGAGATTGCCATTATAGCGGCGTTTACTGCTATTTGGCTTATTAACTTAATTATTCCTGCTATTTTAGGCTCCGTTTTCATTTTTAAACTCAAATTCTTTGATCGAAACAATTAGTGTTGTGTCACTTTGGCTCACCGGTTTGTATCTGTGTGTGCTGGTCTACCTTATTAAGGGCTGGGCTAAATTAAAACGACCCGTATTATCAACAAAACCGCCGGTTACTAAAGTAACTATATTGATAGCAGCCCGTAACGAAGCCGAAAAGATCCATCATACTATAGAGGATATCCTGGCGCAAGACTATCCGAAGCATCTTACAGAGATCATCATTATTGACGACCACTCGACGGATAATACTTCAGCTATTATTAGCAGCTACGCAGACAGGGGAGTAACGCTTTTACAGCTTAATGAAAAAGAGCCCCTTAACTCTTACAAGAAAAAAGCTATAGCTACTGCGATAGATCTGTCGACCGGCGAGTTAATGGTTGCTACCGATGCAGATTGCCGCATGGGCGCGCAATGGCTGTCATCAATTGTGGGTTATTATGAGGATAACGATATGGTGATGATTTCGTCACCTGTTACTTATTTTGAAGAGCAATCGTTATTTGAGCGCTTGCAAACCCTGGAGTTTGGATATCTGATAGGTATTGGCGCGGCGTTTATTGGCAATAACCGGGCATCAAACTGCAACGGGGCCAATTTGGCTTACCGTAAAGATACTTTTTACGAGGTTGGTGGCTTTAAAGGCATTGATGACCTCGCATCGGGCGACGACGAGCTATTGCTTCAAAAAATTGCGGAGCGCCACCCCGGTAAAATCGGGTTTTTAAAACTGCGCGAAGCCGTGGTTTACACTTACGCTAAACCTACCCTGCAGGAGTTTTTACAGCAAAGACGCCGTTGGGCATCAAAATCGACTAAATATAAAGACAAAAAGATTGTGGCTCTGGCTATTGGTATCTGGTTGTTTAATGTGTCACTGGTAATAAACACTTGCCTGGGTTTTTACGATAGCTACTTTTTTAAACTGGTGCTTATCCAGTTTGGGCTAAAACATGTTTTTGAAACCGCATTCTTATATCCTATCATGTCGTTTTTTAAACGCCTGGCTTTGGTGCCCTTACTCATTGTACTATCGCCGATACATATTTTGTACTTTATGTATATCGGCTTAGCGGGCACTTCGAGCAAATATGTTTGGAAAGGCCGCCTGGTTAAATAATAATGATGTAGTTAGGCCAACTTGTATATATCTGCACAAAATTATATTGCGCTCATTTTCTTGGGTTTCCGCTCCTTATTACAACCCTTAAGAATACTTTTAGTACAAAGTACATAAACAGCGATGCGTAAGTAATATATTTTCTCTACTTTAGTCTCTCCCGAGACCAAACATGCAAAACACAGAACAGTCCTCGGGCGAGGACGAACTAATCAGGTTACTGTTAAAAAGACAGTCCGAGTTGAACTCTTTGCTGGAGATTACGCGCGCTATAAATAAAAACGCGGCTACCACGATATTGATTCAAATGCTCGAGGTGATATTGCAAAACTACCTGCAGGTGGGCTCTTTCCGCTTCCTGATGGAGAAGGATGGCTCGTACGCCTGCATATCTAAATATGGCGGCGATTTTGAGCCTATTGGCGAGTTAAGTCGCGCGTGTGCAACACAACATAAAATAAAAGCACCCAAGTCATTAGCCGGCAGCGCCAATGCTGTATTAAAAAAATACGACTACTTTATCCCCATAAATCATAAAAGCAAGGCCCTGGCTTTTGCCCTTATCGGTGAATTTAATACATCGGGCGAGATGTTGAATAACGACCTTAACTTTATTCAAACCATGATAAACGTGGTGGTGGTAGCGCTGGAGAATAAAAAGCTTTTCCGGGAGCGTTTACAGGCCGAGCGTTTGCAACGCGAAATGGAACTGGCCGCAGAAGTGCAGAATATGTTGATTCCGCTACGGATGCATAAGGATGAAAGTGTAGAAATTGGCGCCAAATATCTTCCCCATCAAAACATTGGCGGCGATTATTATGATTTCATCCGCATTAACAAGCACGAGTTTATTTGGTGCATTGCCGATGTATCGGGCAAGGGGGTATCTGCCGCATTATTAATGGCTAATTTCCAGGCTAGCCTGCATGCATGGGCAGCTGTAGAAGATGATTTGACCAACATCATTGATCGACTTAATAAAAAGGTGGTAACAAACACCCAGGGCGAGCGTTTTATAACCCTGTTTATTGCCAAGTATAACGAACAAACACGCAAGCTTAACTATATCAATGCCGGCCATAACGCCACAATTTTATACTCTGAGGGCGAGGCAATACCATTAAAGCTGGGCACCACCATGATTGGTGCTTTTGAAGATCTGCCATTTATAAACGAAGGCGAAATAGACATAGAGCCCGGGAGCCTGTTGGTTAACTATACCGACGGCCTGGTGGATATTGAACCATCGGGCGATAAAGTGTGGGGCGAGGACCAATTGAATGACTTTGTACTTAGCCATGGCGAACTCTCGCCTGATGCCTTTAACCAGGCCTTGATGGACCATTTAAACTTAAATATAAAAGGCAAGCCTATTGACGATATTACCATATTGACGTTGAGGATATTTTAGACCAGTGTCAGTATAGGTCTTGTTGATAAATCGCTAAAAACACATCCTCATAAAATAATACTTTTACAGCCAACGTTTAAAACATGTTGTTAGCAAGATACCAGCACGAATTATTAGAAGCAGGATGCGATGAAGCCGGCCGCGGCTGTTTAGCAGGGCCTGTGTTTGCTGCTGCTGTAATTTTGCCCGCTGATTTTGAGCACGAACTACTAAACGACTCTAAAATTATTCCGGAAGAATTGCGCTATGCCCTGCGCGTCGAGATTGAAGAAAAAGCTATCGCCTTTGCAATAGCATCGGTAGATAATGTAGAGATAGATGAAATCAATATCTTGAACGCATCCTTTTTGGCTATGCATCGTGCTATTGAAAAACTGCATTTACAGCCGGCATTTTTGATCATCGACGGTAATCGTTTTAATAAACACGCCACTATACCGCATCAATGTGTGGTAAAAGGCGATTCAAAATACTTAAGCATCGCAGCGGCGTCTATTTTGGCAAAAACATACCGCGACGACTACATGAAGCAGCTGGCAGCAGAGCACCCGGAGTACGACTGGCACAGCAATAAAGGTTACGGAACACTTAAACATCGCAAGTCAATCCTGGCCAATGGCTATACCCCATATCACCGCCGCACATTTAACGTTAGCCTGATAACCGACGGCCTGATGATACAGGTTATTGAATAAATTACCTTTCTATTATCATTAGCCGACGGCAACGGCTTGATTAGGTGGGCCAATAATGCTATTTTTGGTAAAAACCGGTCCCATTGAGAATTTTAATCCTAAGCCATCGTGTACCATTCCCGCAAAATGGCGGCTACGCGATTGTGGTAGCCAATACCATAAAGGGCCTGGTTAATTCTGGTCACACAGTTTCCCTGATAGCCCTTAACGCCAAACGACACAACTACGAGAGCCATCTGCCGGATGACGACCTGATGGGTAAGATCACTTACTGGGCGCATGATATTGATACCACAGTGACAGTGCTTGATGTGGCGGTAAATCTCTTCAAAAAGACATCTTTTAACGTCGACCGGTTTTACGACAAAGAATTTGAGCAGTTACTGGCCAATGATTTACAGGCGCACCAGTATGATGTTATACAGCTGGAAGGCCTGTTTGTATCAATGTATGTAGATACAGTGCGCAAATACTCAAAAGCTAAATTGGTTTACCGGGCGCATAATATTGAGAACCAAATTTGGTGGCGACTGTCCTTACAAAAAGTCGATCCGTTTAAAAAATCGTACCTGCGCATGCATGGGCGCCGTATTAAAAATTATGAGCAGCAGCAGCTAAACCTGGTTGATGCCATATCGGTTTTTACCCCGCAGGATAAAGCTACCTTGTTAGAATATGGCATTAAAGTCCCTATAGATATATTACCTATAGGGCTGCGACTTGAAAAATATATGCCCGACCAAAGCCTAACCGAGTTCCCGAGCTTATTTTTCCTTGGATCATTAGACTGGCTGCCTAACCGCGAGGGCATGGAGTGGTTTTTAGATACTTTTATAAACGATATTACCACTGGCGACCTGCCTGTTAAACTTTATGTAGCCGGCAATGACATCCCCGACCGTTTTGACGACTACGAAGCCTTGGGTAAGGTATTTATACAAGGCGAAGTTGATGATGCCCTGGAGTTTGTAAACAGCAAATCCATCATGATCGTTCCGCTGGTATCCGGCGGCGGTATGCGGGTAAAGATCATTGAAGGTATGGCGATGCAGAAATGTATCATCTCCACTTCGCTGGGGGCCGAGGGCATTCACTTTACCAATGGGCATGATATCATTATAGCCAATAACCGCGAGGAGTTTTATACGGCTATGCAAAAGTGCATCCGCGATGAACATTACTGTATGGAGCTTGGCCGTAACGCCCGCCGGCTTACCGAAAAGGAGCACGATATTAACGTGGTTACGCAGAACCAAGTTAAGTTTTTTGAGGAATGCTGTAGCAGGTAGTGCCAAAAGTACAGCGAAGGACCCGTCTTTACTTCTCTGGAGGCGTTTACCCCTTTTCTGGCAATTGTTCTGGTTGTTATCATTAAATACTATTGGCAACGTCAGCCTGTTTCACCACATAAAACATGCGATTTATATGGTTTTGATTATCAAATATTTACTAATCTCCCGTAAAAATGCTGACGTAAAAGTTGTTTCATTTTGTTTCACGTCTTTTTTACAAACAGCTGTTGTTCACATAGTTAATTCAAAATCTTGTTTCAGTTGTTTCATTTGTTTCACACACGCGTGAAACAAACGGCGGTTATGCTGCAGGCTTGAAAATCCTTCTTTAAACGCATACAATCCTTCCCTCTTTTTACTAACTTTACGCCAAATATAATTCTGTGATGAAGAATACAGCCCTTACTCAAACCCATATTGACCTTGGTGCCAAGATGGTGCCATTTGCCGGTTACCATATGCCCGTGCAATATGCAGGCATTAACGCCGAACATGATACAGTGCGCAAAAGCGTAGGCGTGTTTGACGTAAGCCACATGGGCGAGTTTATTTTGAAAGGCGAAAAGGCGCTTGACCTGATACAGCGTGTTACCAGCAACGACGCTTCAAAACTATATGATGGCAAAGTGCAATACTCATGCCTGCCAAATCAAACCGGCGGTATTGTTGACGATTTGCTGGTGTATCGCATAGACGATAAAACCTATATGCTGGTGGTTA
Source organism: Mucilaginibacter antarcticus (assembly GCF_042686155.1). Classification (NCBI taxonomy): domain Bacteria; kingdom Pseudomonadati; phylum Bacteroidota; class Sphingobacteriia; order Sphingobacteriales; family Sphingobacteriaceae; genus Mucilaginibacter; species Mucilaginibacter antarcticus. Next base: position 114,557 of record NZ_JBHUON010000002.1, on the reverse strand, counting down.
ATGCATCAAACATTGAGAAAGATTGGAACTGGATAAGCCAGTTCAATACTGAGGGTGTGGATATGAAGGACATATCAGACCGCACTTCGCTACTAGCCGTTCAGGGCCCTAAAGCTGCCGAAGCACTACAAGGCCTCACCGATATCGATCTGGCATCGATGGAATATTACACGTTTAAAAAAGGCAAGTTTGCCGGCATAGACAATGTGGTAGTATCTGCAACCGGGTACACCGGGGCCGGTGGTTTTGAGCTATACGTTGAAAACGACAACGCCCAGGCCATTTGGGACGCAGTATTCAAAGCCGGCGAGCCATTTGGCATTAAGCCTATTGGTTTAGGCGCGCGCGATACACTGCGTCTGGAAATGGGGTTCTGCTTATACGGTAATGACATAGACGATACCACCTCGCCATTAGAAGCCGGCTTGGGCTGGGTTACCAAGTTTAGCAAGGAGTTTACCAACTCGGCTGCCCTGCAAGCAGAAAAGACTGCAGGTGTTACTAAAAAACTGGTAGGCATTGAAATGATAGATCGCGGCATCCCGCGGCACGACTATGAGATTGTTGATGCCGACGGCAATAACATTGGTAAAGTTACATCGGGCACGCAGTCACCGTCATTGCAAAAAGCCATTGGTATGGGTTACGTAAATACCGAGCTGGCCAAAGAAGGTACCGAGATCTATATCAAGATCCGCGATAATAAGGTTAAGGCCAAAATTGTTAAACCTCCATTTAAATAACATGGGCGCACGTTTAGAAGTTTGCTTAACACCGGCACTTATTCCGCTCTATAAGGTCGAAGATTATATCGTTGTTATCATAGATGTATTCAGAGCTACTACCTCCATCAGCTACGGTATCGAGAATGGCGCTGAAGCCATCATCCCAGTGTCACAGATAGAAGAGTGTAGCGCATACCTTGAAAAAGGATTTGACTACCTACTTGCTGCCGAACGTAATGGCGCGGTGGTTGAGGGGTTTGATTTCGGCAATTCGCCATTTTCATACACCAAAGAGAAAGTAGCCGGTAAAACCATTGTACTGACCACGACTAACGGCACCCACGCCCTGCATTTGTCCCGCAACGCGAAAAAGATAATAGCCGGCGCATTTATAAATTTAACTGCTGTATGCAATTGGTTGAAACAACAAAACGAGAACACATTGCTGGTTTGCTCGGGGTGGAAAAACAACTTTAATCTGGAAGACACCCTTTTTGCTGGTGCGGTTGTGGATCAATTGAAAGGCCATGGATTTGTGGTTGATGACCCGGCCATAGCCGCCAACGACCTGTTCCAATTAGCTAAAGGCGACCTTAACCAATACCTTAAAAAAACATCGCACAGCGACCGCTTAAAGGCCTTAGGTATTGAAGCTGATATTGAGTTTTGCTTAAAGGTAGATCTAACTACCGCTATCCCGGTTTTGGATGGTGATAAGTTGGTGAGGCTACGGTAAAGATTTACCTCAGCTTTTCATTGTTTTTATGCCTATCCGCATCACGGATACTCTTCTTTTCCATGTTTTTCTCTAGGGCTTCGGTAAGGTTTATACCTGTTTGGTTGGCCAGGCATATCAGCACAAATAACACATCGGCCATTTCATCGGCCAGGTTAACTTCGGTGTCTGATTTTTTGAAAGATTGTTCTCCGTATTGGCGAGCCATAATTCGGGCTACTTCGCCAACCTCTTCCATTAAAATGGCCGTATTGGTTAATTCGTTAAAATAACGAACGCCACTGGTTTTTATCCACTTATCTACCAGTTGTTGCGCTTCTTCAAGGGTCATCTTAGTGGTTGTCTTTGTCTTTAGTATCCATGATAATGGTGACGGGTCCGTCATTAACCAGGCTTATTTTCATATCGGCACCAAATATGCCGGTAGCTGTTTTATTGCCCGTAATAGTATCCAACGTTTTTATCATCTGCTCGTACAATGGGATAGCCTTGTCGGGGCGTGCCGCCCTGATAAATGATGGACGATTACCCTTTTTTGTTTGGGCGAACAGCGTAAACTGCGATACCAGCAATATCCTGCCTTCTACATCGGCTAGTGCCTTATTCATCAGGCCGTTATCATCGCCAAAAACACGAAGCGAGGCTATCTTTTGAGCTAACCATTGCAGATCCTCTTCGGTGTCTGCGTCTTCAATACCAAGCAACACCAAAAAGCCAAGCGCAATTTCGCCGGTAATGTTGCCGTCAACCGTACAGTTTGCCTGGGTTACTCTTTGTACTACTGCTCTCATTTTTGAATCAGCGTGAAAACCGAACGCAAGATAAGAAAAGTCTTTACTGCACCGTTACCGCAATAGCGGGCGATCTGTCGCTTTCGTTTTTCGTTCTGTCTATAGCCGTAATTACATACAAATAGGTCTTCCCGGGTTGCGCCGTAGCATCAATAAAAATTGGCGTGGGTTCGTATTGTATATGCAGGATATTGTCGGGTTGGGCAGTATTTATTTTATCAGCGCTGTTAAAGCGGTAAATCACGTAACCGTATACCGGCTCTTTATCACGGGCAAGTAGGGGCGAGTCCCACTTTAGCTGCACCTTGGTGGTATTTGGCAAACGGGTTACCAATAGGTTTTGCGGCGCATTTGGGGGTACAGAATCAAGCCACAACATTGGCGGCGGCAGCGCCGGGTACTTATAATACGTTTGGCGCAATGAATCTGTAAAACCCAGCTTATTGTCTGTTAGCGATTGCGAACTAAAAAAGACGCTACCCTGCGCTCTCGGATTTTCCCGGATCAGTTTGATCTGATCAGGCAATTCGCCGGCTCGCTTGAATGCGGCTAAAACACGCTCATTAATACGGTAAGCCGCCTGGCCTATATATAAATGGCGATTGTTCGTGTTCTCACTCCACCAGCTCAACAAGTTTTCAAATGCCGCCAAGCGATAGCCCATATTCCAATAGATCTGCGGGTTGATATAATCCAGCCAGCCTTCCTTTATCCACTTGCGGGAATCAGCGTAGAGACCATAATAAGAATCGCCTCCACGGGTATCAGAGCCTTCGGGATTTTGCGATTTATTTGCCCAGATACCAAACGGGCTAATACCGAATTTTATCCGAGGCTTGTGTGTATGCACGCTGTCGCTGATCATCTTTATCAGCTTGTTAACGTTGTCGCGGCGCCAGTCGCGTATATCGGAAAACTCGCCTCCGTATTGTTCATATGCTTCGGCGTCGTTAATCTTTTGTCCGGCTACGGCGTATGGATAAAAGTAATCATCCATGTGTATGCCGTCTACATCGTAGTTATCCACCACATCTAAAATAACCTGTACTATATAGTCGCGCACCTCTGGCAGGCCCGGATTAAATGTTTTTAAACCCCCATAGGTAAAAAACCACTCGGGGTGTACCTTGGTGATATGATCTTTGCTTAGCGCCGAATATTTATTATCAGTAGTAGCTCGGTAAGGATTAAACCAGGCATGCAGTTCAATACCCCGTTTATGGGCCTCGGCTATGGCAAACTCTAGCGGGTCATAAAAAGGTACAGGCACTTGTCCTTGTTTACCCATCAGCCATTTAGACCATGGCTCGCGGCTTTTGCCATAAAACGCGTCTGCAGCAGGCCGTACCTGAAACATTATAGCGTTAAGGTTAGTATGCTGGTGCTGATCTAATATACTTAACAGCTTTTGTTTCTGCTGATCTACAGTCGATTGCGGCGATGGCCAGTCTATATTAGCTACCGTAGCTACCCAAACGCCCCTAAACTCGCGCTTAGGGTCCGCCTGATACTTTGGTATCGTGGTGCTGTCTGTTTGTGCTTTGGCCCGGCCAGCAATGGCTGCGATTGATATAAGTATGAGTGCGCGTAATTGATGCATTTATAGGCTTGATTTTAAAGCTGCAAAGATATAAACTCCTTTACACCCGGGTTTATTATGGCAAATATTTATTGCGTTTTATTCAATTTGTGGCTACTTTTATCAAATCCTAACTAATTTATTTGAGTTTTTTTTAGGAAACATTATCATAAAATTTGCATTATTACGTATAGTTATCAATAAACCATAATTACCGCAGGCTTCATTCGCCCCCTCGTTTGAAAAAAAGAGCGTTTTGCTTGTAATTGTTTTTAATTAAAAATCTGATACATCTTATGGAGAACCAACCAGCACAAGAGCCAAAAAAAAATTCGAATGTTATTTACTTTCTAATTGTTGTAATTGTCGCATTATTAGGCACCGATGTGTATTTGTACCTGAAAAAGAACAACTCTGACGAAAAAATTGTGTATCAAAATGATGAACGTACACGCTTACAAACCGAACTTGATAGCCTAGAAGCGCAAATAGAACAGGTAAATACCAGCAAAGTGCGCATGTCGTCTGAACTGCAGGGCAAAAACGACTCGTTGAGAGCCAAAATAAAAACACTAAGAAGCGATTTGGCCAAAGGCAAACTAACCGTAGAAGAGCTTGAAAAAGCACAGGAAGATGTTAAGCAATTACGCTACTTTGTTACCAAGTATACTGCGGATATTGAAGAACTGCGAAAAGAGAACATCAACCTGACTACCGAAAGAGACACTTTAAAAACTAACCTAACTACCGTTAGCGCTAAGGCGTCTGATCTTGAAAAACAAAATCAAGATCTTAACACCAAAGTACAGGTAGCATCAGCGCTTAAAGTTGGCGAGGCCAGCGTGGTAGGCTATAAAGTTAAAAGCAATGGTAAAGAGAGCGACGAGACCAAAGCTAAAAACATCAACAAGCTAAAAATTAACTTTACGGTTGCAAGTAATGCCGTAGCCACAAAAGGCTCACATGATATCTTTATCCGCATTATTGATCCGGTAGGTAACCTGATAACCACTAACGATAGCGGAACTTTAAATGCTGATGGCCAGGAACTACAATACACTTACAAAACATCTATCGACTATAAAGATGACGGCGCTGCTTACGTGGTTGATTGGTTGTATAATCAGCCCTTTCAAAAAGGCACCTACACTGTCGTTTTATATGCCGACGGGTATACTATGGGCCGTACCGGAGTTTTACTAAAATAACAGTACATAGATCTTAAACAAAAGAGCAGCCCAACGGGTTGCTCTTTTTGTTTAAAGCGTCGCGATAGAGTCTCTTCAAAAAGTCATTACGATGACACTACCTTACTGTGGTTTTGTTAATTTTGTTTGCTGAATTACGCGCTATATGATCATCACTAAAGAACAAGTACTGCAAGCCCTGGGCAATGTTGAAGAACCCGATCTGAAAAAAGACCTGGTTACTTTAAACATGATACAAGATATCGTGATCGACGGCAACCGTCTTAGTTTTTCGGTGGTGTTAACTACGCCCGCCTGCCCGCTTAAAGCCCTTATTGAAAATGCCTGCCGCAATGCCATAGGCCATTTTATAAGTAAGGATATTGAGGTGACCGTTAACATGACATCGCGCGTTACTACGCAGAAAAATACCGGCGTGCCCGGCGTTAAAAACATCATCGCGGTAGCATCGGGCAAAGGTGGCGTTGGTAAAAGTACCGTTGCGGTTAATCTTGCCCTTGGTTTGGCTAAAAGTGGCGCCAAGGTGGGTTTAATAGATGCCGACATCTACGGCCCCAGCATTCCTATCATGTTCGGCTTAGAGGGCGCAAGGCCGCAGGCTAGCCAGGTAAATGGCAAAACACGCATTGAGCCTATTGAAAAATATGGCATCAAGCTGCTATCAATAGGATTCTTTACAGATCCTAACCAACCCGTGCCGTGGCGCGGGCCGATGGTATCAACAGCCGTTAAACAGTTATTTAATGATGCCGATTGGGGCGAACTGGATTACCTGGTGGTTGATTTGCCTCCCGGTACCGGCGATATTCACATCACTATCACACAAAGCTTCCCGGTAACGGGCGCTGTTATTGTCACTACGCCACAAGCTGTTGCTTTAGCAGATGCTAAAAAAGGTATAGGTATGTTTTTAATGGAGAGTATCAACGTGCCGCTGTTGGGCATTGTTGAAAACATGGCCTACTTTACGCCGGCCGAACTACCCGAAAACAAGTATTACATATTTGGCCAGGGTGGTGGCAAAAAATTAGCAGAGCAACTAGAGGTTCCGTTTTTAGGCGAGATACCGTTGATAAAGGGGATAAGCGACAGCGGCGACGCTGGCAAGCCCATTGTATTAAACGAGGAACACCCGGTAATGATAAATGCTTTTACAGAGATGGCAAACCGCGTAGCGCAGCAGATATCCATTAACAACGCAATGGTTTTATCTGCAGATACAATAAATAATTAATAACTTTACTTAATAAAAAAGTAAGAATGAGTTTATTAGAAAGGGTTGAGGCAGCATTAGACAGCATCCGTCCGTATTTGGAAACAGATGGTGGTAATGTAGCGGTTGAGGAAATTACGCCGGAAGGAGTAGTGCGCCTAAGACTGCTTGGATCATGCGGATCATGCCCGATGAGTATTATGACGCTTAAAGCCGGGATTGAAGGTGCTATCAAAAAATCGGTGCCAGAAATTACTGCCGTTGAAGCCATTAATTTAACAGATATAGACGACCCGAACGCAGTATTGCCCGAAAACATGCGTTAATATGTTAAGTATTGTTAAAATGCCCCAAGCATATTAGCAATACTGTTAGTTTTGAAACTAAAACCCAAGTTCGCCCGTTCATAATACTAAACTATACGGGTTATTACCACCATGAAGTATCTTTTAGTCATATTACTTTTTATGATGACCGCAACGGCGCACGGACAAATATCCGATAAAACGTTGGTGCAGGTGAGTGGCGTGACTTATAACTCAGACTCTGTAAGGCAAGTAGTGCCATATGTAAACATTACCAATTTACGTACCGGCCGGCAGGTTTACATTTCTAACTATTTAGGCTACTTCTCTTTCACCGCGCATGAGCAGGATAGCCTTCGGTTTACCAGCGTGGGTTATAATCCTGCTACTTTGGTTGTACCATCGGGGGTTAATAATCAAAGCATGGTTATTAGTGTAAAGCTACAAGCGCAGATCATTAACCTACCTATGGTCAGAATTTTCCCGTGGGCGACAGTTGATGAGTTTAGAAAAAGCTTTTTGGCCCTTAAAATACCCGATGACGATTTGGAAACAGCCAAGAAAAACTTGAGTATGGAATCTATTCAAGCCATGCGGGCATCAATGCCTCGTACCGGCCGGGAGGGCTTCAGTATTCAGGATTTTCATAATAGTATAGTTAATTCACACTCCATTACTAATCCCCTACTAAACCCTTTCGCCTGGGGTAGTTTAGTAAGAGACATCGCCGCGGGCGATAAAGCCAATTCTGGTAAGTAAATTTAGCGTCCTTTTTTTGCTGACGGAAACTTCATTTTATATTCTACGCTTACCATTCCTTTTGATATATCGTTTAGTCTTTTCTCTAAAAGGCGCTTGCGCAGCGGGCTTAGCTTATCAGTAAATAGTTTCCCTTCAATATGATCGTACTCGTGCTGTATAACGCGGGCTGCAAGTCCGCTAAAGGTTTCTTCGTGATGCTTCCAGTTCTCATCGTAATAAGATAATTTTACTGTTGACAGGCGGGTAACATCTTCTCTTATATCAGGTATGCTCAGGCAACCTTCGTTAAAGCTCCACTCTTTACCACTCTCTTCTAATATACATGCGTTAATAAAAACCTTTTTAAAGTCTTTAAGTTCGGGTTCATCATCATCAAAAGGTGTCGCGTCAACAACAAACAGACGCATAGAAAGCCCTACCTGCGGGGCGGCTAAACCAACTCCTTTTGCGGCATACATGGTTTCAAACAGATTGTCGCACAGTTGTTGTATGTGTGGATATTCAGCAGGCTCAATGGGGGCAGCTTTTTTTCTCAGAACCGGGTCACCGTAGGCAACAATAGCTAGTTTCATAGTGCAAAATTACTGCTTTATTGCTTAGGCTCAAATAGCAGGGTAATCATTTTACTTTCATCAAATATTTCGTTGCTTATGTCAAGCAGCTGGCTGGCGGTTACGTTGTTTATCTTATCAAACAGCTGTGGCAGCGTATCTACGTAATTAAAATCTATCAGGCTTTTAGCCATAGATATGATCAGGCTCATGCGGTTCTCTTCGGCCAGGGCTATCTGGCCTATAAATTTTTGCTTGGCCTGGTGCAGCTGTAAAGTGCCCAGTTGATTATCGCGCAGCTTCTTCAGTTCTTTGTGAACAAGCTTTGCGGCCTTTTCAGATTTTTCGGCATCTGTGCCAAAATAGATAGAAAATATGCCGGTATCAGTAAACGCGGTGTAGTTTGATTCGATTGTATAAGCAATGCCGTACTTCTCACGTATCTCCAGGTTAAGGCGGTTGCTCATGCCCATGCCCCCCAGTATATTATTAAGCAACAATAAGCCTGTTTTATCTTTATGCGATGACGAGTACGCCTCGCCACCCATTACACAATGCGTTTGCGAGATCTGTTTTTGGCTGACATGCTTTCCGTACACATTTACAATTGGCGTTACACGTTTCTTTTCTGTGTAATTAGCGGCAATATGGCCGAAATATTTATCGCCGAGTTTACTTACCTTTTTAAAATCGTAGTCGCCAATAACTGCGAAGATCATTTGGTTAGTATTATAATTTGTGGCGATAAACTGCTGCATATCATCGCGCGTAAGTGTGTTTACCGATTCGGTAGTACCTAATATGTTTTTTCCTATGGGATGATCTTTGTACAGCAGTTCTTCGAAGTCATCCTGTATAGCTTCTTCGGGTTGGTCAAGGTACGATGCTATCTCGTCCTGAATTACGCCGCGCTCTTTTTCCAGCTCATCCTCTGGGAAGGTAGAGTGAAACACGATATCTTCAAAAAGATCGATAGCGCGCTCTAAATAAGGGTTTAAAAACGACGCGTGGATGCAGGTATACTCCTTGGTGGTATAAGCGTTTAAATCGGCGCCTATAACCTCCAACCGGTTCAAAATTTGGTTGGTACCGCGACGCTCTGTCTCCTTAAATAAAAGGTGTTCTATAAAATGGGCCAGGCCTTCCTGCTGCGGTAATTCATCGCGCGACCCGGCATTAACTAGCAGGCAGCAATGTGTAATAGCCGACGGCGCATGCTTATACATGATACGAATGCCGTTGGTTAAGGTGTGTAACTGATATTCCATTTTACTAAATCGTAAAGATACTGATTTGCAAACAAACAGCCCCCGGTAACAAAAGCATGATTGAGAAAAATTAGTTAGCCCATACGGTTATCCGTATTTTCATTCTTGCTGCCAATTTGCTTTTGGGCGCTTGTTTATTACATTTGATCAACTGATTTCATTATCTAAACAGATTGCTGACACAATGAACGTTAAAATAGCCGACCTGGAATTTGAACCGCTGCTTAGCGCCGAAGTTATACAGACCCGCGTTAAAGAAATAGCGGCCAAAATCAATACTGATTATAAGGACAAAACGCCCATTTTTGTAGGTGTCCTTAACGGCTGCTTTATGTTTATGGCCGACTTGGTTAAAAACATTACGGTCCCCTGCGAGACGGCATTTACTAAGCTTTCATCATACCATGGCAGCACTACCAGCACCCGCCATATACAAAATGACCTTGACCTGCTGATTGACATATCAAACCGTCACATCATTTTGGTGGAAGATATTGTTGATACGGGCAATACGCTGGACTATTTAGTTGCTTTACTACAAAGCCGCGGCCCTGCGTCCATTACCGTGTGCGCCTTACTGCTAAAACCTGACGCTGTTGAGTTCAGCATTGAAGAGTTAAAGCATGTGGGTTTCCAGATTGCTAATGAGTTTGTGGTTGGCTATGGGTTAGACTATATGGAGCTTGGTAGAAACTTAAATGGTATTTATAAAAGGGTAAGTGCCTAATTAGCAGTTATAGTAACTCTTGTTTCGCGCCGTACGGTGCTTTTGAAGTTTGCTTTGCCCTTGTCTGATTTTACCTCAAACGCTATTTGAAGCTGGCTGCCTAAGTATTGCGGAAATGAATTCGCGGTGTCAAAAACTATTTTCCAAACACCAACTCCTTTACCGGTTATTTTAATGGTCCGACCTTTATATTCGGCATCACTATTTATATCAAATGCGCCTGAAGTTTGAAATGTCGCCAGGTTATCTTTAATACCTGTTACTTTGTAAGTAACATTTACAAAAAGCTCTTTTTTTATTCCCTGGTTGGTTAGTTCAAGTGTGTAGGCCGGCAATTTTACGGTAAAGGTATCGTTAACCATTAATTGCTTATTTGGGAAGTTTGTCGCGGTTGGCAACGCACCTACCATTGACTTTACCAAGCTATTAATTTCCGCATCGGTTTCGGTAGTATCGGCATTTACCGTACCATTTGCATCTATTGTTCCGTTTATGGTTTTGCCGGCCAACAGATCAGGTTGCGATGGTGCCTCCTGGTTATTTACCACCGTTCGGGCTGATACAACGGCTCTCGACATAGCAATAGCGAAGCCTTTGTCTGCCGACGCTTCTGCTGTTTTCAGATCAGTATTGTCTTCTGTGACATTGTTCATTTCCACGTTTTCATCGCCACTGCCGCCGGTAGCTTTTGCCACTGAATCTGAGTGCATGGTCACCTGCATTAACACCCCTATTTTGTTATTAATGCTATAGGTGTGTTTAGGCAAATATGCCTGCTTCAAAACCGGTAAGTGTTGAGCGTGGGTGGATATTGCCAAAGCTGCTAAAACAGCGAGGGTAGATAGTTTTTTCATGGCTGATAGGGTTATAGTTGACTAACCTAATATCAACAAATAAACCACAATAAAAAAGAGGGTTTTAGCTCCGAAATTAATTAGCTCTTACTACATCCTCTGATTCATGCCTAACAGCAGTTTTAATGTCGGCTCTACTCGTTTCTGATTTTCCCTCGAAGCAATATTTACTTCAGTAAGTTTGTAAGTTACGCACATCGAAAAATCTTTGGTGATACTCAAGTTATTCAGATTTAACGTTTAAAATGGTACGGTACTTTTAAAAGTATCGTGAAGCTTTAGTTGCCGGTGAGGAAAATCAATAGCCCTAGCATACCGCCCACTATTGATTTAATTCAGCTTTTAATTTGAATCTACAGTGTTAATAATTTTAACCTTAGGCATCAGGCCAGAGTTTTGTGTACCCGGCATCGCATCGTTGTAAGTCAGATCTAACTCACTTCTAATTTTTCTTATTTGACTGGCATTTAAATCAAATACGATTATACCCGATCCTGCTGCCGTTACAGTAATTCCTCCTAAGCTTGAATTTGCGACCATTGTAGTATTAAATTGAGCTAACCCCCCTTTTATACTTACCAGCTTGTATGTGGTTATTATTGCAAGTGTTGATGTATCACTGGGTATTTGTTGCTTATGCGTTCTTACAAACGATTCGCCTACTTTTATTTCATTATCAGGAAACTGTATATTGCCTTGATAACTGCTTAATTCTTTGAATACGTCGCGACTGGCCTTTTCGACATCTATCGCCCCAGGTATGGTCTCTATTGATATCAGACCAATTTGACTAACCGTGCCTATAATAAGCCGATTATTTAAATAACCCGGCTTATTGTAGGTTGGCTCGCCATTAAACCTAGCATTCTTATAAGTAAATTTTATGGTAACTGGATATTTGTTAGAAGCACCGGCGCGACCTGTTTGCACCGTATCAACAGATGTACTGCTCACACACATTTTGTCACCATATTTACCGTAGATCACAAACTCTTCTGTAAGCGTAGCCGTGTAAACGGTATTGGGTAAAAATTTTATCTTAAATGTGGCGGCGTTTTGTGCCTTTACTGTTATAGCAAATAGGGCTACGGCACCCGCAAGCACCATTTGTTTTATATAAAATTTAGGTGTCATATATATATTAGTGGACTTTACTTACAAAAAGTTACAAGCTTATTTAATATTAATATCAAGCTATAGCGCCCCGATAAACGAAAAAGTAGCCCTTGGCCCCTGCAATTTAAAAAAAAGAATACTATTATTCAGGCTGTTTAACCGTATCACTTTCATTGGTGGGGAACGCATTCCAGCCCTGTGCTTTTAACGGATGTATATTGCCCGATTTAGTAACTAGATTACAGCCTGAGGCCGGCTCAGTGATATGGCCTATAATGGTAACATCCATTTTAAACTTTATCTTTTCGTAATCGGATTGTTTAATGGTGAACAGCAATTCGTAATCCTCGCCGCCACTTAGGGCGCAAACAGTAGGGTCAAGGCCAAACTCACGCGCTGTTTCAAAAGTCATCGGATCAAGCGGGATTTTTTCCTCGTATATGCTACACCCTTTCTGGCTTTGCTTGCAAATGTGCATAATCTCTGAAGCCAAACCGTCAGATACATCTATCATTGCCGTAGGCTTAATATCAATCTCTTTAAGCAAATCTATAATATCTCTGCGGGCTTCAGGTTTTAACTGGCGCTCTACTATGTAATCTTTACCCTCCAGGTCAGGCTGAATGTTTGGGTTTTCCAAGTAAACCATTTTCTCGCGCTCCAACAATTGCAGCCCAACGTAAGCTCCTCCCAAATCGCCAGAGACGCAGATCAAGTCGCCCTCTTGTGCCCCATCACGATAAACCACATCTTCAGCATTTGCATAACCTATAGACGTTACACTTAATACCAAACCCTGCTTAGATGCAGAGGTATCGCCACCCACTAAATCAACCCCATATTTTTCGCAGGCTATATAAATGCCTTCGTATAATTCTTCTACCGCTTCTATCGGGAATTTGCTTGACATGCCCAGTGATACAGTTACCTGTGTTGCGGTACCATTCATGGCGTAAATGTCGCTTAAGTTTACCTGCACTGCTTTGTAGCCCAAATGCTTTAAAGGTGTATAAGCCAAATCAAAGTGGATACCCTCCAACAGCATATCTGTCGAAACCAACATCCTTTTACCCTCAAAATCAAGCACCGCGGCATCATCCCCTACACCTTTAATAGTACTTTTTTGCACCAAGGCTATATTTTTTGTCAGGTGATGGATAAGGCCAAATTCGCCCAGGGCATCTATATTGGTTTTCTCTTTATTGTCGAACATATACTATGATTTCACTTATTTTTAATGCGGTTTCCTTATTCTGACAAAAATACTAAAGCTTTATTCAAAACACGTCACTTATCGTAATCTACTTTGAGCATGATATAGGTCATAAAATACAAGATACTTTCACTATTTTAATCAGAGTAAAAAAAATTAATACTCAATTAACATTTGAACCGATATTTACTAAAAAAATATTATCCTATGAAATTTAGAAAATTACTTATTTCGATTGGCTTCTTGGGTTTAGTTGTTATGGCTGGTTGTAAAAAAAATGATTCGGCTACACCAAACCCGGGCAGCGCTGTGCCTCCCGGCAATACCGGCACACCTATTACAGTAGCTAACCCCTACACCATTACCGAAAACTTTGAAGCCGGCACTAAGGGTAGCTATGCAGCCGCAGATATTATACTTTACACAGGTTCATGGAATTTTAACGACGCTTTAATAGGCAACCTTGCAGCTGATGTTAAAAGCGGCGCCAAAAGTGTGCGTTTACGCGGTGGCGATATCCACATGAATTTTGATATTAATGGCTTAAATAAGATTATTATTAAACACGCCAAATATGGTACGGACGCAGCATCAACCTGGCAGCTTTCCATGTCCAGCGATGGTGGAGCAACTTATACCAACGTGGGCTCGGCCATTAATGAAACATCAACTACTTTGGTTACCGACTCATTTACAATTACTACAACTACTAAAGTAAGGTTCAAAATTGCTAAAACTGGTACAACCCGTATTAATATTGATGACATTACTTTTAAAGGTATTGGCGATGCCGGCGTTACCGTAGGTGTGCCAGATACGCAGGGACCTGACACCACCAGTACATCAAACCCGGCTGGTAACAGAGGTGTAACAATAGGCAGCGATGCCCCACCAACTGTGGGCGATAACAGCAATATATTATTTGGAAACCCATCAGGCGCTCAGGCTTCAATGGTATTTAATACCAATTACCTTATTGATGCCGGTTATTATATAGAATCGTACAGTAACGTTAGGGGTACGCCCAACTGGGTAAGCTGGCACTTAGACGCCACTAACACCACCAATGCCACAGGCAGACAAGATAATTTTGCAGGTTATGCCGGTTTAGACCCAAGTTGGTACACTGTCCAAAGCAACAGCTACCAGGGTTCAGGTTTTGACAGGGGCCACAACTGCCCATCAGCAGACAGGACAAGCTCGGTTAATGCAAACTCCGCAACTTTTTTAATGACTAATATGATACCACAGGCCCCAAACAATAATCAAAAAGCCTGGGCTGACCTGGAAGGTTATTTGCGCCAGCAAGTAGTTGCGGGTAACGAGGTTTATATCATTATGGGTAGCTATGGTGTAGGTGGTGTAGGCTCGGCAAGTGCAACATCTATAACTAATATAAATGGTGGCAAAATTGCTGTACCAAGTAACGTGTGGAAAGTAGCTGTAATTATTCCAACAGGTAATGGAGATGTTGGCCGGGTCACTAATTTAACCCGCGTAATTGCGGTAAACACGCCAAATATAAACAGCATAGGCGCCGACTGGAAAAACTACATTGTGAGCGTGCGGGATATTGAAACCGCAACCGGCTACAATTTACTTTCTGCATTGCCAAAAAATGTCCAAGATGCCGTCGAAACTAAGAGAGATGCGGGTAATTAGCCCATAAAGTAACAAAAAAAGGAAACCCGGGGTATTACTACTGCGGGTTTCCTTTTTTAAATTAACCGGACCTTGGCTACCCGATGTAACAATCGGTAAAATCCTAAATATTAGGTATAACTATTCTACAAACCCAATCTCGCAGATAATTCTAACATTCTTTCAATGGGTATTACGGCCTTGGCAATTATATCAGCTGGTACATCAATCTCCGGGAGTTCGTTTTTAAGACACAAATAAAGCTTCTCCAGCGTATTTCTTTTCATATGAGGGCAATCATTACAGGCGCAATTATTGTTTGGTGGCGCCGGTATAAATACCTTCCCCGGGTTATCCTTCTCCATCTGATGTATAATACCAGGCTCAGTGGCTACAATAAACTCAGTAGCCGGGCTGCTGGTAGCATATTTTAATATCCCGGTTGTTGACCCTATATAGTCAGCAGTTTCTAAAATTACATCCTCGCATTCAGGATGTGCCAATATTTTAGCGTTAGGATAGCGCTCTTTTAGTTTGGTAATTTTTTCTCTAGAAAAAATTTCATGCACCATGCAGGCACCATTCCACAATACAAGGTCGCGGCCTGTTTTTTTGGCAACATAGGCACCCAGGTTTTTATCAGGCCCGAAGATTATCTTTTGATCGGCAGGTAAACTTTCAACAATTTGTATGGCATTGCTTGATGTGCAAACAATATCGCTTAAAGCTTTAAGTTCTGCAGTACAATTTACATAAGTAATCACCAGGTGATCAGGGTATTGCTCTTTGAATTTTTTAAACAGGTGCGGCGGGCAACTGTCAGCTAAAGAGCATCCGGCCTTTGCATCGGGCAATAATACCTTTTTTGTTGGCGATAGGATCTTTGCTGTTTCGGCCATGAAGTGTACACCGGCAAAAACAATAATGTCGGCGTCGGTTTTTGCAGCCTGTTGCGATAGGCCAAGGCTGTCGCCAATATAATCTGCAATATCCTGTATGTCGCCGTCCTGATAGTAGTGAGCAAGTATGACTGCATTTTTTTCTTTTTTAAGTTTTTCAATTTCTGCAAAAAGGTCAAGCGTTGGGTCAATATATTCCTCGGCATAGCCTTTCAGTTTTATTTCTTCGAATATATCCATTTCAACATTTCAAGTAATAACAATTATTTTAATTTATATAAAAATACTATTGTTATTAAGGTGTTAGTTATGTGTAAAAGTTGGTAGATGATTATAGTATAATATTGTTTTTAACTACTTATTAACAGCTTATTCATAGTTTTTATTTTTCATTATACTGATTATGAGATTGGTTTGATAATCAACTTTTATTTTACAAACTTATTTGTTAATATTTTATTGATGTTTGTAATGTTAGTTACAATGTTAATGCGACTCAAAAGTCGCTCATAAATAGTTACCATTATCCATAAATAACAAGGTTATCCACTATTTAATTATTTGTTAGCTATTTGCAGACACAAAATTAACATCTTTAAACCCTATTGTTAACATACTTTATAATTTTACACATCTAATAGATAAGCAATGTCCAAAAAAGTGGATTTCCTGGTTGTAGGTTCAGGCATAGCCGGATTGAGTTTTGCACTAAAAGCCGCAAAGCATGGTAAGGTACTGATAGTTACAAAATCAAACGAAGATGAATCGAACACTAAATATGCCCAAGGTGGTGTTGCGGTAGTTGTTGATAAAAAGGAAGATTCTTTTGAAAAACACATTAATGACACTCTAATTGCAGGTGACGGACTATGTGAAGAGGAAGTTGTGGAAATTGTTGTTAAAGAAGGCCCGGACCGTATTAACGAAATTATTGACTACGGAACCAGTTTTGACATGACCAATGACGGTGTTTACGACTTGGCAAAAGAGGGTGGACATTCTGAATTTAGGGTACTGCATTATAAGGATATTACCGGGTTTGAAATTGAACGCTCTTTATTAGAGCAGATACATAAAAACCCTAATATTGAAATACTGACCCATTATTTCGCAGTAGATATAATCACCCAACATCATTTAGGCGAGTTTGTAGATAAGTCGACAACTGATATTACCTGCTACGGTATTTATGCTTTGAATACGGAGACTAATGAGGTAGAAAAATTTCTTTCAAAAGTTACCGTAATGGCATCAGGTGGTGCGGGGCACATTTATTCGGTTACTACCAATCCAACTATTGCTACCGGCGATGGTGTAGCGATGGTTTACCGCGCTAAAGGGAAAGTAAGGAACATGGAGTTCATTCAATTTCATCCAACCGCTTTATATAATCCCGGAGATTATCCATCTTTCCTTATATCTGAAGCTGTACGTGGTTTTGGTGGCATTTTAAGACGCACTAACGGCGAAGAGTTTATGCAGGAGTATGATGAACGTAAATCGTTGGCTCCGCGTGATATTGTTGCCCGTGCTATAGATGCCGAAACAAAAAAATCCGGAGAGGATTACGTCTATCTGGATATACGTCACCGCAGTAAAAAGGACTTATTAACCCATTTTCCTAATATCTATGCTAAATGTTTAGAAATTGGGATAGATATGACTAAGGATATGATACCCGTATCGCCGGCCTGTCATTATATGTGTGGCGGTGTATTGGTTGATCATTATGGGCAATCTTCTATTCAGCAATTATATGCCTGTGGTGAGTGTTCGTCAACCGGCTTGCATGGTGCTAACAGGTTAGCATCTAACTCCCTATTGGAAGCGCTGGTTTTTGCGCATCGTATTTATACCAACGCCATAGAAAAATTTGAAGGCATAGCTATACCTGACAATATTCCCGACTGGGATGAACAAGGCGTAAAAATGTCAAATGAAGATATCCTTGTAATGCATAATATTCGTGAAATGCAGAAGCTGATGAATGATTACGTAGGCATTGTACGTTCTGATTTTAGGTTAGAGCGTGCTATGCGTCGACTGCGGTTACTGTATGAAGAAACAGAATCATTCTACAAGCAAACTAAGCTATCTGTAAAGCTTTGCGAGTTGCGTAATTTGATCCAGGTATCCTACATTGTTGTAAAATCTGCCATGATACGTAAAGAGAGTAGAGGATTGCATTACACAACTGATTATCCGGAGCATCAGGAAGTTTTGGAGGATACAGTGTTTTAAAGCAACTTTGGTATGGAAAGGAAAAAATAGTTATATCAAGCGATGTAGCACAAAGGGAGGGGGTGGGTATCCAGGTTTTAAAGATAAGGTGCTAATACTTTAGATGATAGGGAGTCTATATTGATGTATTTATAAAAAGAATTCCTTGGGATTTTATTGGATTCTAAACATTATTTATTGCTGATATCCTTCATCACCCACTCCATCTCCAAATCCTTTTTAGCTAAATAATCTTCAATTGTATAAGTAATAGGCACATCAGGCATTATGCCATGGCCGGTATTGTCGGTTATGTCGCCGAAGGTAAAGGGTAATATGCCATAGGTTAATGTCATTTTACTCTCGGGTAGTATTTCGCTTTTCATTTCGCCGGCTGTCCAGATATTGCGGCTACCGCCAGTTTCTTCGCCAACTATGGTCACAGCTCGGTGCTTCTTTAAATTGGCTGTCAGTAAACTACTTGCAGAGAATGTTCCACCATCAGTTAATACATACAATTCACCCCCAAAGCCATCGGGTTGCCCTAATACCTGGTTATAATAGCTAGATTGTTTGTACCATTTTATCTGTTGGTCGCGTAGTTTGTTTAAGCCCGGTATTAGGTAGTTTTTTATAAGTTCATCCGGTCTGTTAAAAAAGTATGCTGGTTTGGTAGTTAAATAACTAAAAAGGCTTGAAGCCCAACCAATGCGCCCCCCGGTATTACCGCGCAGGTCAAGCACCAAGATTTTAGAATTTGATTTTTTAAAGGTTTTAAATATATCATCAAAACCTTTAAAGCTGGTATCCAGCATAAATGTCCGCACCTTTAAAAACGCTATGCTGCTATCAGGCCTTAAAAATTTATAGGTAACAGGCTTGGTGTTATTTATCCTTAATTCAACGTTGCTTTTTTCCTGGGGCATTAACTTAACTTTCCTAATAAGGTTGTTGCTTTTAAGCTCAATAGGCATGGTGTCTTTTGCGCCCCAGATAAACCCATAATATTGGCTAAAATCATTATTGTTTATCATCACCTTTTTAAAAGTGGTGTTGTAGCCGTCAGAGGCGAGGGTCCTCATTATGGTGTCAATAATGGCAGCTACGGGTTTATTCTCGATGCTTAAAATTTCGTCCCCGGTTTTTATGCTGGTGTCGTCGCCATTATTCTGTTTTACATAAAGTCTGTTATTTACAAGAATATAGTCGAGTGTTTTAAGCCCACTTTGTTTTTTCGGCCTTTGCAGGTAATCCATATCAGAAGGGCTAAATTTTGAATATTCGAAGGTGGATGAAAGGTGCCCATCCCCGATGGTACTTAAAACCGTCATTAGCCTGGCATTAAACTTTAGGCTTATCATTGGACTGGTAATAGCTTTCTTCAGGCTATCAAATTTATGATCAAGTGCTTTTTTGCTGATAAATTTATAGATGTTGATATGTTCTTTCTCTAGTTTCCGGCGGGCAAAATCTATATCCTTTCTTAACTCTTTGGGGTCGTGAAGCTTTTTGGAGATCTCATCAACATACTGAGCCTGGGTTTGGCTCACAGCAAACATTAATAATAATGCGGATAGGATATATTTCATTGATAGGTTATAGCGCTATAATATGCACAATTTACAGCACTATTTCGTTATGGTTATTTGGTATTTACCGTACCGTTGCCACGTATCCTTAAAGTATTCCGATCAGGTTTAACATTAACATAATCAGTAATTATACTTATGTATTTCATGCCGGTCCCTTTTTCTTTAGCAACCTTAACAGACTTAATGTTAGTAAGTGAGAAAAATGATCCAGGGGCGTTGGTCGTTAAATTACTATCTATATACAAGGGCAGGCTCCGGTTTTTATTTGAAACGTCATATCGATCTAGAAGCTCTCCAAGTGTTTGTATTGGCGCTTCTTTTTTTAAGGTGATAATGATTACTCCATTTTTTGCCTTGTTGCCATATAGTTCAATGGACTTTGCGTCTTTATAAATTTCCATAGCAGCTATATGCTGCGATCCAACAAACCGTAATACCGGAAGACTAGTAGGGGACGTTCTGCCGTCAGCCAATTTTACCACATACAACGGCGTTGTTTTCTCACCAATTGTATCTTTATTTAGCTTACCGGTTTGGCCTAAGGCATTTAAGCTCATAATAGTAGATAAGACGCTTAAGAGAAATATCGATGTTTTCATCTGTAGTATTTTCATGAGTTAATTATTACTGCCCTTCACAATGGCAACGTATTATTTTAAGCCGTTGCCCCATTCTTGATGTTCTTCTTTATCATTTCTTAAATAGATCCTAAGTTTTGGATATTGGTTACTTAGGATATTAATGTATTTTTTACCGGCGTTGTTTTTTTCCACGGTAACAGATTTTGTATCCCCTTCTGTAATCAGCATTCCAGCCATATTGCCTAACAGATTGAAATCCATATATATTGGGAGTCTTTGGTCTTGCTTACCGATGCTGAAGTGGGTTAGAAACTGAGGGATGGTGTACGTTTTCACTGTAGATACCAGTTCTAGTATAATTACCCCATATTTGGCCTTCACGCCATATAAAGAATCTGCAGGTTTATCCTTTAATATTTCCATGCTGGCAATGTCCTCCTGTTTAATAAAGCCTAAAGACGGAAATGACTTTACCAATTTGCCGGATGGTTTGAGTTTCAACATCATCAGTGGAGATTTAACGAATCCAGAAGTGTCGTTATTTAATTTATCTTTTGTAAATCTTGGTACCGGTGGCAGCTTGGTAGTAGTGTGATATACTCTGGGCGTATCAATCTTTTTCAAGTAATCCGGTACGTTATTATTTTGATTAAATTGCTGGCCGTAAACGGTTGTGGAAGTGGTGATAAAAACAAATAAGGCGATAAGGTTTTTCATACCAAGGGTTTTATCAAATATAGACAATAGCATAGCCAACAATCAAATACTTAAACGTCTGTTTTTATGGCTTTAATACTTCCGGTAAAAGGTAAAAACCCAAGTTGGGGCAACGATTGCTTTATCGCAGAGAACGCTACAATCGTTGGCGATGTAATCATGGGGGATAACTGTTCTGTATGGTTTAATGCGGTGATACGCGGCGATGTTAATTATATCAAAATAGGAAACAACTCTAACATTCAGGATGGCGCTGTAATTCATTGCACATATAACGGGGCAGCTACCGATATAGGTAATTATGTATCCGTAGGCCACAATGCATTGGTACACGGCTGTGCGCTTCATGATCATACTCTGGTGGGGATGGGCGCTATTGTGATGGATAATGTGGTGGTTGAAGAATATGTGATAATAGGCGCAGGATCGGTCGTGTTAGAGAAAACTATTTGCGAATCGGGCTATCTGTATGCCGGTACTCCTGCAAAAAAAATAAAGCCCCTTACTGATGAGCAAAGGGCTATGTTGGAGAAGCTTCCGGATAATTACGTAATGTATTCCGGCTGGTTTAAGGAACAATAACCTCGGGCGGTATCTCTATACTTTCTTCAGTTTCCCAATTTGGCCTTAAGGTAAATGTCTTTTCATAAACCCAAATATTTTCCGGCTGCGATTTTTTCGCAACGATACCAGAGTCCCATTTACCATTTTTGTTATTGTCGTACACTACCCGGACTGTAAATTTG
The DNA here is from genome assembly GCF_042686155.1 of Mucilaginibacter antarcticus. NCBI lineage: Bacteria > Pseudomonadati > Bacteroidota > Sphingobacteriia > Sphingobacteriales > Sphingobacteriaceae > Mucilaginibacter > Mucilaginibacter antarcticus. The sequence continues at coordinate 93,113 of NZ_JBHUON010000002.1, read as the reverse complement.
CCAACATAATAATTTAGGTAGCTAAGCTTGGTCTTTTTGGTAATAACATCTCTGCGAATTGGCACCCTTTGCTCATTCAAAAGCTCCACTACGTAGCTTTTTGTGCTATCAGGCACATTCATGGTCAAGTTTAGGTTGCTGAAGCTTTCGGGGGTTGCAATATTGAAGGTTCGGCTTTGCTTTTTACTTTTATCGCCATAAATAGATGTAAATGCGCTTTCACCGATGGTAAGCACATATTTAGCTTTTTGTCTCCAGCGATGTTTGATGGTATACCTTTTTGTGGTGCCGGTATCTTTGGTTAATGTAAACGCGACGTTATTTGAGTCCTCTTTCAAAGTAATTAAACCTTGCTCAAAAGTTTCTATTGGTAAATTAGCGTATAGCTTTAAGTCGTTGCCTGGCTTAAGTTCAGACATTATACTTACGCCATACTTAAAACTCAGGTTCCGGGTAAATGTTTCTTTACGACCTTTCCTTAGTGATGTGGTATCTACCGGTTTGCCGTCCTCAAAAAATGCAACCTGTATAGAGTCAAAATCCATGTTTTTTGAGTATAAATTCACCGTATCACTGGTGGGCGCAAATTCCGTAATTTTTTGCGCGTCAAGGCCCGCGGGGTAAAGTATCTTGACTGTTGGCCTGATCAATGGGCGGTTTACACTAAAGAATAATGAGCCGTCCTGATTAAACTTCCGATCCACCAATCTTAGCTTCGTTGGCGATTGTTTAAACAGTTTTAAAGCGACATTAGATGTATCCTTCGTAAGATTTATCGCGTTACTCGTAAAAGCTATCAGGTCGTTATCGTTGTTATAAATCTTGTCCGGCGCGGTTTCTTTCAATGCATAAATACGATACATGCCCTCTCTCAAATTGCTCAGGGTAAAGTTACCTGCAGAGTCTGTGGTAGTAAATAGGCTAGGCTTCTTTTTGCCAAATAATAACGAGTCCTGCTTTAATGTAAACAGCATTACAGTAGCATCCTTCTCCTTTAACTGGGTGGTGTTATTTGTTACCGTACCCGAGATACTCAACGAATCAATATGGTCACCGGTAGCAAAAACATAGGTAAAGTTTTTTAACACATTACCTTCGTTTACGTCTACTAAGCCTTTACCAAAATTAATTACATAGGTGGTGTTTTTTTGCAGCGTGTCTTTCAGCTCTATGATGAGGCTTTTGCCACGGACCTTATAATCCGGGATTTTATCAGGGGAGGGGAAAACAACAAACTCCTGAAACTGGTTTGTTAATTTAAAATATTCATCAAAGTCCAGCTTGATCTCCTTTGAAGAAAATCGTTTAGTCATGTTAGCCGGCTCTGCCTTTAATAATTTGGGTGCCTGGGTGTCTCGAGGGCCTCCCTGGGGTTTTTGCTGTACCGCGCAACCAATAATCAGCAAAAGCAGTGATAGTGGCGCTAAAAATTTACTAAAAACCGAGCCTTTTCTATTTAACATCATTTTTAAACGAAATAAGCCGTTTTTTTATGTAGATGAAGATTATCATTCTGATAATAAAATTATGGCTTAAATTTAATATTTTATAACTATCTGATTTGCAAGATATTGTAAGCTATTTTGAAATATGAACCATTAAAACTGAGATATCCGACGGCGACACCCCGGAAATGCGGGATGCTTGCCCTAAAGTATGTGGTTTTATCTTCATTAATTTTTCGCGCGCTTCTTTTGATAATGATTGCATCTTGTTATAATCAAAATCCGGATTGATCTCTTTGTCTTCCATTTTTTTCATTCGGTCAACAATCTCCTTTTCCTTTTCAAAATAACTCTCGTATTTGATTTTTATTTCAGCCTGCTCAATAGTTTCTTTATCAAAGGTTGAAAGATAATTTTTCAGTTCGGTGCTTGCCCTTTTTAGATCCTCAAACGATACTTGCGGCCTGCCCATCAAATTAAACAATCGTGTACTTTGAGATACCGGCGATGTTCCGAGCTCTTCCAGTAAGGGATTGGCGTTTGTTTGATCGATAGAATGGTTTCGGGTATATTTTACAATATCATCAGAATTTTTTATTTTCTGATTTACCTTTTCCAGGCGCTCATCGCTGATTAATCCTAATTCATGGCCAATAGGGCTTAGGCGAATATCAGCATTGTCCTGGCGTAATAACAAGCGGTGCTCTGCTCGTGACGTAAACATACGGTAGGGCTCTTCCGTGCCTTTAGTCACTAAGTCATCTATTAATACGCCAATGTATGATTCTGATCTGCGCATGATCAGTTCATGCTTTTCTTTTAGTTTTTGATGCGCGTTAATGCCGGCAATGAAACCTTGTGATGCCGCCTCTTCGTAGCCTGTCGTGCCATTTATCTGGCCGGCGAAATACAGATTGCTAATTAATTTGGTTTCTAAGGTTAATCCTAATTGGGTAGGTGGGAAGTAGTCATACTCTATAGCATAGCCAGGGCGAAACATTTTAGCATTTTCGAAACCTTGTATCTGTGTTAATGCTTTGTATTGCACATCCTCTGGTAAGGAAGTAGAAAAGCCGTTTACATAAATCTCAACAGTATTAAGTCCCTCCGGTTCTACAAAAATTTGATGGCGATCGCGCTCAGCGAATCGGTTTATTTTATCCTCTATGGACGGGCAATACCGAGGACCTAAACCCTTAATCCGGCCGGTAAACATTGGCGACTTTTCAAAGCCTTCTTTTAACGTTTCGTGTACTTTGGTGTTTGTATAAGTAATCCAACAGCAACGTTGTTCTTTTATTTGCTCAACCTCTGTATAACTAAAACGGCCCCGGGCACCTTCATCACCCCATTGTTCCTCCATTAGGCTATAGTTTAAACTGCGCCCATCAATACGCGGGGGGGTGCCGGTTTTCATCCTTCCTGATTCGAAGCCCAGCGTTACTAATTGTTCGGTTATCCCCGTAGATGCTTTTTCTGCGGCACGGCCACCTCCAAATTTTTTCTCACCAATATGAATGATACCATTCATAAAGGTGCCGTTAGTTAGCACCACAGCATCGCTTTCTATCTCAACCCCCAAAGAGGTGCGTACTCCTTTAATGGTGTTATTTGTAACCAGTAAAGAACTTACGGTGTCTTGCCAAAAGTCTACATTCGCTGTTCTTTCCAGGGCCAGGCGCCATTCCTCGGCAAAGCGCATTCGATCGCTTTGAGCCCGTGGGCTCCACATTGCTGGCCCTTTAGAAAGGTTCAACATTCTGTATTGAATGGAGGTTTTATCAGTTATAATACCGGAGTATCCACCCATGGCATCTATCTCGCGGACTATCTGTCCCTTCGCCACCCCACCCATAGCGGGATTGCAGCTCATTTGGGCAATGGTGCCCATATTCATAGTTATAAGCAAAACAGACGAGCCCAGGTTGGCTGCTGCTGCTGCTGCTTCACATCCGGCATGGCCTGCGCCTACTACTATTATATCGTACTTTTTAAACATTTTACCTCCATGTTCCACGTGGAACATTTATTTCTATTGAAGTTCCACGTGGAACCTTATATACAAACGATATGCTTTTTCTTAGGCTCAAGCTAAGCCCTCAATGCTTTATCCTATTAGTTTACTGCTTGACGTCGGTATACGCTTCTTTACGTTCTGTTAATTCAATCCAACGCACGCTTTTGCTGTCAAGCTTGCTATTTAAATCTTCGATTTTTTTCGACATTTCTAATATAGCTTCGTTGCCAATGCCGCTATTTAATTCGTCAGTAAGCTTTTTAATCTCTACTTCTGTCTCTGCGATTTCCTTATCTAATTTATCCAACTCTTGTTGCTCTTTAAAACTCAATTTGCGTTTGGATGTTGATGATGAGGCAACCACGGGAGTCACTTTGTCATTGCGGTCTTGTTGCTTTTGTTCTTCAAGCTCTAAGCGGTACGATGAATAATTTCCGTTATAGATACGTACGCGCCCCCTGTCTTCAACTATAAACAGCTGCTCAGTTAACTTATCCAGTAAATATCTGTCATGCGACACAATCATTAGAACGCCACCGTAGTTAATTAAAAACTCTTCTAAAACATTTAAAGTATCAATATCCAAGTCATTGGTAGGCTCGTCCAGAATTAAAAAGTTAGGGTTTTTCATCAGGATGCTCATCAGGTGCAACCTTTTCTTTTCGCCACCACTTAACTTAGATATAAAGCCATATTGCTTTGCTGGGGGAAATAGGAACAACGTTAATAGGGCAGAGGCAGAAATCATCTTGCCGTCGGCCATCGTAATAAATTCAGCTACATCTTTTACTACATCTATAACGCGCTCGTCATCTCTAAAAGTAATTCCTTGCTGATTAAAATAACCTAAGACAGTTGTTTCGCCTTTTTCGATTTTTCCACTGTCTGGCTGTAGGCCGCCAGTTATCATATTTAGCAAGGTGGATTTACCCGAACCATTTTTGCCGGCTAAACCAATTCTGTCACCTTTTTTAAATACATAATTAAAATGGGCTGTATAAATATTGCCGTTAAAGCCCTTGGTAATATCATGCAATTCCATGATTTTATTACCCTGCCGTGCAGTTTTAACGCTTAGTTCAACCTGTTGGCGCGCCCCGCCGTTTTGAGTCTTGGCTTCCAAATCGTAAAAAGCGTCTATTCTTGATTTGGATTTGGTGCCGCGTGCCTTAGGCTGGCGGCGCATCCACTCAAGCTCTTTTCGAAGCAGATTAGAGTTTTTTTGAAAGGTCGCATCGTCTGAGGCATTTTGCTCCGCTTTGCGCTCAAGGTAGTAGGCATAGTTACCCACATATGGGATGATCTTACCCCGGTCGATCTCTAAGATCTCATTACAGACGTTATCCAGGAAATACCTGTCGTGCGTAACCATTAAGATAGTTTTTGAACCTTCTGTAAGAAGTTTTTCCAGCCACTCAATAGTATCAATGTCCAGGTGATTAGTTGGCTCATCCAATACATAAAACTCCGAATCATCTATTAAAAGCTTGGCCAAAGCCAAACGCTTTTTTTGACCGCCCGAAAGGGTGATTATGCTTTGGTTAAGATGATGTATATCTAAGCGTCCAAGAATAGTTTTAATCTTGTATTCATATTCCCAGGCATCAACCTCACTCAATTCTTCCATTACGGCATTAAGGGCGTCGGCGTTTTCAGGGTCATTTTCTAATAACTCTTCGTACTTGCGTATAGCTTGCTGCTGCACATTGTCAGCATGGAAGATATAGTCGCTTATGGTAACGGCGTCTTTAAAGTTGGGGTCTTGTTCCAGGTAACCCATGCGCAGTCCTTTACTCTGCACCACTTTACCTTCGCTTGGCAAAAATTGTCCGGATAATAACTTAAGCAAAGTAGATTTACCTGCCCCGTTAATACCCACAAGCGCAACACGGCGCCCGCGGTTAATCCCAAGTGTCAGGTTTTTAAATAACCAATTGTCATGAAACTGATGCCCAAGGCCCTCAGCAGAAATGTAAGTACTCACGCGCGTTTTTGTATTTGATCAGTGGTGTATATTTGTATGCCCACTTTGTTTTTTAATGATTGTTTAAACATAGCCTTAGCCACATTAATAGCCTTAATGGCCCTGTATTTTCTTAGTCCTCCAAGCAATAGCGGGTTGATGATCGTCATCAATATGCTTGCTATGCTTTCTATCATCCTTCTCTTTTTACGATTCCCTATCAATAATGAGGGCTCATAAATTTGCAAGCTTTTTAAACCCACTTGTTTGAGATCATCCTCCGCATCGCCTTTAATCTTTGTATAAAAGTTTGACGATCTCGAGTTGGCACCTATAGCAGATACATAGTGAAATTGACTAATACCATTCTCCAAGGCTATCTCTGCAAGCTTTACCGGATAATCGTGATCTATCTTTCTATAATCAGCTAAATCCGGTGTTGCCTTGCGTGTTGTACCCAAACAGCAAAATAAAACATTGCCGGTTATCTGATCTTTGAAATCGTCTAGCTTATCAAAATCTATAACCAACTGACTAAGCTTGATGTTTTTATTCTTGCTCTTTTTACGGGCAATAACTAATACCTCATCGTAATCTGTCTGGGTCAATAGTATATCGAGCAAATTACTGCCAATAAGTCCGCTTGCCCCTACAATTATTGCCTTCTTCGTCATTGTTAGCTAAAAAGTGCGTAAAAATACACAATATAAATTTGTGGAATAAAAATTGAATGTTGTAACATATAATTAAGGAACCTTATGAAAACTACATTTTATCCTGCCAGCGGGCGGGGCACGAGCGATCACGGATGGTTAAAAGCCAATTTCTCATTTAGTTTTGCCGGTTATTATGATCCTAACAAGGTCCACTTTGGGGCATTGCGCGTATTAAACGATGATATCATTGACGGTGGTACAGGCTTTGGCACCCATCCGCATGATAATATGGAAATTATTACTATTCCATTACAAGGGGCGTTGGAACACAAGGACAGCATGGGTAATATAGGTGTTATTCGCTCCGGCGAAGTGCAGGTAATGAGCGCAGGTACCGGTGTTGAACATTCTGAGTATAATCACTCACAAACCGAAGCCGCCAATACTTTACAAATCTGGCTGTTTCCTAAGATCAAAAATATCTCGCCTAGATATGACCAGCGCGATTTTAGAAACCAGTTTAAATTGAATGAGTTTACCACCCTTGTGTCTGGCGATAAAAGCGTTGACGCCTTATGGATAAACCAGGATGCGACATTTTCTATTGGCGAGTTCGAAGCAGATAAAAACATCGGTTATAATATTAAAAAAGCAGGCAATGGTATCTACGTATTTGTGTTGGCCGGATCTGTAAAAATTGATGATCAAAATTTAAATGAAAAAGATGCAATAGGAATTGTAGATGCTGATTCGATAGATATTGATACACAGACAAATACCCGTTTATTGATCTTAGAAGTGCCGATGTTACGATAATAAAAACAGCTGCCATAAAATCTGTTTTACCGAAATGAAAACATTTCGGTAAAAGATTGTTGTTAGAGCGATAATAGCATCACCATGGCAGAAGAAATTACGATACCCGGCTGGAAGAAATGGCTGGAAGACATTGGCGAGCAGGTAGCTTTCTTTTCAAGATTCATCAAGAGTATTTTTGCAGGTGGTTTTGAATGGTCAGAGTTTGTTCGCCAATGTTATGAAATAGGGTACCGCTCCATGATGCTGGTGGGTATCACCTCCTTTATTATGGGTATCGTCTTAATTTTACAATTAAGGCCCACCCTGGTAGAGTTTGGCGCGGCCAGTATGCTGCCCAAAACGCTTTCCGTATCATTTGTCAGGGAAATTGGCCCCGTTATCATTGCCATTATCTGCGCGGGCAAAATAGCGTCAAGTATTGGCGCAGAGTTGGGTAGTATGAAAGTAACCGAGCAGCTGGATGCCATGGACGTATCCGGCGCTAACCCGGTGCAATATCTAGTTGTGACGCGTATTTTGGCTACCACACTAATGGTGCCTATTCTATCGCTAATTGGCGATGTAATAGGCCTGTTTGGCGGCTATTTGGCCCTCAATCTTACAGACCATATGAGCCTCTCGCTCTACGCGACGAAAGTTATCGCCTCTTTAGATTATACCGATTTTATCCCCGCTTTTGTTAAGACCATATTTTTTGGCCTGGCCATAGGCTTCGTAGGCTGCTATAAGGGTTTTCATTCAAGCAAGGGAACAGAAAGTGTTGGGCTAGCGGCTAACTCTGCAGTAGTTACTGCATCCCTCTGGATCTTTGTTATTGATGCCATAGCCGTACAAATAACCAGTTTATTATTTTATCAATAGGATCATGGCAGAACAAGAACTTACATTAGAAAAGACAGAAAAAGCCAATGACCCGAATGAGGTCGTAATCGAGATAAAAAACCTCAAAAAATCATTCGGCAATAAGGATGTATTGAAGGACATAAACCTTGACGTACACCGTGGCGAAAACGTAGTGGTATTGGGCCGGTCCGGTCAGGGTAAATCTGTAACCATACAATGCATAGTAGGCATGCTGGTACCCGACGGTGGGACCCTAAGAGTTTTTGGCGATGATGTTGTAGATCTCGGCGAGAAAGAACTGAAGGAGCTCCGTATGAAAATCGGTTTCCTGTTTCAGAGTGGGGCACTGTATGATTCAATGACCGTACGCGAGAACCTGGAGTTTCCGTTAACCCGGGTATTAAAGGTAACAGACCAATCAGAACTTGATCAACGCGTTGAAGAGATATTAACCAGTGTTGGATTAGCCGACGCAGCTGACAAGATGCCTTCAGACCTATCAGGCGGCATGCGTAAACGCGCCGGGTTAGCACGCACGCTGATTATCAAACCGGAAATCATGTTGTACGACGAACCGACTACCGGGCTAGACCCTATCACTTCCCGCGAAATAAGCCAACTGATACTGGAAATGCAAAAGAAGTATAAGACAACGTCGGTAATCATTACACACGATATGGAATGTGCACGGATTACAGCCGACCGCGTAGTAATTATGAACGAAGGCGAATATATTGCCGAAGGAACATTTGAAGAGATGTTAAAATCAGATAACGAATTAGCAAAATCATTTTTTAAAGATATATCATGAAAATTACCTCGTCACAAAAAGTAAGAATAGGCCTGTTTACTTTTATTGGTTTACTGGTGCTTATAGCTGCCGTATTTTTTATCGGTAATCAAAAAAGTCTGTTTAGGGCTACATCCAAGCTAACGGGCACGTTTAATAACGTAAACGGCCTTCAGGTAGGCAATAACGTGCGTTTTGCGGGAATAAATGTCGGGGTGGTTGATGATATCAACATCGTTAACGATACTACAGTAAACGTCATTATATCGGTTAAAAACGATGTGATGCAGTTTATTAAAAAAGACGCACGAATGAATATAGGCAGCGACGGTTTAATGGGTGACAAACTGATAGTGTTGATGCCGGGCGGCCCAAATACTACGGCTACAGTTGCAGACGGCGATAAAATAGGATCAGTTAATCCGATAGATATGGATAAAATTATTGGCAAGTTTACCAAGATGGCTGATAATGCGGGCACTTTAATTGATAACCTGTCGCAAATTGTAGCCAAGGTTAACAGCGGAAAAGGCAGCATAGGCCGCTTGCTTAATAACGATAAAATGGCTCGCGAGATGGAGGGGACCATAGCCCAGGCAAAAACGACCATGAAAAATGTCCATAAAACTTCTACTACGCTTAATGCGGATTTGGAAGCTGCTCAGAACAACTTTTTGTTAAAGGGTTTCTTTAATAAAAAGAAAAAGGCTGCCCAAGCCAAGCAAGATTCAATAAAGAAAGTGCAGGAAAAGCTCCAAAAAGATCGCGAAAAAGCAGCGAAAAAGGCGGCAAATAATTAAAAAACTGAACTCAGGTCCACGCTTTATCAAAACAGTAGGGCAGACTATAGCAAACAAAAAAAGCTATCCTTTTGGGATAGCTTTTTTGTTATGTAATCAACCGTTTATAAAGCCGCTGTTATTTTTGAATCCATTGGAGTTACGGCCGAGCGGTAACGGTGAATCAGTTTTCCATTTTCGTCTAACAAAAACTTCTCAAAGTTCCATTTTACTTCACCTGTAAAGTCAGGGTTTTCAGTTTCAGTAAGATACTTAAACAGAGGGGAAATGTCGTCGCCCTTAACACTTACTTTGGTGCTCATCGGGAAAGAAACTTTAAACAAATCCGAGCAAAAAGTTTTGATCTCGGCATCGCTGCCAGGCTCTTGTTGTCCAAAGTTGTTTGCCGGAAAACCCACTACAACCAATTTGTCTTTATAGGTTTCAGATAACTTTTGCAAATCGGCATATTGCTTGGTAAAGCCACATTTTGAAGCGGTGTTTACTACCAATATTTTTTTGCCTTTATATTTTTTTAACGAAAAGTTACTTCCGTCAATGGTTTTCAGTTTAAAATCATAAACTGATGCCGGTGGTGCGCTCACAAAAAGCAGCGCGAATACTAATGCTAATATTTTCATTATTGTTGGTTGGGGGTGTTGTTCGTTAAAAGTAAAATTAGCTAATAAATTGACGTTTAGCCAAATAGTAATCTTCTTTTTCTGTCATTTTTTTTTTATCGGCGGGCCTTTTGTCTTTATAACCCAATAAATGCAGGGCTCCATGGATCAAAACCCGGTGTAATTCGTCAATAGTTGAAACCTTGAATTTTTCAGCGTTTTCTTGCGTACGGGGAACAGAAATGAAGATATCACCGGTAATTATCATTTCCTCCTCCGAGTTATCAAAGGTGACAATATCCGTAAAGGTGTCGTGATTTAAATACTGCTGGTTGATCCGCAATAGGTATGCGTCCGAACAAAAAATGTAGCTAAGCTCATTCAGCTTATAACCCTCGGCCATAATGGTTTCGGATATCCAGCGCTTAACTTTTAATTTATCTTTAAGCTTATAGCTAATATCCTCTTCAAAAAAATTGATAACGGGCATTTATAACTTAAATAGCAGTTCAACTTCGTTACCCTTGGTGTTAAATACGCACTGATCTGCCAAGTGTTTTACAATAAATACACCACGGCCTGTAAGGTTCTCCAGATTTTCTTCGGCAGTTGGGTCAGGCAGATTATTGTAATCAAAGCCATCGCCTTCATCAGTAATGGTCCAGGTGGCCCGTTTCTGGTCAACCTCAACATTAACAATTACTTTTTTATCCGGATCTGATTTGTTACCATGTATAATGGCATTAGTAACCACCTCGTTAAGGCAGGTCATCATGTTGGCAAATATGTCATCAGCCACTTGGTATTTGTCCGCAATTTCTTCTATCAAATTCTCTAATAGCGTAACACTCTCCCGGTTTGACGGCAGTTGCAACGTATATAGATCTGTAGTTTGAATAGGGGCTTGTTCCATACTATTTGGCATTAAGTTGGTCAAAATAAGATTTAATTTTTTGCTTGTAATATAAATTAAGGGCAGGGGGGACCGTTTTAATTTGCTCTGTTTGTTTTCCTTTTACTTGTTGATACTCCTGTAGCGCTTTGATATAGCCCGGCGGCAAGTCTTTGCCAGCCTGGCTTTCTCTTTTCTTATCCTGCTCCCGTTCCTGTTCTGCCTTTTCGGCTTCAAGTAAACGGATGTGTATTTCTTTTTGTCGGGCTACCGCCTCATCTGTTATCTTTCTGTTTACGATATCTTTTTCAATTTGTTCCATTTGCTGGGACATTTTATCCGCATCTTTTATTCCTGCACCACCATTTTTGCTTTGCTCATTATTAAGCTGTTGCATGGCCTGACGTATGGCCTGCTGTTCGCGCGCCATGCGTGCAAGCTGTTCGCTCATCTGGCCGCGACCTTGACCGGGCTGTTGCCCCTGCTGGCCTTGCTGCCCTTTTTGCTGGCCCGGCTGGCTGCCCTCGCCCTGCATCTGCTCGCGAGCCTTTTGCATGTTTTGGCTCAACTTTTCTTGCATTTTACGCAGTTGCGATAACGACATTGGTTTGCCCGATTTGCCTTTACCACTTTTCTGATCCATTTTATTTTGTAATTGCGATAGGGCGTCACTCAACATTAATGCCAAGTTATTCATAGCGGTCATTGCATATTGCTGGCTACGGTTTGCTTCAGCTGTTCTGCGTTCGCCTAAATTTTCAAGGGCATTGTCTATTTGCGTATTTATAGCGGTTATTTCGCGGTTTACGGTTGATTGTATCTGCGGGATGCGTTTACTCAGCGAAAATAAACTATCCTCGGCAGTTTTTAAATTATCCTTTATATTTTTTTGCGTTTGTGCCAGCGTAACATAATTCGGGTCTGACGGATTAATGCTTCGTAGCGATTCCATTGTTTTCTCTTGCGAAAATGAACTATTTACCAGACTCTTTAATAGCTCACGCAGTTGTTTAGCATCAACTTCAGCCTGGTCCTGCTGGCTTTCTTCCTGCTCCTTCTGCATTTTTTCGGCTAGCTTTTTCATTTGCTGCGAGGCTTGTTTTTGCGATTGTGAAGCCTTTTGTTTGTTGTTTTTTGACAATTGTTTTGAGCTCTCCTGCATTTCCTCCTCTATGCTGTTCTGCTCTTCCTTGGGATTTTTAAAGTCTTGTTTATTGTCGGGGTTATCCAAATCTTTTAAATCTTTCTTAATATCTTCAAACTCTTTGTTTAGGTTTTTTTGCTGTTGCTCCAGGCGATCTGTTTTCTCTTTATTCTCGGCCGCTTGGGATTGCTTTTCACCCGGCTTTTCGTCGCCGGCCTTCTGTTTGTCGTCGCCTGCCTTTTGCTTATCGTTCTGTTTATCTCCGCCTTGTTGCTTGTTCAACTGTTTATTTTCAACGCCGGGTTGCTGATCGGCTTGTTTACTTTCTTCAGATAGCTTTTCTTGCTTGTCAGCTAGCTTTTTAAGCTGATTGATATTTTGATTGAGTTTTTGATCAAACTCAAGCTTTTTGTATAGCTCCAGCATGCGGTCGAGCTCTTTTTTGAGCGACTTGTTATCGGTGTTCATTTTTGATAACTCATCTCGGGTCGTGTTTTTTTGGCCTTGCTGCATCAGTTGCTGCAGCTTTTGCAACAGTTCTTTAGTTTTAGGGTCTAACACATTATTAAGCAAGTTTTCAATCTCTTTTTGCTTCTCTAACAGCTCCTTGCTCTGCTCCTCGTTTTCCTGGCGATTGTACAGGTTCTTTTTGTTGTCGGCCTGTATTTGTTTTACCAGATCATCAAGTTCTTTGCGCTTGTTTAACAAGTCTTCAACCTGTTTCTTTTCATCAAACGACAAGCTGTTTTTGTTCAACAACATCTGGTCTATCTTTTTCGAGTCGCGCTCTAGCTGAGCGGCCAGTTTTATGGCTGATTGCATTTTCTGTTTAACGCCTGTGGTGCCGGCGTTCAATTCTTCGCGTAGTTGATTTTCATCGGGCACGTTCAACGTACGCTCCGTAGTGCGGGCTTTTTTATGACCGTTAACGTCATCATTGTCGGCCACCTCGAAAAAATATGTCACACGATCGCCCGGCTTAATGTCAAGTTCTTTCAGGTTCCAGAAATAAAAGAAATCAGAAATTGACTGATTTAATTCGGCCTTAACGGGTTTTACTACATTCCTTCCAGTCTTGCTGCCTGGTTCGCCAATGCGGTAATGGAAAGCCAGCGACGAAAAGCCATGATCATCCTGAATCTTTCCATCAAAATAAAAAGCCTGGTTGCTTACAGAGTCGGGTTTCTCATTAACGGTGATAGCAGGAGGCTCGTCGGCAATAGTTGTAATACGATATGCTGCCGAGTCGCTATGGGCAACTACGGTGTTTTGTGGATTTAGCTTATAAATAGAGGCGCCTACAACACGTTCTGTATGTTCAAAAAGATCCGGGCTTGACGGGCGTAGTTTGTGGTTTTTGCCGTTGATAGCAAAACCAAGGCTATTGGCATTTTGCGTATGAAAAAGCCATTTAATAACAGTTCCCGCGGGGATAGTCAGATCGCCGGCATTGTTCAAAGTTTCATTTTTTTTGTGGAGATAAGCAGGGTAGCGCAGCTCGACATCAAAATGCAATAGCGATGGGCGCAGGTTTACCTTTATTTCGTAAGGTTGAGATTTAAAGTCATTGCCTACCAACCTGAAAGTAGTGTTTTGCTGGAGGTTGCTAAACTGGTAATGAAACTTGGTAATACTTTCTTTATCAAGCTTAAAAGTATTATTGGCGGTTTCGACATAAACATCGGCAGGCAACAGGTTGCCTGTAAGTTTCAGATCAAGTTTTAAGTCCTCGCCTTGAACTACCGAAAGGTCGTTATTTAACAAAACAAACTTGAACGGCGCTACAGGGGCAAAGTATTCATTATGGCGAATAATCTTTTTAGTGCTTTCGGTTAATATGGACGGTGCAGCCAGGCCAATAACTAAAATTACCGCTACCGGCCCTAATACCCATTTAAGATATTTATTATTCTCTTTTATATTGATGGCTGACGGAAAGCGTACTGGCTTTAAATTTTCAATTTTTTGATCAATGCTTGCCTCGATCAAACCGCGGTGACTTTCATCACCGGCGGATTGCTTTTTTAGCTGTAGCGTATTTAGCAGCTTATCATTGATATCGTTAAAATGCTTGCCTATGATTTCCGCAGCGTCGTCGTGCGATAGTGTTTTACCCAGTTTAAGATAGGCCATTAATGGCGGCACAACCAACCAGGAAGTTAAAGCCAGGTTAAGCAGGATAAAGCCGTAAAACAGCACCCCCCTGAAAAATGAATCGAAATTGCCAAAGTATTCACTAAGCGTAATAACAATATATGCCGAAAATAAACCAGCGCCCAAAAATATCAAACCCCGCAAAAGGTTGTTCAGGTAATACTTTCTGATGAAAGTATTGATCTTTTGGATCAGAACGACATAGTTTTCAGATGTTTGCATATTGCCAGCTACTAATGTAAGGCTATTAAACCTGTATAATGCAAGCTTTTAACGTAATTTCTATGTTGCATTATATAAGGAAATCTAATATAAACAAAAAAAAATCCGCTGTACCTACTTATAGTGCTGAATTGCTAATAGTAACTAACAAATGATTTTTAGCCAAGGGTAAACTTGATGAACATTGCTTGTGTGCTATCGGCCGCCAAGGGGTAGTAGCTTCTCCCCACACTGTGCAAACAGTACCCTAGATGGGGAATAAATTCTTCGTTTGAAATACCCAATTACCTTGTAATAGGTGGAATTTAGCTGTGTGTAACGGCTGCGTTACACTGGCAGGATGTTTGTTTATAGTATTATAACCCTCCCAAAAGGGTTGTTTTTCATAGGTAGATGTAGGGCTCGAAACACTGCGAGAGTTTTTCGGCCCTTTTTTAGCTAGAGTTGAATTTTGCCCCTAATTTATAATTATATAAAAGAACAGGCCGCCCGTTAAAAGGCGGCCTTGTTTATTATGAGTATTGAGGGTGATGTACAATTACATTTCTTGTACGCTGGCAGATAATTTTGCGTCAGCTTGGCCTGAGGCGCCTTTTAGGGTTATTTCCGGAATGACAACTTTAGCCTTTCCGCCGGTAACTGTAATGGTTACATCAATATTAGTAGCGCCGATGTAAGCATAGGCTAACCCCTCTTTAGTACCGGCAGCCAATGTAAACTGTTTGCCTGACAGCGTTGTGCCATACCCTACTAATTGGTATGTGCCGCTGGTTGTTGGATCTTCTTTAAAACTTAAGGCAAGACTGTTAACTTTCAGGTCGGCCGTTGGTGCAGACTCCCAAAAATTGATTAAGAATTCTCCGTGAGAGGTGGGGCCTTTGTAAGTAACATTCGCTTTATAAGATACGCCTGCTAAGGTCCAGCTACCATTGCCTTGAGGAGCTACTTCCTGATCTTGTTTTTTGCAGCCGATGGTGAATAATAGCGCCCCTGCGCATATAAGTAGTAAAAGTTTTTTCATGATTGGTTGATTTTACTGTCATTTATTTGACGATGTAAAGCACCCGTTTTTTGTAGCCGGTATCAATAACGCAGATGTAGTATAATTTTTTCGAAACGGTGGCTATCAAACATTAATGTTAGTCGGCATTTAAATCAGGCAACTGACATCTGATCCTTAATAATTAGTTTATGCCAGCTGCGCCATTTAGTTGAAAATAGGTCGGCGATTTTCGCTTATCTTCGGGGATGGTTAAAAAAGCTTTATAGCTATCGTTTATATAGTCGGCGAAATTGAAGTTTCCACTTTCGTAGACAGCGATAGATGGCAAATATTTGATCATGAAATTAGTCAATTCCTGGCCGGTAAGCGGCACATAATTTATAAGGTTTGCAGCACTAAATACACGGGATATCTGTCGCTCGGTTTCGCCCTGCTGCTCTAATGCTTCTAGCCTTTTTCGCTTTTTATCCGCAGCGTGAGAGGTGAAGAGCTTGATTTTTAAACCGCCTGCTGGTTGATAGAACACAGTTTTACTGCCAAGCACACCTTTCTCTGCCGGGATGGCCCAGCCACTTGAGTTTACCTCGGTTTGAGTTACTTTAACTTCTTTAAGTTGATTGCTGCGTAATAGTAGATATACATCCTTGTTTTTTGTGTTGATAAGGTAAACAGTATCAGGCAAATAGTTTAAACCAAAAAAACAAAGCAGGTCGCCTTTTTGGGCTTTTATGCTATAGTTCCCCATCGGGTCTGTATGGGTTTTTATGTTTTGCGTCTGGTTTTCTACCGTGATACCTGATAGCATGATCTCAGTATTCAACTCGAACACTTTACCTTTGACTGTGCTTTGGGCTTGAGCGGCATGATGTGCCAGCACAAAGCATATTATAATATAAGCGATCAGTCTTATCATTGGGCTAAAATAAGCCCATTAATCCCCGCCCGTTAAGCTTTAACAAATTTTAACACGATTACTATTATAACCCCAATGATCAATCCTAAATTATCGGCGCAGCAAAGTCTTTTTTGAAACAAAGCATAAATTTAAAAACCATCTTAAAAATGTGTTGTTAGAAGTTTTATATGGAATACAATGTATATCTGTTGGCGACCGATCCGAAGAACCCATGCCGTGATGTGATCCATTCGAGAGATACCAGCTTGAAGATAAGGGTATATTGTCTTGAGAATGATATTTTTGAGCCCAATCACAATGAAATACAATTATTTGGGTATGCGCATGGTAAGCTGTATGCCTTCGAAACCATTGATATTAATGCAGAGGATGCGTTAGATGTAGTTGGGGCTATACAATGGTATGCTGACTACGTTGAATACCCTGATATGGAAATATTGCCCGAGGACCCACGCCCCGGGCACAATGTAGCAATGTAACTAATAGTTTATCTTATTCAAATATTCCATATTTAACTTCATGCTAGCTAACGGCGAACCTGCCGGATACTCTTCCTGTTCAATAAAAAAGTATTTTAAACCAGCCTGTTTGCTTTGTTTAAGCATGCCGACAATATCTAAACCGCCATTTCCAAACTCGACACTGCCCTTGCCCTTCATATCCTTTAAGTGCCAAAGCGGAAAACGGCCCTCGTACCTTTTGAAATAAGCGAAAGGATCATTGCCTGATGCTACCACCCAGCCAAGGTCAAGCTCCATGTGAACCAATTTAGCGTCGGTGTTATCTAACAGGATATCATACAACACCTGTCCTTTATCTTTTTTAAACTCAAAATCGTGGTTATGGTAACCAAACTTTAAGCCTGCTTTTTTACATTCTTCGCCGGCCTTGTTAAAGCGTTCAGATACTTTTTGGTAGTTAGCAATCGTGTCGCCATTAAAGGGCAATGATGAGCAAACAAGATATTCCTGTCCAGCCTCTGCAGCCTGGTCAATGGTGCGTTGCCAGTTGGCGTCTACACTGCAATGTCCGCTGCGCAGAGTCATGCCCAGGTCTTTGCATGTTTGTTTCATTTCTGTCGGCGTAAGACCATAATATAACCCTTTGTTACTGGCTGCAGATTCAATTTGTTTAATCCCCAAATCGGCAATAATCTTTAATGTCCCCTTAGGGTCTTTCATCAGCTCGCTTCTGAAAGTGTATAACTGCACCCCGGCATTGGTAACCTTTTTAGGCGCAAATTTGTACGATGGCAGCAACACTGACCCTGCGGCCAGCGCGCCCATACTCTTCAAAAAATCCCTTCTTATCGTCATTTCTTTATAATTTATGCAGATTACTTGGTTTCAATAAATTTAACGGCACTAATACGCATAGGTGCGCCGCTGAATACGAAGTAAAGCTCAGTTATGCCCTGCCCCGCAGGGATGTCTATATTCACATCACCCGGGTTGGCCATGCCGCTGTAGGTGCCCAGCAGTTTGCCTTGCCGTGAGCCGGCATGTAACTCAACGGTGCTGATATTTGCGCTCCTGTCCCTTGCGCCGGTTTGCAGTTGGATTTGGCCAATGTCTGACAAATCTATTTTAGTGAACCTTAACCATGCGCCGGTGGCTTTTGTAATGGTGCGCTCAATATTAACATCAACACCATCACCTTCAATAGCTTTATGTGCTGGCAGGGTTGGCGCGGTCAGCACTAGCATGCTTTCACTGGTTTGTGCTGCTACTCCGTTTGCGCCACGATCTGTATACGCCGCGCGCAGAATAAAGCTTCCATCCTTATTATTTCCTTCCGGAACGATTGGCGTATAGATCCCCGCCACTGGCAGCGATTTTGCTTTTGGTGCAGGGTAGCCTAAGCTCAAAACATATTTTACAATAGCCTTCGCGTCAGCATCAGCCAGGGTTGGGTGGGCAGGCATTTGGGCGTGACCCCATACACCCTCGCCGCCTTGAATTATTTTTTTAGCCAATTTGTCGGTAGCACCTGGCTCGCCTTTATATTTCAGGCCAACTTGCGTAAATGACGGGCCAAGCAATTTTTCTGTAACCGAATGGCATGAGCGGCAATCGCTTTTAGCAATCAGGCCCAAAGCAGTTGCGTATTGCGCTCCCGCATCCATACTACCTTGTTTTGATGCAATGGCTGTCATGTTATACCCCTCGGACAAATAATTTGCACTGATAGACACCCGGGCAGGCGAAATCTTTTTATTCGCCAGGCTGCCGTCTTCTTTATCGGTAACACTTACGGTATAAGCTATACTTTTATTAGGGAAGAAGAAACTGGAGTTACCCTTGGTTACTGCCAAATTAACCACCGGCGGCTGATTCCCCACCTTCACCTCCACCGATTTACTGTTTTTTGCACCTTTTGAATCTGTTACAGTTAACAGCGCTTTATAAACACCCGGCGTAGTTAATGTTAAATTAGGGTTTTCTTGCGCGATAGTTTTAAACGGCGCGCCATTGCGGGTAACTTTCCAGGAGTAGCTCAGTTTATCACCCTCGTCAGCGTCTTTTGTGCCGGCAGATGTTAGCGCTACGGTCAACGGCGTAGCACCGGCAACTTTATTTACCGCTACCTGCACATCGGGCCGTCGGTTGCCGCCATTATATTCAATGCGTATCAGCTCGGCTTCGGGGTTGTCTTTAAAATAACCATTACCGTATTCTAACACGTATAAATCCCCATTAGGACCAAACTTCATATCAATTGGTCCGCGCGGTTTAAAATTAGGCAAAAAGCGCTCCATGCTTACATATTTGCCATCATCATCAATAGTGACAACGTTTATCCAGCCACGTACCCAGTCGGTAATAAACCATTTGCCTTCGTAATATGAAGGGTATAAGCGGGGCGCGTTACTGAAATCAGCCGCATGAAATATCGGACCGCCGACGGCACTGTTACCACCTGCTTCAACAAGCGGAAACTCCTTGCTTTGTTGTTTTGAGTACCAGATAAACGGCGCTGTAGTTGGCGGCAGCTCGTTTAAGCCGCTACTGTTTGGCGATGTGTTAACCGGTTTTTGAGGATCAAACAAAGGGCCACTTTCTTTGGTAGCGAAATTATATTTATGGTACGGAAAATTATTACCGATAAAATACGGCCAGCCGTAATTGCCGGCTTTTTTCGCCTGGTTAAACTCATCGTATGATTGCGGACCGCGTTTTTCAAAGTCGTCTACGCTGCCGTCAGGGCCAACTTCACCCCAGTATAAATACCCGGTTCTGCTGTCTATAGATAATCGCCATGGGTTACGGTTGCCCATAGTATAAATTTCGGGACGTGTTTTTGGTGTGCCCTTGGCAAATAGGTTTCCTTTAGGGATGGTATAAGTGCCGTTTGGCTCGGGGTGAATGCGCAAGATCTTGCCGCGTAGATCATCTGTATTCGATGATCCTTTTTGCGAATCCTGGGTAGACATATTAGGGCGCTCATCCAGCGGCGAGAAGCCGTCAGACGCACGCGAAAAAGTGTTATCGCCGGTACTTAAATACAAGTTTTTGTCTTTATCAAACACCATGCCCCCGCCAACGTGGCAACACTCAAATCGTTGAACAGGCACGTCCAGGATGGTTTTTTTTGATGATGCCAGTAAGGGACCCCTTCCATCCCAGGTATAGCGCTCCAAGGTGTTTTTAGACTCGCTGCCGGCAGGCGAATAATAGACATAGATAAAATGGTTTTTATCAAATTCGGGGTCGAGTACGGCACCTTGCAGGCCGTCCTCGGCTTCGCTAACTTCACCGGTTTGGCTTACATATTTAGTGCTTACGCCAAACTCATGTACCACGCTTATCTTTTGCGTTAGCGGGTTATAAAGCTTGAGCTTGCCTTTACGCTCTGCATATAGAACCTTGCCGTCTTTTAGTATTTGAAACTGCATGGGCTCCTCAATTCGCTGCGCAAGCACCACTTTGGTGAAGCGGCTATCGTCGGGTTTTGCAGTGTTTTGTGCAGATGCATTAAAAAAAATCGCGGCAGCAAAAAAGCCTGCCAAAAAATTATGTTTACGCATAAAAATGGAAAACTGGTTAATAAGAAGAATATAATTGGGGTTGTAGGTTCAATTATAGCGCTTTTAATCGATTTAGCAATATGATTCGAAAGATTTTTATCATAAATTTGGTTAGCTCGTTATTCAAAAACAATGCAAACAATGCTTAAAATCAATAATAAATGGTTATTGCTAATATTGTTTACCTGTACAATGCTATCCGCACAGGCGCAAACAAGCAGCAACAAATTTAAAATAGTTGGCTATTACGCCATCCGCGCGGCATTAACCGCCGATTTAAGTACCGTGCCGTTTGATAAGCTTACGCACATTAACCTGTACTTTTTAAATCCGGATACGCTGGGTAATTTCAATACAGACCTAACAGGGCTGTTGCCTTTTATTAAAGCGGCCCATGCTAAAAATGTTAAAGTACTACCCTCTATAGCCGGGGGGAGCAAGCACACTTATTATCAGGCTTTATTAATGGATGATAAGCGGCCAGCTTTTGTAAAAGCCTTGGTTGACGTGGCTGTAAAGTACGGTTTCGATGGGATAGATGTAGATATCGAAGGCGGGGATATTGATGAAAATTATGAGAAATTTGCAACCGAATTGTCGGCGGCGTTAAGGGAAAAAAAGCTGTTGACTACTGCAGCTATTGCCATATTTTACAAGGACCAGCTTACCGAGGCCGCGCTGGCCCAATATGATTTTGTAAGCCTGATGAGCTACGACCATACCAGCCCGGGCAGGCCTGATAGGCCTGGACCGCATTCGCCTTATGACAAGGCGGTGACCGACCTGGATTATTTTTATACTGTAAAGAAAGTACTAAAAGAAAAAATGGTATTGGGTGTCGGTTTTTATGGCTATGGCTTTGGCCAGGATTTAATCACGCCCGGCATGAGCATGACTTACAAGCAACTGGTAGCCCAATACCCTGGCGCCGAGCTGGTAGACGAATGGGCACTGCCGGGCGGCAAAACCATTTATTATAACGGCATCCCTACCATTAAACAAAAAACGCAGCTAGCCCAAAAAACGGCATCGGGCATTATGATCTGGCAACTGCTTGGCGACGCGCAGGGCGATAAGTCTTTGTTGAGCGCTATTTATCAGGAAGCGTATCAAAAGTAATCTGATGAATGTCTACAGTCTAGCTACTACGCTTAAAGAGCACTAATGCTTTTGATAATTCGTTCTATATTTACACCAAGCATATAGCCATGAACCACCATCCCAAATTTGCCGGTACCTTACAACGCGTGTGTTTTTTATTTGCTGTCGCCATGCTAGGCTCGTTCGCGTCTGCTGCGCAGGTACTTAGGGTAGCAGCGGCAGCTAATTTGCAGGCGGTTATCACCGTATTGCAAAAAGATTTTAAGCAAAGATCCGGAGTAGATATCGAACCTATTGTGGGTTCATCGGGTAAATTGGTAGCACAGATTAAAAACAGGGCGCCCTTTGATGTGTATTTATCTGCTGATATGGCTTTTCCCGAATCGCTTTTTAAAGATGGATTTTCAGCGAAGGCCCCGGTGGTTTATGCTTTGGGTAATCTGATCATCTGCAGTTCAAAGGATATTGGTTTTGAGCGCTGGGAGCGGGTGCTGCTTACGCCGAATGTTAAAAAGGTGGCGTTGGCCAACCCCGCTGTGGCACCTTATGGTGCAGCAGCCGAAGAACTGCTGAAGACAAAAGGCATTCGTGAAGATATTAAAAGCAAGGTTGTTTACGGCGAAAGTATATCTCAGGTAAACACTTACATCACCACGGGCGTGGTAGATGTTGGCTTTACCACGCAAGCGCTTATATGTGACCCGGCTAATAAAACCAAACTGTACTGGAAAGCTATAGACCCTAACACATACACCCCGATAAGACAGGGAATGGTAATATTAAAAAAGGGGGCCGCCAACCCAAACGCCGAAAAGTTTTACCGGTATATATTAAGTGCTGACGCTAAACGTATATTTGAACAATACGGTTATCGCACAAAGTAAAAATGGATTTTTCGCCTATATGGCTTACGTTAAAATTGGCGGCAATTACAACGTTGTTGTTGTTTCTGCTGGGTTTGCCCCTGGCCTGGTGGCTATCAAAAGGACGTTCATTTATAAAAACCATTATCGAAGCAGTTATAACTATGCCCTTGGTGTTACCGCCGTCTGTGCTGGGTTTTTATCTTCTGCTGGCGTTTAGTCCGCAACGCGGGTTTGGTAAATGGTTGAGCGAGACTTTTGACGTACAGTTTGTCTTTTCTTTTCAGGGATTAGTGCTAGCCTCAGTAATCTACAGTTTGCCTTTTATGGTAGGGCCTATTAAATCGGCGCTACAGCAGTTGCCGGCGTCGCTGGCGCAAGCATCGTATACACTGGGTAAAACTCGGTGGCGGACATTTAAAGGCGTTCTGCTGCCAAATATTAAACCGTCATTGATCACAGCGTTCGTTTTAACTTTCGCACACACGCTTGGCGAGTTTGGCGTGGTGCTGATGATAGGCGGCAGCATTCCTAATGTAACCCGGGTAGCATCCATCGCTGTCTATGATTCGGTTGAACGTATGGACTATGAAGCCGCAAATGCTTACTCGCTCATTCTTTTTGTTATCACCTTTGTTCTGGTAACAGGCGTTTTTATATTCAATAAATACCAGGCTAAATCCCCGTTGGAATGATCGACATTGACATACAAAAGAGCCTTACGGTGTATCATGGCAAAAAAACACTACAGGTACGCCACCGTTTTGAAACCGGCACCATAACCAAGATCTTCGGGCCATCCGGTGCCGGCAAAACTACTTTGCTAAAGGTGATTGCCGGGTTGGCGCAGCCCGAAAAAGGAAGGATAGTAGCAGGGGATGATATTTGGCTGGATACCGAAAATCGAATTAACTTATTACCACAAAAAAGGATGCCCGGTTTTGTATTTCAGGATTTCGCGCTATTTCCTAACATGACGGTACTACAGCATTTGCAATATGCAACAAACGATGTTGCCTGGATAAATCGCTTGTTAAAACTTGGGAGATTAGAAACGTTGAACGATCATAAGCCCCAACACCTATCAGGCGGGCAACAACAGCGCTTGGCCGTATTGCGTGCTCTAACTACTAAACCTAAGTTGATATTGATGGATGAGCCGTTTTCGGCCATTGATCCTGATTTGAAGACAGCGCTGATAGCGGACCTGAAGGTAGTATTTAATGAACTAAAAGCTACTGTATTGATAGTGAGCCACAACCCTTCTGAATTGGAGGGCTTAGTTAACGGAGAATTGCTAATAAAAGAGTAAGGAATCAGTCAAGTTCGGGATACATGCTACGTACCAGTGTACGCAATGAAAGTTCAATCAATATACCCAGGCCAATACCGATAAAATAGCATAATATATCGGTCAGTAAAAAAGTTTCTCCTAACATTACACGGCCAATAAATGTGGGCCTGATTTTGTCAATCCAGGGTGCGTGGTACAGTTGGCTAAGCTCGGTAAGGGTAACGTAGATGCCGCTTATAACCACAGCAAACTGTAGTGATTTTTTGATAAATAAAAAACGCATCAACAGAAAAGCAGTTAACCCCCACAAAATGTCGCCAATAAAAAGCGGAATAACAGACGAGAGTTCGCGCGTTATCAAGCCGGTTATAACCGTTATTACAATAAGGCCTAAATAAATTAATCGCGCTTTTAGCATTGGTTAAATATATATGTTTTTCAACATATCAGGAATCTAATATACAAAAAAAGCGTCCCCCAAATTATGAAGGACGCTTTTTATATTACTTAAGCTTAAAAATTAAGCGGTTGCAGTTTCTTCTTCATCTAAAGCCATTTGCTCGTCAATTAAGATACGGCCGCAATGCTCGCAAACAATAACTTTTTTGCGTTGACGGATATCAGACTGACGTTGTGGCGGGATTTGGTTAAAACAACCAGAGCATGAATCGCGCTGAATGGTTACTACAGCTAAACCATTTTTAGCGTTTTTACGCAGACGGTTGTAAGCAAATAGTAAACGCTCGTCAATGTTTGGTAAAGCTTTATCCGCCTGAGTAGTTAATTCGGTCTCATCTTTTTCGGTTTCTGCAGTAATTGTACCTAACTCTTGCTTTTTAGCATCAAGATCGCTCTTGCGGGCTTCTAAGTCAGCCAAAGCTTTTTCATAAACCTGAGTTTTTGAAGCAATATCAAAACCATATTCACGGATTTTTTTCTCGCTCACCTGTACATCTAACCCTTGTATTTCAATTTCTTTTGAAATTGCATCATACTCGCGGTTGTTTTTTACTTCATTGAGTTGAGTTTCGTATTTTTTGGTGTTGGCCTGCGCATCCTTGATCAGGTTTTTGCGGGTAACAATATCATCTTCCAGATCATCCAGCTCGCTTTTAATTTTCTGTATACGGGTTTCTAAACCTGCAACATCATCTTCAAGGTCGGCAACCTCCATAGGTAATTCACCTCTAACCTGGCGAATTTTATCAATTTTAGTGTGGATGGTTTGTAATTCGTATAACGCTTTAAGCTTTTGTTCTACGGTTTGTTCCATTATTTCGACGGGATTTATGCTTATTTATTTATAAACGGATGGCAAAGATACGAATTTTTTAATTTATTGTATAATGCAATTGTAATTTGCTGTTTGTCACCATTTTCAGTCTGGCTACAAAAAATACCTCACCGGATTGGTGTTCACACTGGTTAAGCGTAATGGTAAATCGGCAAAGCGTTGTTTTATCAGATCGTGCAGCAGTTGCTGGGTAAATTGTTCGCTCTCAAAATGGCCAATGTCCGCAATGATGATCTTGTTATCAGCATCAAAAAACTCGTGATATTTATAATCAGCAGTAATAAAAATATCGGCACCTGCGCCAATGGCGTGCTTCAACAAGAAGCCGCCCGAGCCGCCGCAAACAGCTACCTTTTTTATTTTTTTGCCGGTAAGCGCTGTGTGCCTTATCACCGTAGTCTGCATTTTTTCTTTAAGGTGATATAGGAATTCGGCAGCATCCATAGGTTCCTCTAGTTCGCCTACCATTCCTGATCCTACTTCCGGATGCTGATTAGTTAAGCTATATAAGTCATAAGCCACCTCTTCGTAAGGGTGAGCCAGCATAAGGGCCATCAATATTTTGCTCTCCAAATTTGCCGGATATATGGTTTCTACACGCGTTTCTGACTCGGTATGCCTTTTTCCGGGTTCTCCAACGTAGGGGTCGCTGTCTTCATTTCCTTTAAACGTCCCGGCACCGGGCGCGTTAAAACTGCACTCGCTGTAGTTGCCAATGTTGCCCGCCCCGGCATGAAACAGCGCGTTGCGCACCTGATCTACATGATTATTCGGCACATAGGTAACCAGTTTTTTTAGTAACCCTTGTTTTGGCGACAGGATGCGCAGATCTTCTAATTCAAGCACCTCGCAAATTTTAGCGTTAACTCCGGTAAGCACACTATCCAGGTTAGTATGGATAGCATAAAGTGCGATGTTATGGCGAACTGCTTTCTCAACCACCCGCTCGACATACGTTTTGCCGTTAAAACGTTTTAAGCCCTTAAAAACTATGGGGTGGTGAGATACGATTACCTGGCAGTTGGTGGCAATGGCCTCATCAACCACCGCTTCTATACAGTCCAGTGAGATCAGTACCTGTTGGATATCCAGATCTGGATTGCCGACAATGAGACCAGCATTGTCGTAGTCCTCTTGATATGCCAGCGGCGCAAGGGTTTCAAGATAGCCAGTAAGTTGAGATAGTTTCATGTTGAGCGTGATTTCAATGATTTTGCTTTGATTTCACAGATGACATAAAAGTATCAAAATATGTTAGGGTATGCAGCTGCCAGCATTAAATAAATGCGCCAAAGCCCTTTATAAAAAAAGCTTTGGCGCGTTGATATATTTTAATCGGGCTTTACCCTACTGGTGATTATTGGCTAAGTTTAGCAATGTTAAAGGCTTCGATAGCCATTTTTTCGTTGAACTCTAGCGCCAGCTTTTTGTGGTTTACAAGGTCCATAATTGAACCGATGAAGCACAAACCGATAGTGAAAAGGTATAATATACCCATACCTATCTGGCCAGTCATGAATCTTTGAAAACCAGGGATTAAGCATAAACCTACGATGCTGAATATCAACATATCCTGCGGGCTTTTGCGTTTACCCGAATAGATCAGGTAGAAGCTTCTTTTCTGACCGTCGTTTAAGCCTGCGGTTGCTTGTTGTAAAAAAGCCAGCTCTTCTGCAGAAATGCCCGGAAGGCTCATATAAGGGTTTTGGTAGGTTTCCATTTTGTTTTAGTGTTTAGTGATTGTTTATTATTTATACCTCAAAACTAATGTACTATTAAATATCGGCCTACGCAAAATGGGTGGGTAGCTGCAACAAATCGGTAAAGATGGTAAATATTACGGTGAAATTATGGCGGTGGATTTGTCACATCGGTAAAAACGGTTAAAACAACAAAAGGCCCGACGATTGCCGGACCTTTGTAAAAAACTATATACACTGTTGTATTAGTTGCCTTGTGCAGCTTGTTGTTTCATTTGGTCGTTAGCTACAATGGTAATTTCTACGCGACGGTTTTGAGCGCGGCCATCAACGGTTGTATTGTCTGCAATTGGCTCATTTGGGCCCTGGCCTTTGGTTGTTAAACGATTAGTGTTAACATTGTTAGCTATAATGTATGAACGAACCGACTGAGCACGACGTACAGAAAGATCCATATTATGATCTAGCGGACCGGTGCTGTCTGTGTGGCCAATAATAGTAATGTTAGTCTGCGGGTTGTTAGTCAACGACTGAGCAAGATTATCTAAATTGGTTTTTGCCGCAGATTTCAGATCAGATTTATCAACGTCGAATAGTATACCAGAGTCAAATTTAACCAGAATACCTTCGCCCTGTCTGATAACGGTAGCTCCCGGAACGGTTTGTTTGATCTCGGCCGCTTGTTTATCCATTTTGCGACCAATTAAAGCACCTGCGGTACCACCAACTGCGCCACCAATAATAGCACCTAAGGCAGTGTTACCTGCGCTTTTACCAATTAAAGCGCCTACTACGCCGCCGGCACCTGCGCCAATGGCCGCGCCCTTTTGAGTTTTGTTTAATGAATTACATCCTGATGCTATTACCGTTGCGGCCATAGCCAGGGCTACTACACTATTTCTTAAAGTTTTCATGTCAATGTTATGATTTGTACTTACAACAAGACAAACCCAGTGCCAATAACAGCGCATGCAGTACAATGTGCTACAGGGGCGCTTTTTAAAAACTTTTAAATTAATTTTTTAAGCCACAGGAAAATCCGGGGTTATTCACAAAGCCCGCACCGACCTTTTAATAGGACACTGCGACAGAGTTTAGCGACTTTTGTATATGGTTGTTATCATTATCTTTGTTACCGGTATACTGTCGCCTTTACTATATCAATGGTTTTTAATTCGCTGCCTTTCCTGATATTTTATCTCCTGGTCACCTCACTATACTTTATACTGGAGCATAAATATCGTTGGGGGCTATTATTGGCAGCAAGCTGCTATTTCTATATAGCGTTTGTGCCGATATATATTCTTATTCTTGGTTTTACTATCCTGATTGATTATTTCGCCGGTATCTACCTCGAAAAAACAACCGCCCCAAAAAAACGAAAGCGCTTACTGGTGATAAGCCTTATTGCCAATATCGGTGTGCTGGCGGTGTTTAAGTATTACAACTTTTTTGCTCTTAATATCAACGTAATAGGCAACGGCGGGTGGCTTGGTTATTTAAAAATTTTGCTTCCTATAGGTTTGTCGTTTCATACCTTTCAGGCAATGAGTTACACCATTGAGGTTTATCGCGGTAACCAAAAAGCCGAAAAGCATTTCGGCATATATGCGCTGTATGTGATGTTTTATCCGCAGTTGGTAGCAGGGCCCATTGAACGACCACAAAACATACTACACCAGTTTTACGAAAAGCATCCGTTCAACTTTGAAGACCTGAAAGCCGGCCTTATGCAAATGGCTACCGGCATGTTTAAAAAAGTCGTAATTGCAGATAGATTGGCTATAGCGGTTGATGGCGCCTACCTGCATCCGCAAACACAGTCGGGCGGTTCATTACTGATAGCCACACTGCTCTATGGCTTCCAAATCTATTGCGACTTTTCAGGATATTCGGATATTGGCATAGGCGCGGCCCGCACCATGGGCTTTAGGTTGATGGATAATTTCCGGTCGCCCTATTTTTCGCGCTCGGTGAGCGAGTTTTGGTCAAGGTGGCATATATCGCTGTCAACATGGTTTAGAGATTATTTATATATCCCGCTAGGCGGCAATAGGGTTGCTGTACCACATTGGTATTTAAACTTGCTGATCGTTTTTGTGGTAAGCGGCTTTTGGCATGGCGCCAACTGGACATTTATTATCTGGGGCGCGCTGCACGGCATTTTTTTGGTGAGCCACATTATCATAAATAAAGTTTTACAACGGGCAGGCCACAGCTTTAAACCTAATGCCATAAAGCACATCTTTCAAGTCCTATTCACCTATCTTCTGGTGTCTTTGGCCTGGGTGTTTTTCAGATCGGCTAGTACAACCGACGCATTTTATATCATCAAAAGCTTTTTTACTATAAACAGGACAGACGCATTTGCTTTGGCGCTTAATAGTGCAGAAATGTGGTTCGCTATTGGGCTTATCGTTCTATTGTGTGCTAAAGAGTGGTTTTACCTTACCGTGCCAACCAAAAACACCCTTTCTTTTATAGTATTATTTATAGCTATTGGATTTTGCTGTTATTTCTTCGGGGTGTTTAACAACAAACAGTTTATCTATTTTCAGTTTTAGCCGATGAAAAAAATAGTAGCATATTTTATCATGGTGATATCGGCATTTGTGCTGGTTGTCTGCGCAGTAGATGATTTTACCAAAGTGCTTTCCAACTTGCGAAAAACGCCCGAGGCATTACGTAGCTGGTGGGGCTCTGACAAGTACAAATATGGCGACCTCTATGGCTTTACCTATTTACCCCAATTCAGGGTTGCCGAGCCTGTAGGTAGCGAAGATATTGTACCTATTGCGGCCTGCGATAGCAATGTAAGGTTATATAACGTTTATGGCTTAAGCGATAGCTACACCTTTAATGTTTTTAAAACGCGTATTAGCTTTTGTGGCGCTGATAAAATTGGGTTTGCGGCCTCAAACTTTAGGGATGTTTTGCCACTGTTAATGGATCGCAGTAAAAAGAATTACCTTATCATAGAAACGGTAGAACGCAATGTAAGATCGCTGCTGGCAGATAGCGCGTACCTGGTGAATTTTATACACCCCGTTAAAGAAAACGATAACCTGGAAGGCCTGAACACTGCCGAAAAGCGCAGACGGTTTCGTTTTGATTTCAGGCTCAATAATCGCGAAGCTAATTATGAGTTTAATGTGTGGGATTATAGTTTTTTAACCCCCCTAAAAGAGCTTAAAGCAAAAATTAGTTATGCTGTTTTCGGCCGCTCACACGCGGATGCTACGGTATCGCCCGATGGTAAGTTTTTGCTGTTGCACAGCACCGTTGATACCGCCTTTCTAGAAAGTTCTTACAAGCCCATAAACGATGTTGAACTGGCTAAAATAGTTGCCGGTTTAAATAATGCTTTTGATGTTTACAAAAGAGCAGGGTTTGATGAAATTTACTTATCTATCATCCCTAATCCTACAACAGTGTTATACCCTACCTATAAGCAGTTTACGTACAATAACCTTATACCCAAAATACAGAACCACCCCGCATTGAAGCCCAAGGTTTTTGACTGCTACGGATTGTTCAAGCATCAGCCTAATAAAGAAAAGTTATACCGGCCGTCTGACACGCACTGGACCAGCACCGGGCGCGACCTGTGGCTAAGAACGTTTAATCAAGTATTGGTAAAGCATATGAAGCAGCCGCGTTATTAGCCAGCCCATCCCTCTCTGTCCAAACTTCTAAATTGTATGGCTTCGGCCAGGTGTTCTATTTTGATCTCTTCGCTGCCGGCAAGGTCTGCTATGGTGCGCGATACCTTTAATATTCTATCATAAGCACGTGCGGACAAGCCTAGCTTCTCCATGGCTTTTTTAAGCAACATTTGGCCGGCTTCGGTTATCTTACAAACGTCGCGCACCATTTGGGGGCTCATTTGAGCATTGGCGTGCAGGTTGGGTTTGTTGCCGAAGCGCGTTAATTGAACCTCGCGGGCAGTAATAACCCTTTCTCTAATCAATTCGCTTTTCTCTGCCAGGCGCTCCGATGCTAGTTCGTTAAAGTTAACCGGGGTTACTTCCACATGCAGATCTATACGGTCTAATAATGGTCCGGATATTTTGCTCAGATACTTTTGTACTACGCCCGGCGGGCAAATACATTCTTTTTCGGGGTGATTATAATAGCCGCAAGGGCAGGGGTTCATGCTGGCCACCAACATAAAGCTGCTGGGGTAGTCGACACTAAACTTAGCGCGCGATATGGTGACCTTACGCTCTTCCAGCGGCTGGCGCATTACTTCGAGCGCGCTGCGTTTAAACTCTGGCAACTCATCTAAAAACAAAACACCATTGTGCGCCAGCGATATCTCACCGGGCTGCGGGTTACCCCCGCCACCAACTAAGGCGACATCTGATATGGTATGATGGGGTGACCTGAAAGGGCGCACGGTAACCAATGCATCTGCTGCGGACAGTTTGCCCGCAACCGAGTGAATCTTGGTGGTTTCCAGCGCCTCGTACAAACTTAAAGGGGGCAATATGGACGGCAGCCTGCGGGCCAGCATGGTTTTACCGGCTCCGGGCGGCCCTATCAATATCAGGTTATGACCGCCTGCTGCGGCTATCTCAAGCGCTCGTTTAATATTTTCCTGGCCTTTTACTTCACTAAAATCAGCATCGTAGTTGCTCAAGCTGTCATAAAACTCTTCGCGGGTGTTTACTTGCGTACGCTGGATATCCAGATCGCCATTAAAAAATCCGGCTACCTCTTTTATGTTTTCTATACCGTAAACTTCCAAGTCATTTACTATGGCGGCTTCGCGGGCATTTTGTTTTGGTAGTATAAAGCCTTTAAAACCGTCTTTACGTGCCTGTATAGCAATTGGCAAAGCTCCTTTAATGGGTTGCAGACCACCATCCAGCGAAAGCTCGCCCATAATAATATACTTGTCAATTTCCGCTGCTTCTATCTGGCTGGATGCTGCTAATATTGCTGTAGCTATAGTAAGATCGTATGAAGAGCCCTCTTTTTTAATATCAGCTGGGGCCATATTTACTACCACCTGTTGCCGAGGCATGCGGTAACCGCAATTTTTCAGGGCCGACTCTATTCTGAAATAGCTCTCTTTAACCGCAACATCAGGCAGGCCCACAATAGCGTACTTGGTGCCGGCGGCAATATTTACTTCAATGGTTATGGTGATGGCCTCGATGCCGTAAACGGCGCTGCCAAAGCTTTTAACTAGCACTTATAGATACAGATTTATGATAGCGAAAGATATAGATTTTATTTCAAGGCGCTAAAATCTTTACATAACAATAAACATTATAAAGTATAATTCTTCGATGCGTCATCCAGCACAAGCACCCAATCAACACCATAGCCTGAATTAGGAGGGTTAAATCTTTTACTACCTCGATTTTCAACTTCGCCGGCTTTAGTAGTTCTTCCCGTACGTGGATCAAACCAGGTAGCCTTTAATTTTTCGCCGGATATTTTACCCGTAACCACAGTAAAGGGTTTCCCGTCTGACGTATAGATAAAAGCATAGTCTTTACCACGGGTTGCTTGCACTCTTATTGCCGATGGCAGATTATTCTCAACAATTATGCTTTGATCCGGCACGCGATCAAGCAAGGGGCGCGATTCCATTAATCGCCTTACAAACTTCATTTGTTTAGCGCCCTGCAAGTCGAGTGATTCTTTCCAGAAAAAGTGCGGGCCATTTACCGGCGGATTATTAGCCGAGTACATTTGCCAAACGCCATGGCACCCATAGGTATGGCCAAACGCACCGGAAAATAAATCTGTATATGCATATTTTCTCACGTCAAAAGCGTTTGATGTACCAAATTCGGCAACATTAAAACAGATGGGATGGTCCTCATACAAAGGCTCGCCGTCAATTACCGGCTTGGTTGGCAACGCGTAGTAGGCATCAAATATCTTTCTGTAATTATCAGCATCGCGGCAATGGCCGTTTTGAAACATGTTGAAATCAAACCAGCTTTCGTCTTTAAACCATTCTGCAGAGCCCAATTGGTTTGGCTGGCAATGGTAAGTGATCAATGCTTTATTGTTGGTTGCTTTTTTTACAGCCAAACCCATAGCGCGCCAAACAGCTATATCTTTCGCATCTCGCGGATTTCTGTCGCCGCCCAGTACCCAAATGATGTTTTTTTTGTTTTTATAGCGTTTAGCCAGCCAGGTAGCATATTGCGCAGCATTCTCTACGGTAAATATTTCGGGCCCGGCACCCCAGGAGCTCTTATTGATCTTATCTGCCCAAGTTGGCAGCAATGCAATTGTTAATCCGTATGATGCCGCCTTGTCAATAATATAATCAACATGTTTAAAATACGCCTCGTTGGGTGTGGCAGGGTTGTTATTGATAAGTGGGTTATCGCCCAACGCGTTGGGCTTGTTCAATCCATCAAACTCGGCGAGTGCTACAGCCTGTATCACAGTAAAACCCTGCGCGCTACGGTGTTTTAGGTAATAGTCAGCGTCTTCTTTATTTAACCTATGAAATAGTTCCCAGGCAGTATCGCCCATCCAAAAAAAGGCTTTGTCATCTTTTAGGATATAATGCTTATCGGCGCTAACGGTGAATTGCGCTAAAGCGGTTAAATTCAACGCTAAAAGCAAAACACTTAAAATATGTTTTTTCATAAGGTTCTTTTGCAAATGATTACAATAAGGTGCGCCGTAGCCAGGCTGCCCAACGCAAGTTTACTAGTGTAAGATATAGACTTTATACTTTGGCAAGACCGCGGCTATCAAAATTTAAATAGCTTCCCCGTCAAGCCTAACGTTAAACGTAACTTTTCCAACCCCTTCCGTCTCGTCGCCAATGCGGGTAATTATAGGTTGCATTGGTGCAATGCGGCTTTTTACTACCCGGCCATCTTTAAAAACGGTAATTACTTCGCCTGTACTATAATTGGTAGAGACAGACTTGGGCCTTTTTGCAATTATTTCGGCAAGTTTTCTCCTGTCCTCGTCGCTAACTACTTGATTGTTAGCGCTATTGTTATTTGGTTTGGTGTCCATCCTTTAGATTTAATAACAAAAATTAATTCCTGATAACCGTAAAACTTGCCAACAAATTAACATTGGGGTCGACCACAATTACCGGTGCTTTTTTGCCTGCGGCGATGTGGAGCATTGTAACGCTATTGGTAACATTAATTAGCTGCGGTTGCCCATCTACAGTTATCTCCAATGGAAAGGCATATAAATTGCCTTCCTTTTG
This sequence comes from Mucilaginibacter antarcticus, assembly GCF_042686155.1. Classification (NCBI taxonomy): domain Bacteria; kingdom Pseudomonadati; phylum Bacteroidota; class Sphingobacteriia; order Sphingobacteriales; family Sphingobacteriaceae; genus Mucilaginibacter; species Mucilaginibacter antarcticus. The sequence goes on along the minus strand of NZ_JBHUON010000002.1, from coordinate 59,364 downwards.
CTTAACCATCACATCTACTACCCTGGTCTTGGTATCGTAGCTCCATTTGACGGTCAAATCCGGATGCCCGGCAATGCGTAACCACTGATCAAAAAACGGCTGCAGGCTTTGCCCGCTAATATTTTGCATCACCTCCATAAAGTAGGCAGTCGCTGCATTGCCGCCGCGGTATTTTAGGTAATAAGTGTTAAGTCCTTTAAAAAATGCGCCATCGCCAATTTTTCGGCGTAGCATGTGCAGCACCCAAGCGCCTTTTTCGTAACTGTTCGGATTAAGAAGCAGCATATAGTCGCCGGTAACTGTGGTGTCTATGACCGGTTTTAGTCCCGTTCTTTCAAACTTGAAGATCTTGGCGCGTTGTTCTGCCAGTAGCGCTTTTAATGAGTCAACGCCATATTTGCTCTCAAGGTAATAATTAGTTAAGTAGGTAGCAAATCCCTCGCTCAACCAAAGGTGATGAAAGCTCTTCTCGCTCACCGCGTCGCCAAACCATTGGTGGGCTATCTCATGCGCCATTAAAGATTCTATCCCTTTCTCAGTTACCGAGTTTTCAGAGTAAAAAATGGCCCCGGCATTTTCCATACCTCCAAAAATTGTTTTAGACTGTATGTTTGCCAGCTTTTTGTAGTCGTAAGGCCCTATGTTTTTGATATAAAATGGCAGAATTTCGCCTGCAACAGCATAGCTTCTAAAGCCAGCGGCGGCATTTTCCGGAAACACATAAGTGTATACCGGAATGTCATCTACGTCCTTCGGATGATCAATTGCAAACTCGGCCACGCCTATCACCATAACCTTAGTGGGTAGTTGCGCGGTTTCGCTCCAGCGTGTAATTTTAAGCTGGCCGGGCAATGCAGTTTCAATGCCTTTTACTCCGTTGGCCACTACCTGGTAATGATCGGGCGCCGTAACAGTGAAACTTACAGATGCTTTATCTGCGGGTTCGTCTACACAGGGTAACCAGTTATGCGCGCGGTTTGGCCAGTTATCGCCAAAAAAAGTGCGCTTGCCAAATTTGTTCTTAGAGATAATCAGGCCGTCAGAGGGGATGCCCTGATAGGTTATGGTATACGTTTTTAAGGTGTTTGCGGTAGCCTTGGTGTATATGGTAATGGCATCATCATTTTGCTGATAGCGTACTGATCTGCCGTTCTCTAATACACCGCTAACCGTCATGCCTTTACCCATGCTGTTCTTTTTTACCAGACCTATATTGAATGATCCCGGCGTTTTTAAAAACTTTACAGCAATATCGGCTTTGCCTTTAATGTTATCGGTAGCATCGTTCAACTGAATATTGAAGCTATAGTGCTGTACATCAATAACAGCATCCGGCGATTGCCCTTTGGCTGTTTGGGTCATCCAGGCACAACCTACAAAAAAGTATAGTATCAGTTTTTTCATAGCTTAACTATCTTAATGTAATAATAGACTAAATTGTTGGCAATACGGAAAGGTTTTGCAACAAAAAGGCCTCAAGCATAACGCTTAAGGCCTTGGTTTATTTTTATAAAAAAAGTTACCCTCTAGGCATCCTCTTCATCATGCTGGCCATGGCAGCAGGATTGCTCATTTGTTTCATCACCTTACGCATGTCTTCAAATTGCTTTATCAGGCGGTTTACTTCGGCCAAATCGGTACCCGATCCTTTGGCTATCCGGGTACGGCGGCTTTGGTTAATGCTATCCGGGTTTTCCTTTTCTGCAGGCGTCATTGATTGAATAATAGCTTCTATGTTTTTAAAGGCATCATCCTGTACTTCAACATCTTTCATCAGCTTGCCAACGCCCGGTATCATGCCCATCAGATCTTTCATGTTACCCATTTTTTTGATCTGCTGTATCTGGCTGTAAAAATCGTTAAAGTCGAATTTGTTTTTGCGGATCTTCTTCTGGAGTTCGGCAGCCTCTTTCTCGTCAAACTGCATTTGTGCGCGCTCAACAAGGGATACCACATCGCCCATCCCCAAAATACGCGATGCCATACGATCAGGGTGGAAAACATCAATTGCTTCCATTTTCTCGCCGGTACCGATGAACTTAATAGGCTTGTTTACTACCGATTTAATAGATAAAGCCGCACCACCACGCGTATCACCATCTAATTTGGTTAAAACTACGCCGGTAAAGTCGAGACGGTCATTAAACACTTTGGCCGTATTTACCGCATCCTGACCGGTCATGGAGTCAACCACAAATAAAATCTCATGCGGCTCAACAGCAGCTTTAACCTGCTCAATCTCCACCATCATGGCTTCGTCGATAGCTAAACGGCCGGCGGTGTCAATTATCACCACGTTGTTGCCGTTTTGCTTTGCATATGCAATGCCTTCTTTAGCTATCGCAATTGGGTCTTTTGATTCGCGGTTAACATACACAGGCACGCCTACCTGCTCGCCCAAAACCATCAACTGGTCAATAGCCGCCGGACGATAGATATCATCTGCTACCAATAAAGGCTTTTTGTTTTTCTGCGTTTTTAAATAGTTAGCCAGCTTGCCGGTAAAAGTTGTCTTACCCGCACCGTTCAAACCTGCAATTAAAATAATGGTTGGATTGGTGTTTAACGTAAGTTCAGCAGTAGTGCCGCCCATCAGTGCTGCCAGCTCATCGTTCATGAGTTTGGTAAGCAATTGACCCGGCGATACCGCCGTTAACACGTTGGCGCCTATAGCTTTCTGTTTTACATCATCTGTAAAAGATTTGGCTGTTTTATAGTTAACATCGGCATCCAGAAGGGCTTTGCGTATCTCCTTCATGGTTTCAGCCACGTTTATTTCTGTAATGCTACCTTGACCTTTAAGGACCTTAAACGCCCTGTCGAGTTTATCTGAAAGATTTTCAAACATTGTTGTATTCTTTTTGAGGTTACAAAGGTATTATTTTGCAGCAATTATGCCCTAACGGACAAGAGATTAAAACCGAAGTTTCTCCCTCTAATAAGGGAAACGATAGGCTACGCCCATGGCTAAGCCCTCAGAAGCCTGTATTCTGTTATTTGCAGATTTATCGTATATAAAGTTGCCGGTGATGTTAACATTTATCAGGCGGTTTACGCGGGCATTTAAAGTGAGATCGAAACGGTGGGTAATAAAACGGATATGTTTTTCGTACGGTATAAATAATGCGTAGCGCGCATTAAGGGTCATCGTACCGGCCTTGTCCAAGTTTTTGTTGACAATTTGTGATACCACCTGGAAAGCCAGATCGTTTTTTATCTTTTTACCTCTTTTTACGCCATAATTATTAGGCTGGTTTTGGATCAGGTTGGTATCGATAACAAAAGTTTGGCGCGCTGTACCCGTACCAATACGAGACGAGAACCAGCCCACAGGCTTAAACTCAAAACCCACAGATTCAGTTAAATAACCCGGGGCTAAAAACCTGGATATTAACTTGGTTGGTCCGTTGTTGTTAGTATAAATATAGCCTTTGTCAAACTGCGATTCGAAAGTTACCGAGCCGAAGAAATACCAGCTTTTTGATAACTGGGTGGCAAACTTATTATCAAAAAATAACCTGTCCTGCGTTTTACGCGAACCTTGGCCCTTGTTTTTTGTAACCCCGTAAGTAAACGCGGTCTCCATAGTATAACTAAACGGCGCTTTTCTGTATTCTGTACGATAATTGAAATCGCCACGCATGGCAATGGCATTGGTACCGCCTGATTGGTAATTGTCTGTAAAGCCCGATTGGCTAAAATTTAGCCCAACGTTTATCCATTTGCGCCAATAGTTGATATGATAGTCCACCATTGCTATAGGTATAGACTCTGCCCTAATTTGCGGTGGCCTTGTTGGTACGGGTAATGAATTTTTTGGAGGATCTATACGGTATCTGTTTAACAGCGCTGTATCAATTTTTATATTGACTTTTTTAACCGAGTCGGCGTTTTGCGCACGTGCCGCCAGGGCGGACATAACTATCAATAAAAATATATATACCGGTATGTTTTTACGCATAGATGGACAAAGAAACATATTTTCTTTTTACTTCAGATAAAATAAAGGCAATAAGGTTTAAACAGTGTTACAATTTTATTGTTTTTGGGGTGTATTCAAGGGCGCAATAGCATGGGCGCCGGGGTTGCGTAAAAACCTTTTCAGATTAGCTTTTATTGATGTAATAAACTCGTACTCGCTGGCGTTGGTTAAAAAATAGTAGCCCGGACGATACTTTCTCATAAAATCTGCCAGTTGGGAGCCTTTAAGTGCGGTAATTCGTCCAACAAGCGCGCGATTAAATCTATAGTCAATTACATCCTGCTTGTAATCATTATCAATCGTTTCGCGCAGGTGTGCCGCGTTACGGCCGGCTTTACTCCAGGCGTTATACAACGCATCTATGCTTAGGCCAACACCAATACCGGCGGTGCTTGGGTTTACACTTAATAGATCATTATAGGCAATAGAGCCATAAATTTTACTGTAATCCCGCCTTTTATTTGCCAGGCGGGATAAAGGGTCTGATACAGTATCGTAAATAGTAACCTGTTTCAGTTGTATCGCTATGCGTTTTAAATAAACGGCAATTGGGACGAAGTTTTTAATTAGAACGGTATCAGGAAAATGTTCTGCCTGCGAGAAGATCAGCTTGTCACCAGGTTGCGCATCAATGTTAAAAACTCCGTTAATGTTGTTGTAAGTGTTGTAGCCCGTGCGGGTGTTCAATATGTTTACCCTTGATAGCCTATCTTTACTTTCCGCATCGAAAATAATGCCCGCCACAGATGTCTCCTGGGCAAAACTCCTGATACAAAACAGGCATAGAAATATAACAAAAATGGGTTTCATCAACAAGCTAAGCTAAAGGTTTGCTAACGTTAGCCGGTATATTTAACAATAATTAACAAGCCTATTTAGCCACAACCAACTTTTGGCCTAGCTTGATATTATTGTCGGCCATGTTGTTTAATGCTTTAAGCTCGTCAACGGTTAAGCCAAAACGTTTAGAAACGTTGTATAGTGTGTCGCCGGTTTTTATGGTGTATAGTCTGTTTAACGGTGTTGATTGCACCAGTGAATCTTTTGTTTCGCGGGCAATGTTTTTATTGATCTGGGTCAGCACACGGTCCTCGCGTTTGATTTTCTGCAGTTCGCCTTCGGCCCTGTCATATTGATCAAGCTGGTAACGCTCAATAACACCAATCAACAAGTCCGGGTATTTAGGGTTAGTTGCATAACCTGCCGCTTTTAAACCTTTGGCCCAACCTGCATAATCATTTTTATCTAATTCGAATAAGGGCGCGTAACGTTTGCGTTTTAAAAATTCAGAATGATCCCGATATGAATCTTCGGGATTATCATAAACCCTAAAGCAATCATTTACCTGGTCATCATCTTTAAAATAGCTTTTGCCTTTCCAATCGGTAGTGCATTTTATGCCAAAATGATTGTTCGCAATCTTAGCCAGGTCTCCGTTACCGTAAGCCGACTCAAACAATCCTTGCGCTAAGGTAATACTGGCAGGTATACCGTACAGGTTCATCTCTTTTATTGCGATGGCCTTGAAGCGCTCTATATAAGTTGCAACTGTAAAAGGGACAAAGCTGGCAATAGCTTGTTTGCGTACCTGTTGAATAACATCATTGTTTCTTTTAGCTTCTACGCTTGATATGGTGGGTATAACGGCACGGGTTGGTGGGGGCTGCACGCCCACAACACTTTTAGGGGTAGCAGCAATTCTGCTTACTCCACAGGAGTTTAGTAGCGTTAAAACAAAAATAAAACTACAAATACTTGGTGCTAAAGCACGAGGGTTAAACCTGGCAATAATCATTCTGCCAAAATAAGGGTATTATTTTATAATAGGCGAAACAGACTGAATTGATGGTGTTATCTCAGCCGTTCTTGGTGTCCAAGAGGGGGAGGGGGTTTGATCCAGAGCATCAAGTTCATTTCTGCGGATGATGTTTAACACCTGCGATGCCCACTTTTTGCTGCTGGCGTAACCACTGCGCTGAATACCTTTAACCCATTTTTCGTAGTCATACCTGGTAAGTTTGTCTGATATTTTGCCGATTTCTTGACGGTGGCTGATGATACGGGCAAAATCTTCGAAAGAATCAAGGATGGAATCGTACTTTTTATAGGCCGACGTAATCTTCTTTTTGTCTTTATAATATACAGTGGTGCTGCCGCCTTTAAAGCCAAATTGGTTATTCAAATTTTTGGCGATATTGCTGTTTCCGTTAGCAGACTCATGCATAGCAATGCCTAAAACGATGCTGGCGGGTATGCCGGTTTCATGCATAATAGCAATGGCATTATCTTTGAACTGCTCAATGTAAGATTGTGAAGTGTTCTTTTGAGCAAACGCTGCAAATGATGAAATTAGTAGCGTGGTAATCAGTAAGGTTTTCTTCATAATTATTTTTTTCTGATGATCAGAATGCCGTCGCGCACGGGTAAAATCAATTTTTCGACCCTTGTGTCAACAGTTATGCTGTCATTTAGTTTGCGAAAACTCTCGGTATCGGCGTCCTTTTCTGGTCCGTAAACCTTTCCTTTCCACAAAACATTATCAATTATTATTATCCCTCCGGATCTAACTTTATCAAGTATTAACTCAAAGTAAAGTAAATTATTTTTCTTATCCGCATCAATAAACACAATATCAAACACTTCTGTACTTAAAGTGGGTAAAATGTGCTCTGCAGCCCCAAAATGGAGTTTAATTTTTTTCTCCACAGTTGTTAGCGAAAAATGTTGATTTAACATTTCTTCCATTTCGCCATTAACTTCAATGGTGTGTATTATGCCGTCTTCAGTAAGGCCTTCGGCCAGGCAAATGGTTGCGTAACCAGTAAATGTGCCTATCTCCAAAATGCGTTTAGGCTGCATCATTTTACTGATCATGCTTAACACGCGGCCCTGGTAATGGCCCGAAAGCATGTTGGGTTTTAACACCTTTAAATGCGTTTCGCGGTTGATAAATTGCAGGGCCTCCGGCTCCGTGTCGCAATGGTTATCAAGGTATGTTTGCAGGTCGCCTGGCAAAATTTCCATGGCGCAAAAGTAAGCATTTTAAAATAAATGGGTTTTTAAGCCTATTTTTACGAGTGAAAACCAATCGTTTTTCGTGTGAAATCCAATGAAAATCCAGTTAAAATCCGCCTTTTTTATAGTGTTTTTAGTGACTCCTTTTTTAGCGGTCGCACAAACAGTCAAAGTAGGGGGCGAGGTTGCGACCCCCCTAACAATTGACGCTGCCGAATTTGCCAAATATCCGCAAATCAAAGTATCCCGTAAAGACAAAGAGGGAAAAGACCATACTTACACCGGAGTAGCTTTGATGGATATACTGACAAAAGCCGGCGCAACCATGGGCGATGAGTTAAAAGGTAAAAATCTAACTAAATGCTTGTTAGTTGATGCCGCCGATAATTACCAAGCCGTTTTTGCGCTGGCAGAACTGGACAAAGCCTTTACCGAATGCGCAGTCATATTAACAAACACTGTAGACGGGAAACCTTTGCCCAAAGGTGATGGGCCATTTAGAATCATTGTGCAAAATGAAAAAAAGCTGGGCCGATGTGTGAGGCAGGTAGTACAATTAAAGATAGTATCTGCAAAGTAACTAAAAGCGTTTCTCCATCCAGCTTTGCAACAATATCACCGCCGATATATTATCAACCAGCTCTTTGTTTTGCCGGGCCTTTTTGCCCATGCCGCTTTGGGCTATGGTGGCCGACGCCATTTTTGACGTAAACCGCTCGTCGAACATTTCGACAGGAATTGCAGGGAACGTTTTCTTCAATAGGTTTGCAAAACCCTTAACATGCATAGCTGACTGCGATGGGGTATTATCCATCTGTTTCGGCTCGCCCACAATAAAGCGTTCTACCTGTTCTGTTTTAAGGTAGTTTGTTAAAAACTCAAAAACCTTAAGGGGATGAACCGTATCTAAACCGGTTGCGATGATCTGCAATGGGTCCGTAACCGCAATTCCTATGCGCTTGGTGCCGTAATCGAAAGCCATGATTCTCATTGGAAGATTGCGTATTGAAGATTAAAGATCGGGCCTTGCATGCTGTAAAGATATGGCTTATTTGCGTTTGCCCATCACCCCTGCATTTCACAAATCCAAAATCAAACTTCCGATATCCGAAATTAAATATACCTTTGCCTCATAATTCTCAAGGGGTGCCTTGTTTTGGAACGATAAATATCGCTGCAGCATATTTTACCAAACTGAAAGACAGGCTGAGATCAAACCCATGTTGTGAGAAGTCAATTGCGAATAGAGAGGTTACTCGCTGTTTGCCCATTGCCAACCCACAACTGCACCTGATCCGGGTAATGCCGGCGTAGGGAGAGGTAATAAGTTAAGTGTACTGTGCATTGTACCCTGGTGTACAGATGGTTTAACGTTTTTTATTCATCATTAATTGAAAAATCTATTCGCGGCATTATGTGCCCTGCTGTTGCCATTGTTGGCATCGGCCCAATTCTCGCTAACCGGGAAAATTACAGACCAGCAAACCGGCGAAGCTTTGCCCGGCGCTACCATCACCATTAACAGTTTAGCCATAAGTGTTACCAGCAACGCCGGTGGCAACTATGCCTTTAAAAATCTAAAAAGCGGCAATTACACCGTAGCAGTTAGTTACATTGGGTACAAAACCGCGCAAAGCAACGTATCGCTTACCGCCAACAGCAGTGCCGATGTTAGCCTGACCCGCAGCAGCACCCTGACGGACGAAATTACTGTAAGTGCTACCCGCGCGTCGGCCAAATCGCCAACGGCTTTTACCAACATTAACAAACAGGAGATAGCCAAAAACAATACCGGCCGCGGTTTTGAGTATCTGCTGGAGCAAACGCAATCAACCGTGGTAAGCTCAAACGGAGGTACGGGCATTGGCTATACCAGTATCCGCGTACGCGGATCAGACGCTACCCGGGTTAACGTAACCGTAAACGGCATCCCGATCAACGATGCTGAGTCGCAAGGCTCATACTTTGTTAACCTGCCGGATCTTGCATCTTCAGTAAAAAGTATCCAGGTGCAACGTGGTGTAGGTACGTCAACTAATGGCGCGGGCGCTTTTGGCGCAAGTGTTAACGTAGAGACTAATACCCGCATGGATACTGCGTATGCCGAGATCAATTCGTCTGCCGGGTCATATGGCACGTTGAAAAATACCCTGAGCTTGGGCACCGGTTTACTGGGCGGACATTTTTCTGTTGATGGCCGTTTATCAAAGATCAATACAAACGGTTATATAGACCGTGCCAAGGCAGATCTGCGCTCGTTTTTTGTAAGCGCTGCTTATTATGGCAAAAAGAATGTATTGCGGTTGAACGTTTTCTCTGGTCACGAAAAAACTTACCAGGCCTGGAACGGCGTGCCCGAAGATAGCGTTAACGCCGGTAACCGCCGGTATAACGAGGTGGGTTACATTGCGTCAACCAACAAATTTTATAACAATCAGACTGACAACTACACGCAAAACCACTATCAGTTACTATATGACCATCAGCTGAGCGATGCTTTTTCTTTTAGCGGCGCCGTGCATTACACCAAAGGTTATGGTTACTACGAAGAGTATAAAAATGATCAGGCAGTAATTAAATATGGTTTAACCCCCGTGGTTATTGGCGGTATGGCAATTACCAATACTGATTTGGTGCGCCAGCTTTGGTTAAATAACGATTTTTACGGCGTTACTTACAACCTTAAATACAACCCAAACAATAAGTTCACCGCTATTTTAGGTGGCGCTTATAACGAATATAAAGGCGCGCACTACGATAATCTACAGTGGACACAGCAGAGCGTGAACATTACCCCGGGTTATGAATACTCGCGCAACGATGCCAGGAAAACCGACTTTAACGTGTTTGGCCGTGCCGAATGGAACGTGGGTGATGTATTGCTTTATGGAGATTTGCAATACCGCCGTATTAACTACAGCTTTCTGGGTTTTGACCGCGACTTGAAAAACGTGCAGCAGCAAAGTATCATGAATTTTGTTAACCCTAAAGTTGGTGCCACTTACGATGTTACCGATAATAGCAATATTTACGCATCATTAGCTATTGGCAACCGCGAGCCAAACCGAAACGATTTTACAAACTCATCGCCGGCTAGCAGGCCGAAGTCGGAGAATATGAAAGACTTTGAAGCCGGTTATCGCTATAGCGCGCAAAATTTTAGCGCAGGCATTAATGGGTTTTATATGCTGTATAAAAACCAGCTGGTATTAACCGGGTCATTGAATGACGTTGGCGGCGCTATCCGCACCAATATCGACGATAGTTACCGCGCAGGGGTAGAAGTTAATGGGTCTGTAAGAATAACGCCACAGCTGCGCTGGGCCGCGAACGCTACCCTGAGCACTAACAAGGTTAAAAACTTTACACAGTATCTGTATAATTATGACACCGGTGCTTTAGTTGCTACGCCTTATGCTAAGACAGACCTGGCCTACTCGCCAACGTTTACAGGCGCCAGCACTATCAGTTATCAGCCCATAAAAAATACCGAGATAGCTTTTATCAGCAAATATGTGGGTATGCAGTACCTGGATAATACCTCAACCCAAAGCCGCTCGTTGCCGCGTTATTTTGTTAACGATGTAAGGGTTAACTACAACTTTAGCCTGGCAGGCGTTAAAAACATTGGCCTTGGCTTATTAGTGAACAACATCTTTAGCGCCAAATACCTGTCAGACGGCGCTACCTATCCATCCTTAGCAGGCGGGCAGGTGTATAACTACAATTACTTTTTCACCCAGGCGCCGGCAAATTTTCTGGCATCGGTGAATATAAAATTTTAAATATCCCCTACTGTCATTTCGACCAAAGGGGGAAATCTATACATTGACAAGTCGCAGACTTTACCTGTATAGATTTCTACTATCGTCGAAATGACAAAAGGAGTGGTTCTTAAACTAACTAAGCCCCATGCAAACTATCCAACAATGGCTGCAATTGTTTACAGAGCAGGTTAGCCAAACCAGTTTTTGGGAATGGGCTGCCGTGCTCTTCGGCGTAACCGAAGTGCTACTTGCCAAAGTAAATAATATATGGCTGTACCCAACGGGCATTATAGGCACAACTATTGGTATTTATATGCTAATTATGGCAGGCCTGTATGCCGAGTCGGCCTTGAGTGTGTACTACATTGTGATGAGTTTTTACGGCTGGTATCATTGGGTTAAAAAACGTAACGAAGCCCGGGTAAATATCAGCAGAGCCACAAAGCAAGAGTGGGTAACCGTTGCGCTGATTGTTTTTGTGGGCTGGGTGTTGTTTTATTTTTTGCTTACGCGATTTACCACTTCGACCGTACCGGTTTGGGATGCCTGGGTAACGTCGACCGCGTGGGCAGGCATGTGGCTGCTGGCCAAACGCAAGCTGGAGAATTGGATACTGCTCAACGTTTCAAACCTGTTTGCCATACCCTTGCTGTTTCACAAGCACCTGATCATGTTTGCCGCGCTCACCTTATTTTTATTCATAGTAGCCATTTTTGGATATTTTGATTGGCGGGCGAAATTGAAAACGGCCCAGGTGTCCTAACCCGTTTTGTCATTTCGAACGAAGAGAGAAATCTATACATAACAAGGTTTACAATTGGCTTGTGTATAGATTTCTCTCTTCGTTCGAAATGACAGATTTATAAACAATTAATCACCATGAAAAACAACCCACCACATCCATCTACATTTATTAATGCCGAGGATGTACGTATAATAAGAAACACCGCTGCCGAAGCAGAGGAATTGGGCCTGCTGCATCCGGCGCAATTAGCCATTATCTATCAGCAGCAATGGTTTAAACTATTAGTGCCCAATGCTTATACCGGTAGACAGATAAGCCTGTCTGAGCTGGTGCGCCTGCAAGAAGCTATTAGCTGGACAGACGGCAGCATGGGCTGGGTAGTTACATTATGCAGCGGCGCGGGCTGGTTTGGCGGCTTTATAGGGGCCGATGTGGGTAAGCAGATATTTAGCAACCCCTACGTTTGCCTTGCAGGCAGTGGGGCGGTTGGTGGTACTGCCGAAATTACTGAGAACGGCTACATTGTTAACGGCAGCTGGAAATATGCCAGCGGCGCCCATCACGCTACGCATATCACGGCAAATTGTCGCATTATACAAAATGGCGAAACTGTTTTAGGCGTTGACGGTGAGCCTTTGGTGTTGCCCTTTGTGTTAGACAAGCTTGATGTTGCCATTTTGCCGGCCTGGAAATACATTGGGATGGTAGCCACCGGCAGCGATGCTTTTGAGGTTAAAGATTTGCACGTGCCCCCTAACCGTCAGTTTAAGATAGACCCATCGGCGGTGGTTATAGATGCCCCATTGTACCATTATCCATTTTTACAGTTGGCCGAAGCTACCCTGGCGGTAAACCTATCGGGCATAGCCCTGCATTTTATCGACTGCTGTGCCGATGTTTTTAAAGACAGAATGAACCATCCGCGGCTAACAGCGGAGCAGAAAGCCATCTTAATGGATGAACTTGCCCTTGCCAACAAAGAAATGGACCAACTGCGCCAACCGTTTTTTGCAGCAGTTGATGCATCCTGGCAAAGTATCGCCAAAAACAATAGCGTGCCTGATGCCCAATTAAGAGAGGTTAGCGCAACCAGTAGGAAACTTGCTACAAGCGCACGCCAAATAGTCGACAGGCTTTACCCTTTATGTGGTTTAATAGCTGCCGCGCCCGACACCGAAATTAACCGCGCCTGGCGAGATCTGCACACGGCCAGCCAGCATGCACTGTTAACTTTTGCTACGTAACAAGGGTGTTATTTAACAAAATATTAACGTACAATTGTGATTGTATATTCATATTTGTTTACTTAGTATTTTACAGCGATTCATCAACTTGGGCACATAAAAGCCCAGCAGCGATGGCATCGCCTTAACAGTTCATTAAATGAAAATTAAAAACCTGTTGCTTTTATTGTGTGCCTGCAATGCTATAAGTGCCGGTGCGCAAATCAAGAAGAAAGCCCCTGTAGCAGCTCCGTCAACATCCTTATCGTGCCCCAAGCTGGTAGTTGGAATTGTGGTTGATCAAATGCGTTGGGACTACCTTTATCGTTATTACGACCGTTATAGCGCGGGTGGCTTTAAGCGGATGTTAAACGAGGGTTATACGTGCGAAAACGCTACCATTAACTACCTGCCATCAGTAACCGCAATTGGCCATAGCACTATTTACACCGGGTCTGTGCCTGCGATACACGGTATTGCGGGTAATGATTTTACCGACCAGGCGACCGGCAAAAATATGTATTGCGCGGGCGATAGCTCGGTAACAAGCGTTGGCAGTACATCAAGCGCGGGCAAAATGTCGCCACGCAATTTGTTGGTTACTACCGTTACTGATGAGTTAAAACTGGCTACAAATTTTCGCTCCAAAGTAATCGGCATTGCCTTAAAAGACCGTGGCGGCATTTTACCTGCCGGCCATACTGCAAATGCGGCTTATTGGTTTGATGATAAAAACGGCGCCTGGATAACCAGCACCTACTATATGAATGATTTGCCACAATGGGTAAAAGACTTTAATGGTAAAAACCTGCCAAAAGCATATCTCGACAAAGATTGGAATACCCTGTATCCAATTAACACCTACGTACAAAGCACTCCTGATGATAGCAAATACGAAGGTAAGCCCAGTGGTGCTGCATCGGCCACGTTCCCCATCAAAACCTCTGAGCTAAACAAAGGTAACATGGGTATGATACGCAGTACGCCTTACGGAAACAGCTTAACCCTTGATTTAGCTATGGCTGCGGTAAACGCCGAGCAAATGGGCAACAATGTGGTAACCGACTTTTTAGCGGTGAGCCTTTCATCTACAGATTATGTAGGCCACCAATATGGCACGCACGCGGTTGAAACGGAAGACACCTACCTGCGTTTAGATAAAGACCTGGCAGCTTTCTTTAGCTTTCTTGACGGTAAGGTTGGTAAGGGCAATTACACCGTGTTTTTATCGGCCGACCATGGTGCCGTGCAAAACTCAGGTCTTTTAAATGATCATAATATACCAGCTCCGCTTTGGGACAGCGGGACAGCATTAAGAGAGATGAACAAAATGCTTGAAGATAAGTATAAGGCACCAAGGCTTATCATCAATATGAATAACTTCCAGATCAACCTGAATAACGTGGTAATTAAGGATAAGAAGTTAGACGAAGAAGCTATTAAAGCTGATTGTATTGTGTATTTGGAAAAGCAAAAAGAAATACAATTTGTGGTGGACATGAAAAAAGCCGCTACGGCCTCTATTCCTGAAAACCTGCGCGAGCAGATTGTTAACGGCTACAATGCCGAGCATAGTGGTGTTATACAGATCATATTAAAACCCAACGGTTTAACCGGCCGCGTTACCAATGGCAAATACCCTACAGGTACAACGCACAGTGCCTGGAACCCATATGATACCCACATCCCCATGGTTTTCTTCGGTTGGGGCATTAATCACGGCGCCACAAGCAAGCCAACTCACATGACGGACATTGCCCCTACTATTGCCGCCTTGTTACACATCCAGGCTCCGAATGGCAATATTGGGCAATCGATTACAGAGGTGTTGAAAGCGGATAACAAGCAATAAACAAACACACTGTCATCCGACGAAGGAGGAATGACATATATGTATAAAAGCACAAGGCCCGGCTTCAATCAGAAGCCGGGCCTTGTGCTTTATGTACTTAGCGCTCTACAACGAAAGCATCTCTACAATCCTTTTAAACTCGGCGTTTACATCCAGGTGATGTTTAGTTGCCTGATCAAATGGAGTATAAGTAAGGTCATTATGAATCAACCCCACCATTACGCCGCTACGGCCTTTTATAAGCGCCTCAACGGCGGCCACGCCTAAAAGGCTGGCGGTAACACGGTCCATACAGGTAGGCTTGCCGCCGCGCTGTATGTGGCCTAAAATAGATACGCGGGTATCATAATTAGGATAACGCTCTTTTATCGCTTCACCAATTTGGAAGGCGCTGCCCGGCTCGTGGCCTTCGGCAACCATAATGATCTTGGATGTTTTGTCTTTGCGGCCGCGCTCTAAGCGTTCGTAAAGTGCGTTAAGGTCTGATTTGGTTTCAGGCACCATGATAGCCTCTGCACCTACGGCTATGCCGGTACGCAACGCAATCATGCCCGAATCGGCACCCATTACCTCTACAATAAACAAACGGTCGTGGCTTTCTGCAGTTTCCCGGATCTTGTCTACCGCTTCAATAACGGTATTAATGGCAGTGTCATAACCGATAGTAAAATCGGTTCCACGCAAATCATTATCTATGGTACACGGTACCACTATGATCTTAATATCCGGGTGCTCGTCGCCAAAGTCTTTAACACCTTTTATGGTGCCATTGCCACCAAGGGCAACTAAAGCGTCAATGCCATGTTTTTTAATTTCTTCGTAGGCCTTGGTACGGCCCTCGACAGTTTTAAAAGCTTCGCTGCGGCTAGCCTTTAATATAGTGCCGCCACGCGAAATAATATTTGAGGCAGATTTGGTAGTCAGCGGTTCAATATCGCCATTTATCATACCTTCAAAGCCGCGTAAAATGCCGGCAATTTCAATATTGTTAAAAACAGCGGTACGTATAACGGCCCTAATAGCGGCATTCATGCCTGGTGCGTCGCTTCCTGACGTAAAAAGGCCTATCTTTTTTATTTGGGTCATTGTATATTTAAGCAGATACGGGTTAATGAAATGGCCGGTATCGATTGCGCAATCGCCTGCCAAATGCGCCGCAAATTTATGAAAAAATTTGCCTTATTGGTGGCGTTTGTATGCGCTAATTCCGCTTTCTAAAAATTTAAGGTAGCTATCGGCATTGTAATTTGCCGGTGAAGGGGCTATTTCTTGCCCGTTGGCATCTGTGAGGTTATTGCCATCACTATCTAATAAAACATATAAAGGTTGCGAGTTTGCGTTAAAGCGCGAAGCTTCCAGGTCGCTCCATTTACCGCCGAGTGTGGTTATTTTTTTACCGCTGTAGGTTGAGGTATATACGTCATTGGCTGGCAGCGGAGCTTTATCATCAACAACCAATTGCAATAAAACAAATTCGTTTTGCAAAAGAGTAAACACACGGGGATCAGTCCAAACGTCGGCTTCCATTTGGCGGCAGTTAACGCAGTTAAAGCCGGTAAAATCAATCATGATGGGTTTGCCTAACTCTTTTGATACCTGCAATGCCTGCTCATAATCATACCAGGCATCTAACCCCCGGGTTGCAATGCGGGTATAGTTGGCTTCGTATTTCTTGGTCAGATTCGATGTTTTTACCGGCGCGGCGTTGCTGCTGCTATTGCCGCCCGGGATAGGCGACAAGTCAAAGTCCTGCGTTGCCATGGGGGGTAAAAACGCGCTAATAGATTTCAACGGCGCACCCCACAAGCCGGGGATCATATAGACGACAAACGCAAACACAACCGTCGCAGAAAAAAAGCGCGGGATAGATACGTACCCTAAATCGCTATCATGCGAAAACTTGATCTTGCCAATCAGGTATAACCCTAATAAAATACCAAGGGCTATCCAGATGGATAAAAATATTTCGCGGTCAAACCAGTCCCAATGGTAAGCCAAATCAACATTTGATAAGAATTTCAAAGCGAAAGCAATCTCCAGGAAACCCAGGCAAACTTTCACAGTATTTAACCAACCGCCCGATTTTGGCAGCGATTTTAATGCCGATGGAAACAAAGCGAAAATGGTAAAAGGCAATGCCAGCGCCAATGAGAAGCCTAACATGCCCACAGCCGGCCCCAGCCTGTCGCCTTTTGACGCGGCTTCAACCAGCAATGTACCGATGATCGGGCCTGTGCATGAAAAAGAAACAACCACCAATGTGGCAGCCATAAAAAATATGCCTGCCATGCCGCCTCTATCGGCGTTGGCATCCAATTTATTGCCTAAAGAGCTTGGCAGCGTGATCTCAAAAGCACCTAAAAACGAAATGCCAAATACAATTAACAGTAAAAAGAAAAACAGGTTAAACACCCCATTAGTAGCTAATGCATTCAATGCGTCCGAGCCAAAAATGGCGGATATGATTACCCCCAGGGCTACATAAATAATAATAATTGAGGCCCCGTAAATAAGCGATTGCTGAATCCCCCTAGCTCTTGAGCAAGATTTTTTGGTAAAAAAGCTCACCGTTAACGGTAACAGCGGGTAGATACATGGCATTAGCACCGCAGCCAGGCCGCCTAAAAAGCCGGCTATAAATATTGCCCAAAGGGTTTTAGGGGCTTCGGTATTAACTTTCTTTGCCTTGACTACCGCCGCTTCGGCTTTTTTAACGCTATCCTTCGCTTTTTTTAGTTGGGCAATGGTATCAGCCGATGTTGGGATGGAAGTAAAGCTCATGCCACTGGTGTCGGCTTCCTGCGCTTTGGCTTGTTGTATGCCCGCTATCGAAAAAACTATCGCTGCAAGGCAAATAAAAAAAACTGTCTTAACCCAAATGCGCTTAACGGTTGTTGTCATGTTATGTGGTACCTATGCTTGCTCAGAAAAATCGGTAATTATTTATTTCGCTAGCGCGACAGTAAAATTTACGTTATCGGGTGGCAAACATTTGCTATCGTTACAAGTCATAAACTCTAATGTGCCTTTCACGGTAGTAGCTTTAGCCGATTTTAGCTTGATCTTTTGAGTAAACACCACTTCTTTTTCAAAATAGCTTACATCCATACCAAACGTTTTTTCGAAATGGGTGATTGGCTTTGGCTCTACAGTTTTGCCCACCAAAGTAAAGCTTGGCGATTTTGTAAATGTAAACGACGTTTTTATTGGTCCGCCATCTTTAACATGTTGCGAGTATATGTGCCAGCCGGCCTGCATAGTTGCTTTCAAAAACACGGTAGCCTCAGTAGCGCTGGTTTTTTTTGCCGCGTAGGCCCAGGTTACAGGGCGTTCAATTTGCGCGAAGGCGCCAATGCTTAAAAATAATGCTGCGGTTAATGCCAGTAGTTTTTTCATGGTGATGTTAATGGTTTAAAAATTCTATCTCTTTTAAGTTAAACGTACTTTCTGTATTGTTATGGCTTACTACCAGTAAACCATTGTCTTTGACGCCGCTAATGGTTCCTTCAAATTCGGTACCGTTAGCTCTGAAACGCTTTTGCTGATTGTACCAGTATAGTCGGTTTAGATACGTTTCCCTTACAAGGTTTAATTTACCTGCTTTTAAACTAAGGTAGTGTGCCTCAATGTTGTTGCAAATTTCTGCTAATATATCCCTTAATTGGTAATCCTTATGCAATATCTGTTTAATTGAAGTTGCTTTGCCGGCATCCGGCGGAAAGTTGTCCTGGTTTACATTAATGCCGATGCCTACTATGGCGCTTTTTATCTGGCTGCCCTGCAAAATGTTTTCTATCAGCATGCCGCCCAGTTTTTTATCGCCGTAATAAATATCGTTTGGCCACTTAATTTTCAGCCCGTCGCCTAATAGGGGACACAGTGCGTCATAAACAGACAAGCTGATAGCCCGCGTAAGATCAAATTGTGCCGAAATTGATAAAAACGAGGGCTTTAATAACACGCTAAAGGTTAGGTTTTTACCGGGCTCGGCGTGCCATTGGTTGTTTTGCTGCCCACGGCCGGCAAACTGGCTTTCTGCCATAATGACCGTTCCCTCTGGTACTGGCTTAGAATTTGACAATAAAGTTTTTAGGAAATTGTTGGTTGAATCTACTTCTTTCAGTGTCAGTAAATTTTGTCCAACAAATAAGCCTGAAAATATGTTATTTTGCAATGTTATAATATTGATAGGGCGAAAAACGTTCAAAACTAATTCTTTTTGATGGTAAAAAATAAAACGACAAGTGAATCTGGGTATATTTCTGAATTAGCCATACACGGTATTCAGGAAAAAAAGGGAAACGATATTGTCAGGTTAGACCTACGTAATTTAAACAGTTCGGTGACAGACTATTTTGTGATATGTCACGCCGATTCAACCACACAAGTTAAAGCAATAGCAAATAGTGTCGAAGACGAGATTTCTAAAGCACTAAACCAGGACCCCTGGCGTAAAGAAGGTCTGGAAAATGGCGAATGGGTACTGCTGGATTATATTAATGTTGTTGTACACGTTTTCAGGACAGATAAACGTGAATTTTATGGCGTAGAAGACCTTTGGGGCGATGCTGTATTTAAAAGTTATAAGAGCGCTTAATACCGCACCATAACTTTATAAGTGTTTTTAAGCGAGATTAAAATTTAAAATGGAAGATAATAAACAGGATAAGCCAAAACCTATTAGAAGAATACCTAAGCGAATTACCCCAAAGCCACCTAAGTTTAACTTTATGTGGCTGTATGCGGTAGCCATTGCTGTGTTTTTAGGCGTGGTATATTTTTCTGGCACTAACGGTGGTGCGCCCATAGACTTTAGGGAGTTTGAAACTAAAATGCTTAAGCAAGGCGATGTTGACTATGTTAAGGCCTTTAAAAATGGCGATTACATAGTTGCCGAGGTACATATTAAGAAAGATAGTCTAGCTAAAAAGCCGTTATATGCCAAGGTGAGAGAAGCGCAACGCGGTTTTGGTGCTACGGGCAATGAGCCACAGTTTACGTTTAACGATGCGGACTACAAAAGCTTAAAAGAATCATTTACTAACGCGCAAAAAGATTTGCCGGAAGATCAAAGAATAGTACCAACGTATGACCCTCGTGAAAGCCTGTTTTCAAATGGTTTGGTGCAAAGTATACTCATGATTGTGGTATTTGCCATGGTGCTGATGTTTATTATGCGTCGTATGGGTGGTGGTGCAGGTGGTGGCCCGGGTGGCCAGATCTTTAACATAGGTAAATCAAAAGCTACCTTGTTTGATAAAGAAGCGCAGGTAACGGTAACCTTTAATGATGTTGCTGGTTTAGAAGAAGCTAAGCAGGAGGTAATGGAGATCGTTGATTTTCTGAAAAATCCTAAAAAATATACCAACCTGGGTGGTAAAATACCTAAGGGTGCTTTATTGGTAGGTTCGCCGGGTACTGGTAAAACCTTATTGGCTAAAGCTGTTGCCGGCGAGGCGCAGGTGCCTTTCTTCTCTCTATCAGGGTCTGACTTTGTGGAGATGTTTGTTGGTGTTGGTGCATCGCGGGTACGCGATTTGTTCCGCCAGGCTAAAGACAAAGCACCATGTATTATATTTATTGATGAAATTGACGCCATTGGCCGTGCCCGTGGTAAAAACAATATTGTTGGTGGTAACGATGAACGCGAAAACACGCTAAACCAGTTATTGGTTGAGATGGATGGTTTCGGTACAGACTCTGGTATCATCATTCTTGCGGCTACCAACCGTCCGGACGTATTGGACTCGGCGTTATTGCGCCCGGGACGTTTTGACCGCCAGGTATCTATTGATAAGCCGGATTTGATAGGCCGCGAGCAGATCTTTAAAGTACACTTAAAACCAGTTAAGCTGGCTGAAGGTGTTGATGCTAAAAAACTATCGGCACAAACTCCCGGTTTTGCGGGTGCAGAAATTGCTAACGTTTGTAACGAGGCTGCTTTGATTGCTGCGCGTAAAAACAAAGAAGCGGTTGATATGCAGGATTTTCAGGATGCTATTGACCGGGTGATTGGTGGTTTAGAAAAAAAGAACAAAATTATTTCTCCCGAAGAGAAACGGATTGTGGCTTACCATGAAGCCGGCCACGCTATTGCAGGCTGGTTCCTGGAGCATGCCGATCCATTGGTTAAGGTATCTATCGTTCCGCGTGGTGTTGCCGCGCTAGGTTACGCACAGTATCTACCTAAAGAGCAGTTTTTATATACCATTGAACAGTTAGAAGATGGTATGTGTATGACAATGGGTGGCCGTGTTGCCGAGGATATTACTTTTGGTAAAATATCAACCGGTGCGCAAAACGACTTAGAGCGTATCACCAAACTATCATACGCTATGGTTACTATCTATGGTATGAACGAGAAAGTTGGAAACGTGTCTTTTAATGATACACAAGGCGAGTACCAGTTTAACAAACCATACTCAGAAAAAACATCAGAGCTTATTGATAACGAGGTGCGCAACCAAATAAACCAGGTTTACGCCCGTACCAAACAATTGCTATTGGATAAACAAGATGGCCTGGTAAAACTAGCTGACAAGCTGCTTGAAAAAGAGATCTTGTTCCAATCTGACCTTGAAGAGATCTTGGGTAAGCGCCCGTTTGAGCACCGCACTACTTATGATGAATTTGTAAATGGTGTACAGGAATCAAACCAGGAGCCTGCTGCCCATGGTATAGCTCACGAAGGTGTGGTTGACCACTCAGGTACTTTTGAAAGAAACCCTGAAGAGAAAGACGCAAAAGGCGAATAAGTTTATTATTTGCAGAAAGCTTAAAGCACAAAGACCAACGCAATGGGCTTTAGCTTTAAGCTTTTTGCTTTTTAGCTAAAAAATGAGGGATAATACCACACCAAAAGAGAAACTGCTAAAAAAAATTCGACAGGCCTTGCTGGAGAAAAGGGATAACCCTTACCCCAACCTGGAAAACCTGCCGCATTACCCGCCCGCACCCGAGGACCTTGACCTTATGTTTGCCGAGGAGTTTATGGCGGTGTCTGGCCAGTTTGCTTTTTGTGAGGACGAAGTGCAATTTATTGAAACACTTTTAGAGCTTGCCGAGCAGCGCAACTGGCGCAAAATATACTGTTGGGAACCTGCACTGCAAGAAATATTATCTCGCTACGAATACCCATTTTTTGAAACCGATAAAGACTTTGAGCAAGCCGAAGTAGGCTTTACGCTCTGCGAAGCTTTAATTGCCCGTAATGGCAGTATCTTGTTATCAAACGGGAACGCTGCCGGCCGACGGTTGAGCATCTACCCCCCGGTGCATATTGTATTGGCCTACACATCACAACTGGTACCCGATTTGAAAGATGGCTTTGCGGTTATCAAACAAAAATACGGAGCCAATATCCCATCTATGGTAAGCACCGTAACCGGCCCAAGCCGCACGGCAGATATTGAGAAGACATTGGTGTTGGGTGCACACGGGCCGAAGGAGATATTTGTGTTTTTGCTGGAGGGATAGACGCTTGTTGTTATTAGTAAGTAACACTATCTTAGCGCTATAACCTTAACCACAATGAAAACCTTTATTTACGTTAGTATTCTGTTGTTTGTTTTCTCTGCGATCTCGACGATTGCTCTTGTCAAGCTATGGGGAAACAAGCGTTACGTAGACGTTAAGCTTAGACATGAACATGGTGCTGTAGTGATTAAGTCAAAAAAAGTGCGGGTACCTTACACCATAGAGCAAACTTCAATTCCTACTATTGCAAAGGGCCCTTTTGAGTTTTTATTTCTTAAAAGTGGTGGAATTTGTTTCGGCGTCGCGCTATCGCAGGTAATCATGTATTTCACGTTTATTTTAGCTTGCTATTTGATTTTTGACGGAAAGGCAAGCGATAATTTCCGGCAAGCTGTTTTTACAACTTTGATTATTGCTGTATGTGCATTTGCTGTTTCTGAATTACTTAGTAATGGGATAACTAAAGCGTGGGTTTTAGATACCAAAAATGGCATCAACGGTAACCCGGACCTTTTTGGCGGTAACGCCACGTTTAAAAACAGAAATCCCGGCGCCATGGTTTTAAAATATCAGTTTCATCATAACCTGTTTATCGCGCCGATAATTGCATTAGTTTTAATTGTTGCAGAGAACAATAAACGCAGCAAGAAAGAGCTTGCCGATTATTTAAATCAGCATCAATTACAATAATTTTTCCGCTACTTCTTTCCACGTATTTACACGCTCGTACTCCGTCAACGTAACATTATGTGGCGATGTAAACAGTAATTTTCGTCCGCTAAACTTTGCAAAGTTTTTGGTACGATCATCAATCATAATGTCAGTGTTAACGATCTTATGTCCGCAGAACATAATATTGGTCCATGATATAAACGGGAAGTGATCGGCCAGCCAGGCTTGTTTATCTTCTAATGACAGTGGAAACTCGGTAGCGGCCGATACTATATATACATCGTACTTTTTGTGCAGTTCGGCTATTGTTTCCTGTGCGTCGGGTATAGGTTTTAAATCGCGAAAGAAACCTTTGCGGTTAATGTATTCGCGCAGGGTATGGGTTAACTCGGCAGGCAGTAACTCCCCAAATTCTTTGCCGTGCATTTGGTCTAGTGTGTAATTGTAGCCGTGATCTTGCTGATATAAGGTTATAAACTTGTCAATGGGGTCGGCAATAACCTCGTCCATATCTATTGCTATGCTCAATTTATTCATGGTTCAAATTTCCTATATTATAGCTTAATACCCTGAGTTTAAAGTTTGTTTTTTTATTTTAAATTATTTGGCTACCTTTGCATCCCCGCTGAAAGAAACTCCGGGGGAATGTTGAACACATAATTAAAATTAAAAATGGCAACTAAAATCAGATTGCAAAGACATGGTAAAAAGGGCAAACCTTTTTATTACATCGTAGTAGCCGACGCGCGTGCACCACGTGACGGTCGTTTCATTGAGCGTTTAGGTTCATATAACCCAAACACTAATCCCGCTACTATCGACATTAATTTCGACAAAACTTTTACCTGGGTTGATAACGGTGCCCAGCCTACTGACACTTGTCGCGCTATCCTTTCATACAAAGGTGTGATGTACAAAAAACACTTACAAGGTGGTGTTAAAAAAGGCGCTTTAACGCAAGAGCAGGCAGATAATAAATTTACTGCATGGTTAGAGCAAAAAGACGGTAAAATTACCGGCAAAAAAACAGACTTGGTATCTGCTAAAGAAGCAACTAAAAAACTTGCTTTAGAGGCTGAAGCTAAAAAGAATGCTGATAAAGCTGCTGCCGTTGCTGCTAAAAACACTCCTGCTGTTGAAGAAGGAGAAGAAGCACCAGTTGCTGAAGGCGAAGAAGTTGCTACAGAAGAAGTTGCTACTGAAGCACCAGCTACTGAAGAAGCACCAGCTACCGAAGCTTCTGCTGAAGATAAAGCTGAGTAATTAGCCGATAACAACATTTATACAATGGCGAAGCACCTACAGGTTCTTCGCCATTGTTGTTTAAAAAGCATTTAAGATGAAAATAGAAGATTGTTTCCGCATAGGCAGTATCCTTAAAACTAAAGGTCTTAAAGGCGAAATGCAGCTATATGTTGATTTTGACAACCTGCAGGATATTGAGTTTGATGCCCTGTTTATCGAAATTGGCGGCAAGCTTGCTCCCTTTTTTGTAGAGTCGGTTAAACACAGCCATAATGGCCATGCATTTTTGTACCTGGAAGATGTAGATACTATTGACAAAGCTGCTCCGTTGGTAAAGAAAAACGTTTATCTGCCTAATAAGTTAAAACCTGTTAAAGGCGAAGAAGAATTTACTTTGTTTGACCTGGTAGGGTTTACCGCGGTAGATCAGGACGAAGGCGAACTGGGTGAGATAACCGATGTGCAGGAATATCCAAAGCAAATCATTGCTACGGTAAACTTTAAAGGCCAGGAAGTACTGTTTCCCCTTAACGAAGATATTATTGTGGGGATAGATGTGGTTAAAGAAATACTTACGGTCGACCTTCCCGAAGGCTTACTGGATATCTACATGGAATAGAAAAATATTTTGTAAAACATACTTGACATTTGTAAAGTTTGTTTTACATTTGGTAAATCAAACTTTACAAAATTATGAAAACACGTTTTTTATTTCCGCACGGTTTCAGAAAAATCGGCATTGTTATCTTCCTTATCGGTGTAATACTTTATGCTTTTAGTCTGTGTTCTGACGCGATAGGCGAGTATGTAGTCACACAGCGAAACCTTGGCAACACTATTCCAATCGACATTATCTTTAACGATGCTATTTTAATATGTCTGATAACGGGACTATTGTTGGTAGCATTCTCGAAGGAAAAAGAAGAAGACGAGCAAATAGCCCAACTCAGATTAGATTGCCTCCAATGGGCCATCTATTTTAATTACGTCCTTATGCTGATTTGTGTGTTGGTTTTTAACGGAGGCAATTTTTTTGCGGTTATGGTTTATAACATGTTGACACCGCTGGCTTTTTTTATTGTCAGGTTTCGGTGGAAGATGCATCAGTCTAACAGCTCGTTATTAACAGAAAAGAGCGCCGTATGAAAAACTCACTTCGCGTAGAGCGTGCCATAAAAAACATCAGTCAGGCCGAGCTGGCCCAGCTGATAGGTGTATCGCGCCAAACGATCAATACTATCGAAAGTAATAAATACGTACCCTCTACAGTACTTGCACTAAAAATTGCCCGGGTGTTTGAGAAGCCCGTGGAGCAAATTTTTATATTGGAGGACGAGGATTAGTTTTTAGAAAACAAGAGACAAGAAATACACGCTGTCTTGTCTCTTGATTCTGACTCTAACAAAAAGCCTATCTTTGTACCATGCGTTTTGATATCATTACTGTACTGCCGGGTTTGTTAGAAAGCCCTTTTGCGCACTCTATTCTGTTGCGCGCACAAAAAAAGGGACTGGCTGAGATACATGTGCATAACCTGCGCGATCATGCCAGTGGCAAACAAAAAAGTGTAGACGATTATCCTTACGGGGGCGGCAGCGGCATGGTAATGAATGTTGAGCCCTTTGCCAAATGTATAGAAGCCCTGAAAGCCGAGCGTGAATACGATGATATCATATTTATGACGCCCGATGGCGAAACGCTGAACCAACCGATGGCTAATCAGCTGTCAGGAAAAACGAATTTCATGATACTTTGTGGCCACTACAAAGGGATAGATCAGCGGATCCGCGATATATACGTTACTCGCGAGATCTCTGTAGGCGATTATGTCCTGTCAGGCGGCGAACTGCCTGCGGCCATTGTGGTTGATGCCGTGGTTAGATTAATACCCGGTGTGTTGAATGACGAAACTTCAGCGCTGTCTGATTCATTTCAGGACGGTTTACTTGATGCCCCGGTTTATACCCGCCCGGCTGACTGGAACGGCCATAAAGTGCCCGACATATTATTAAGCGGCAACACCCCGCAAATTGAAAAATGGCGCTTTGAGCAAGCCATTGAACGCACACGCCAGCGCCGACCTGACTTGTTAGGCGACGACGAAATATAGAATTTAGAGAGCCAAAATATGCCTGGTGTAAAGCGCCCCCTAAGCACAGCATTGTTAATAAAAAACAAATTGTGGAAATTTTTAAAACATACTTTTTAATTTAAAAAATTATCCCTATAATTGCAATCCGATTTTTACGGGTTAAAAATCGCATTTAGAGCTTAAAATCATGGATTTAGTAAAATTTGTAGAAGAGCAAACAGTAACAATTAACAAGTTTCCGACTTTTAAAGCCGGCGACACTGTAAGCGTACATTATAAAATCAGAGAAGGTAACAAGGAACGTATCCAGGTTTACCAAGGTGTTTGTATACAACGTAACAGCGTTGGTGTGTCTGAAACTTTTACTGTACGTAAAGTTTCTAACGGTATAGGTGTTGAGCGTATCTTCCCTGCAAACTCTCCAAATATTGACAAAGTAGAAGTTAACAGCGTAGGTAAAGTACGTCGTTCTAAACTTTACTACCTGCGTGCCCTTACTGGTAAAGCAGCTCGTATCAAATCAAAAAGAGTGTAATTATCGCTTAAACGATATATTAAAAACCTTTCCGGTAAGCCGGGAAGGTTTTTTTTTGCCTTGGCAGGTCCACTACGGTCTTTTAACGGTGTATGATGTGATATGCGCTTAGTGCCCCATATCGGCCCCACATAGCGTTTATACCGGGTCTGCAATAGGAGAGGATGCAAGGCCATCAAATCAAATATGCCACTAAAGTAAAAGGCCGTTAACAACTTGCTAACGGCCTTCTGTATATGGTTGAATTATTACTTACGCCGGCAGCTCTGCCAACACAGTGCGGCCGCCTTTAACAATCTCGCCAATCTCAACATTGATCTTTGTGCCCAGAGGCAGGTACAGATCTACGCGCGAGCCAAATTTGATGAACCCAAACTGATCGCCTTGTTCTACTTTATCGCCTTCTTTAACATACCATACAATACGGCGGGCTAAGGCGCCTGCAATTTGTCTGAATAATACCTGGGTGCCGTTCTTGGTTTCGGTAACCACGGTTGTACGCTCATTTTCAGTTGATGATTTTGGATGCCAGGCTACCAGGTATTTGCCCGGGTGATATTTGAAGTATTTAACTACGCCGCTAATAGGGTTACGGTTTATGTGCACGTTAACCGGCGACATAAACACCGATACCTGTATCCGTTTATCTTTTAAAAATTCGGTTTCGGTAGTTTCTTCAATTACAACCACTTTGCCATCTGCGGGACACAGCACAATTTTGTCGTCTTGTATAATATCAAAATGCGGGTTACGAAAAAATTGAACAATAATAACAAACAGCGCGAAAGATATTATATAACCCAACCAGCGGATGACTGCATTAGCATCAAAATAATGTATAGCGGCATTTAAAACAAAAATGAATAAGATACAAAGTGCAAGAGAGGTATAGCCCTCTTTATGGAAAGTCATTTTCTTCATGGTGTAAAATTAAGTATTTGTAACGAAGTATAAATAGGCATATACAATTGGCGCTGCAATAAGCAGGCCGTCAAACCTGTCAAGCAAGCCACCATGGCCTGGCAGTATACTGCCCGAATCTTTAACATCAATACTGCGTTTAAACATCGACTCTATTAAATCGCCGGTGGTGCCAAAGCAACTGATGATTACGCCCATCCAGATCCATTGCATCAGGGACAGATCGGCAAAGTAAAGGTTAATACCGTAGGCGGCGAGTGCAGTGATCAGGATACCACCCATTAAACCCTCCCAGGTTTTTTTAGGCGAATGGCGTTCAAACAACTTTGTTTTACCCAGTTTGCTGCCAACCAAATATGCGCCGGTATCATTAGCCCAAAGCATCAGCAAAAACGCCATCGGGAAATGAAAGTTAAACGTGCCGCCAAGATAAGCGAGCGCGTGAAAGAAGGTAAAAGGGACGATAGCAAACATCAAACCTAAATAGGTATAGCCAATGTTTGTAAAAGGCGTTTTGTGCTTTTTTAAAAGCTCTTGTATAAAAACCGCGCTTAGTGTTATCGGCAATAAAAAAACAAGGCGGCGATAGCCCGTGGCCGCAGGGATGTTCAACAAGGCAAACAGTACAAAAATAGCAATACCGTTTAGCAAGCCTGTCGGCAGATCTGGTTTAATGCCGGCCTTTTTTACCAGCCCGTAAAACTCCCATAAAGCAAGGCAGCTTAGTAATAAATAAAAGGCTGCAAAAACGTAATTGCCCAGCAATAAAGAGCCAAGCATTACAATAATAAAAAAGAAGCCGGTTATGGCGCGTAGTTTCATAATGTAATTTGATTCAGAATCATCAGCTCAATAGCGCGGCTAAAATTCTGTTGATGTATATAAACCTCAATATCGCCAAAATCGCGGTGCGACAAGGCTTGTTTGTTTAGCAATACCGCGTCAATCTCGTTTTCGCAGAGTACCTGCTTAACAATTTCCGACTGATAAAAATCGGCAGAAGTAAAAATTTTGACCCAGTTTTTCTCCATTTAAAATTGCAGGCTTTGCTTTTTGCCGGTGGCGATAGTACGATACAGAAACAGCAAAAATAAAATAATTAAGAGGCTAAACAGATAGATGACCCAATTAAAAATGTGCGTATCATCTGGATTGACCGTAATTTTTTTGTTTTGATAAAGGTAGCTCACTACCACGGCCGTGCCGTTATTAATAAAGTGGCCCCAAACAGCTGTCCAGATGCTGCCGCTGTAATAAACAAAATAGCCAAACAGCATACCCAGCATCATCCGCGGTAAAAAACCAAAGAACTCCATGTGGAAAGCGCTGAACAGAGCAGCCGTGACCGCTATGGCAATGTGCGGATTTTTAAACCATTTTAACAAAATGGTTTGCACGCAGCCCCTAAACATAAACTCTTCTACAATAGATGTCAGCAAACCCACTATCAGAACTCTGAAAATTAGCTGGCCAACGGTATTCATTTGTAAAAGTACGGTGGTTAGTTTTTGAGCCTGATCTTCTGTTTGGCGCATCCAGCGTTGCAGGCCGGCTAAAAACGGCGGTAATTGCAATTTTTGGTTGACGTTGCTCAGGCACTCTATCAGCGGCGAGGATATGATCATCACACAAAAAACAATAATAGGCAACACCCAGTGGATTTTAAAGGTAGGGCGAAGGTAGGTCTGTGGATCTTTAACTATAAAAAAAGCAAAGATGAGCGAGGCTGCTAATATCGGTAAGGTAGTACTTACAATTTGAAGTAGCCATAGTGCGTTTGGTACCTTGGGATTGCTCAAATCAAGTATGCCAATGGCCATTAGGGTATCAAGCCCATACAGGCCGGTAACCATTGCGCCGCCAATTAAATAGCCAATGACAATTATACCCAGGGTGATCGCTATGAATGTAAGTAACTCTTGATGGGGACGGCGAAGCAGACTTTTTATCATTAATTTTAAAATGCGTATTTTTGCAGCGCTTAAAGATAAGCCATGTCGGTACAAATAGGAAATATAGATTTAGGGGAGTTCCCACTGTTGCTGGCGCCGATGGAAGACGTGAGCGATCCGCCTTTCCGTTATGTGTGCAAACAGCATGGCGCGGATATGATGTATACCGAGTTTATCTCGTCGGAAGGATTGATACGTGATGCTGCAAAAAGCCGCAAAAAGCTGGATATTTTTGAATACGAACGCCCAATAGGCATCCAGATCTTCGGCAGTGATATCGAACACATGCGCGAGGCTTCGGCTATCTCGTCGCAGGCCGGCCCGGATCTGATAGACATTAATTACGGTTGCCCGGTTAAAAACGTAGCGTGCCGCGGCGCAGGTGCAAGCTTGCTGCAGGACATTGATAAAATGGTGGCTATGACCAAAGCGGTTGTTGAGGGTACGCATTTGCCGGTTACTGTGAAAACCCGTTTAGGTTGGGACGACAACACCAAAAACGTACACGAAGTTGCGCTACGCTTGCAGGACGTTGGCATTAAGGCCCTAACTATACATGGCCGCACAAGGTCGCAAATGTATAAGGGCAGTGCGGACTGGAGCCTGATTAGTGACATAAGGCGAGACCCGCGTATTGAGATCCCGATTTTTGGTAATGGTGATATTGATTCGCCCGAGAAAGCTGCTGCCTGGCGCATGGAATATGGGGTTGATGGGATGATGATTGGCCGCGCCGCAATTGGCTACCCTTGGATCTTCCGCGAGATAAAGCACTTTTTTAAAACCGGACAGCACCTGGATAAACCAACCTTTGCCGAACGGATTGATGCCTGCCGTACCCATTTGGTAAAATCAATAGAGTGGAAGGGGCCTAAGACAGGTGTGTTTGAAATGCGACGACATTACGCCAACTACTTTAAAGGGATTGAAAACTTTAAAGAGTACCGCATGAAACTGGTAACCGCCGGAACGTTTGAGGAGCTGGAAGACATTTTATCTGAAATAGAACACAACCCAAGGTTTGATAATCCCGTAAGTACGGTAGAGATTTAACAATTCAATTTTTTTGTTTTTAAGTAAAAGATATATATTGCTGAAAATTATGGCACTAACATGGCGTAGTTTTTGAGTAGCTGATATATATTTGATTAATAACGGTATAAAGCCATGGTTACATATATTACTGAAGGTGTTAAGGTTTCTGTAGAAACCATTTATCAGCCCGAATATTCAAACCCGGGAAACGAGCATTTTATGTTTGCGTACAAAGTGAGCATTGAAAACATGGGCAGCTACGCTGTACGCCTAATTAGCCGCCATTGGTATATATTTGACTCGAACGGCGCAAAGCGCGAGGTGGAAGGCGAAGGTGTAGTCGGCGTACAACCAATTATTGAACCGGGCAGCGCGCACGAGTATGTATCGGGCTGTAACCTTAAAACCGATATGGGCAGCATGAAAGGCGAATACCACATGATGCGCCTTTTAGACAACGCCATGTTTGAAGTACAAATCCCGGAGTTTTATTTGATCGCACCGTATAGGATGAATTAAAGTATAATGAAGATATAATAGAAAGGTCCGATTGAGTTTCAATCGGACCTTTCTTATTTCACGAAGCCATGATAATTTTTGTCTTATCTCCTAGTCTCTTCTATTAAACAAAAATTGCGCATAATACAGCAACGTAGCTAAGGCGGACAATGCCGAAACCACATACGTCATAGCTGCCCACCAAAGAGCATCTTTAGCATGTTTATGTTCTTCCTGCGTTTGCATTATGTTGGAGTTGGTATTTAACCAGGCAAGGGCGCGATTACTGGCATCAAACTCTACCGGTAAGGTGATAAACGCAAACAGCGTAACTATGGCCAAGCCACCTACACCAATAGCCAATACCAACGGGTTTCCTGAAAAAGCGATCATCATAACACCGATAAACAGCGTAACCTGCACTATGGTTGAAGCAACGTTTGTTACCGGCACTAGCGTACTGCGCAAGTTTAGCCAGCCATAACGGGCGGCATGTTGTACGGCATGGCCACACTCGTGCGCGGCAACGGCTGCTGCGGCTACACTACGGCCATGATAAACGTCGGTACTTAAGTTTACAGTACGGGTTGCTGGATTATAGTGGTCAGTAAGCTGACCCTCTACAGATATTACCTGAACATCAAGCACATTGTTGTCGTGCAGCATCCGCTCGGCTACCTCTTTACCAGACATGCCAGACAGCAAGGGCATTTCTGCATACTGGTTGAATTTACTTTTAAAGCGCCATTGTACAATGAAGCTTATTATAGTAATGGCAATTAATAACAATATCATATCTCTATCTTTTAAATGATTTCAACTTTGATATAGCTATTTCAAAAAGCATTCCATTGGTAATAGTAGTTGTTTTGCGGAAGAAGACCATACGCAAACGCTGACATTTATGCAGTTAAATGCATTATAGCTTAAAATATTGTCATGCTGAAAACGAAGCATCTACTACAGGCAAATGTTTTGTTTCTTCGCCTTGCGAATAGCGCATACCGGTTATTGATTAAACACCTCTTCAAACCAGGTTTTATGCGCACCCTCTAGACGCTTTACGATATCCGGATGAGCATCTGCGAGGTTATGTTGTTCTCCCGGGTCGTTCTTAAGATTCACCAGGTAATAGCCTTGGGCATTAAGCTCCTCCTTTTTGCCTTCCAGCGGACTATGCAGCAGTTTCCAATCACCATCTAAAACAGACCATTGCGGGTTATTAGCACCGCCGCCGCTTTGCCAGTTAAGCAAAGGATGAGATGTTGGTGCCGCACCCGATTTAATGACAGGCACTAAACTTTGCCCGTCAAACTTACGGTTGGGTAATTTGATATTACAATATTCGGCAAGGGTAGGCAGCCAATCAATATTAGCCCCAACCTGGCTCCGAACCTGGTTAACGGGGATATGCTTTGCCCAGCTGATGATGGCAGGCACACGCACCCCGCCCTCAAACAAACTAAACTTTGACCCACGATAAACGCCCGCGGAGCCGCCGCCGCCAAAGGTGCGCTCCTCGCGCGAAAAGCCCTGGTCAGACTGAAACACGATGATGGTATTCTCGCGCAACCCCAGCGCGTCCAATTTCTTTAACAAGCCTCCAATGTTATCGTCCATCGTTGATATAGCAGCCGCGTACTGGTTACGTGGCGATGGCAGGTTTTTATAATAGTCTAACCACTTTTTGCTGCCCTGTAGCGGGTAGTGCGGGTTGTTAATGGCCCAGTACATAAAGAAAGGTTTATCCTTATTATTATTCATGAAGTTGCCGGCTTCTTCAACCATACGGTCGGGGAAGAATTTGCCAGGTTCATAAATCTCCTGGCCGTTGCGCCAAAGATCGTGGCGGTTTGCACCCTCCCAATAAAAGAAATGCGAGTAATTGTCAACGCAACCACCCATAAACCCGTACGAGTAGTCAAAGCCCTGGGCGTTAGGTTCAGTGTCTTTTGAGTAGCCCACATGCCATTTGCCAATGTGCGCGGTTTTGTAACCGGCTTCTTTAAACAGCTCGCCCATGGTAAACTGCGCGCCCGCCATCCCTGCTATACCTTCTTTTGATGGCCCCATCAGCGGCAAACCCGCACGCTGCGGATAGCGCCCTGTCAACAGCGCAGCACGCGACGGTGAACAGATTGGCGAGGTAGAGTAGAACTGCGTAAACCTGACGCCGCTTTTAGCCAACCCGTCCATGTTAGATGTAACTAAATCGGTTGAGCCGTATATGTTCATGTCGGCGTAACCCTGATCGTCCGTATAAATAATGATAACATTTGGCTTTGTGGCGACCTGCTTTTGGGTATAAGCTAAGGAAATGGCGCCGATAGCAGCTACAAATAAAACAGGCAATAGGGTTTTCTTCATCTCAGGGAATGGTTTACTATTACCAAGGTACAAATTGTAAGGCATTGCCATTATAGCAAGCACAAATATTACAGAGAGCTACACTTGTTTTGCGGGATTTTGCCTGAAAATGCTGCTCAGCTGGTCATACAGCTCAGGATGTTTGGTTTTAAACTGATCGGGTTTCTCAAAAAAGTATTCAGATGCGACAGCCAGAAATTCAGCTTCGTTAGTAGTGGCGTAGGGGTTAATGTCAGATCGTCCGGCGTTGATGCGGTGCATTTCTTTGTGCATAAGGTTCAACCACGGGGCGGCGTATTCATGTGGGATCAAGTGCTCGGGCACGCCGTCTGTGGCGCCGTCAGATTTGTCAACCAGGTGCACAAACTCATGTATGGCCGTGTTTTCTTTGCCCGACATCGGCGAAAATCCTTTGATCAATGACGGACGCGACAGGATCATTTGCCCGTTCATGTACCCGGTACCCACCATGCCTTGAACGGTGCGGCCATTACCCTCAAATTGATAATTGTAATCAAAGGTATCAGGATACAGAATGACATTGGTAAGATTGCTGTATTCCCAATCGCCTAAACCAAATACAGGTATCACTGCACTTGACGCGATCAGCACCCGGTCTACATCCGTAATGTCAGTACCCACCCCTTCGATATTTACCCCGGCAAGGAATGCCGCTATCTGCGATTCAAAACGCTTCTTTTCTGCTCTATTGAGTTTATGATAGTAATCAACCCGGCTGTCTAACAATGAGCGCAGCGGCTTATCAAGCTTGAGCAGGCTGTCAGACAATTTTACACTATCCCGCTTGCGGAATATCAACCAGGCCAATAAGGCTAGAATAGGAGTTATAATTGCGAAATACATATTAGCAGTTAACCCCAAACGGAGCAAATTGTTATTTCACTATTTGTAAACCGAGACTGCTGAAGCGATCAACAAATATTTACGAAGTAACAGCGATGTCTTTTAGGCACAAGGCGGGTTGATCCAGGTGCTGTAGTGCATACGTTCCACTTGGTTGCTGATAACAAAAAAAGCCCGAGGATTTACATCTTCGGGCTTACCAGGGGTATTACACTAAACCAATTATGAAAAAAAAACTTAAACTATGCTTTTGTAAATGATCCGCGGGCGATAAGCGAACCGGTGAATAATATAATACAGCTTAACAATAACAAACCTTCGTAAATATTACGGGTAGCATTGGTGTCCATTGTGCCAATAACCGCGGCTGTCAACACAATTAAACATACTGTAATAACTGTGATTAGTAAAGAATATTTTTTTTCCATCTCTCTGTATCAATTAACGTCATTTAAACTATTACAAACCGTGCGCCAGTGCCTTTTATAGGTAATTTTCAGTTGGCTGCGCATTTAGTTGGGGATTGCGTTTCCCAAACTATGGCACAATTGAAACGCCTTCTAAAATAAGGTCTACCCAATGCGGTCTGTCAAGGTGCGTAACAATACAGATCCTAAAAACAATATCACGTTAGCGCACAATATTATACCCGCTATCAGGTTACGAGAATGCTCGTCTTCCATAAAATTTAAAATAACCAGGGTTGCTGTAACCAAAAAGAATATAACCCACGCAGGGTCAAAAGATATTTTTCTTTTCATAAGCTTCATTTGCTATGGTATTGCAAATACAAAACCAAACAGCTTTTAGGCTAACAGTCTGAATAAACGGGATTAATGGTGTTGACTAAACTGCTATAAATGGGAATTTATACCCCACATAGATTTGAGGTGGTACAGTTTTATAATTTGTACTTTTAAAAAATGCGGAGCAGGGGGCTTTTTATTACTTTATTGATTGCAATAGGAGCGCTATCCACTGCTAAGGGCCAGTCCCTTTCTAAGCCCTTCCCGCAGCATACTCGATATTTTAAGGGGTGTATAAAGCCTAATCATGTTTCGCAAGCTGGTTTAGATAAAGCTGTTGGCGCTTTTTATAATCAGTGGAAAAAGCGATATATCAAGACGATCCCCGGCAAGGCCGAAAGCTATATTTGGTTTGAAGGAAAAGGTGGTAAGCAGTGCGTATCCGAAGGCCAGGGCTATGGAATGGTAATTACGGCATTGATGGCCGGGCATGATCCATCGGCACAAAAAACCTTTGATAACTTGTTGCGCTACTGCCGGGCACATCCCGCCGCCTCAACCAAATACCTAATGGCATGGGCACAAAAGACCAACGGCAAGGACCTTGACCGCAGCACCGCTACGGACGGGGATGTGGATATTGCGTTTTCGCTTTTATTGGCCGCTAAACAATGGGGAAACGCTGGAGACATAAATTATCTGCATGAGGCAAAGGCCCGAATAAACGCCATTATGCAACACCAGGTTAACCTAAAAACATTTACCATTTGGATAAGCGATGCTATTGAACCCGGCAGCAAGTATTACTACGCTACCCGATCATCCGACTTTATGCCATCCCACCTTAAAGCTTTTAAGCAAGTTACCGGTGATGTGCGCTGGCAAAAGGTTATTGCCGCGCAATATAAACTGTTTGCAGTTTTGCAAAATCAACACAGCCCCGACGCGGGTTTGGTGCCAGATTTTATGATTAATATCAACAATAAGCCCAAGCCCGCCGGCCCTGATTTTCTGGAAAGCAAAAACGATGGCGATTATAACTACAACGCCTGCCGGGTGCCCTGGCGCATAGCTGTGGACTACCTAATGTATGGCGATGCCCGGGCTAAAAAATTTGTTACACCGATAAACAGTTGGATTCGCCGAACAACAAATAATGATACTTATAACCTGTCTGCCGGTTACTCGCTTGGGGGAAATGATTTGAAAGGGCGCTATTTTGAAGCCTTAAGTTTTATAGGGCCATTTGGTGTGTCGGCTATGGCCGAAGGTAAGGATCAAGTTTGGCTTAATCATATTTGGGATTATCTGACGGCGTTTAAACTGCAAGATTATGATTATTACGACAACACTATAAAACTGCTCAATATGCTTATCATGTCAGGTAATTACTGGCAATAGCGGTAATGCAGTGTAGCTTAAATTAGTTTTTACGCAATACCTAAATTGAGTATCTTGGCCCTTATGTACGATATCTGTTGCGTAGGTCACATCACATCCGACAAAATTGTTAATACCCGTAATATAATGCATATGCCGGGTGGTACGGCGCTGTATTTTTCGTGCGCGGTTAATAAGTTAGATGTAAACTACTTATTAGTTACCGCCCTTGGCGAAACTGAGATGGAATATGTGAAATACCTGCGCGGTAAAGGTATTGAAGTACGTGTGCAACCCAGTATGCACACCGTAATCTTTGAAAACATTTACGCCGAAAATCAGGACGAGCGCACTCAAAATGTGCTGCAGATAGCCGACACCTTTACCATGGAGCAGTTGCTAGACGTAGAAGCTAAGGTGTTTCACCTGGGCCCTTTACTGGCCGGCGATTTCAACACCGATTTTATAAAACAATTATCGGCTAAAGGTCTGTTGGCGCTTGATGTGCAAGGCTACCTGCGCAAAGTAGTTGATCAAAAAGTGTTTTTGACAGATTGGCCCGAAAAAACCGAGGCCCTGCAATACATAAACATATTAAAAGCCGATGTTGCCGAATTGGCCGCCCTGTCGGGGCAAAAAACTGTGGCCGATGGTGCGAAATATCTTGCCGACCAAGGCGTAAAAGAAGCAGTAATTACTAACGGCAGCCAGGGATCAATTATTTATGCTGACGGTGCATTTAACGAGATACCGGCATATCATCCTGAAATGGTGGTTGATGCTACCGGTTGTGGAGACACCTATATGGCCGGTTACTTATACAAGCGCATAACCAAAGGCGCCGGTATTGAGCAGGCTGGTAAATTTGCGGCCGCTATGGCCGGCTTAAAAACCATGTCGCCAGGGCCATTTGTTGGCACCGAAGGCGAGGTGATGAGCTTTATGACAAGCAGGGCTCAATAAATTTCATTTACATATTTATATAGCGATGCGTTTCAAACCCATCGCTATTTTTTTTGTTAGCCTAGTAAGGGCCTTTTCTTTCTGATCTTAGCGAGATTAGCTTTCTCTTAATCTTTGGATGAGATTAATTTTAAAGTCAAAAATGCAAGACGCTTTATCATTTTCTAATGAGTTTCGTAAAATAAATATTAAATAATTGCAATTATTCTAAAAAAGTTTCGTGTTTATTGAGAAACACTTCATATATTTCACAATAAATCCCAATTGACAGGTAGTTTAAAATTTAACCTAATAATTTAATGCAAGAGCCGGCCTATTTTGATAAATATAGCCCCATTAGCGGTGTTTGGGACGAGATGTATGGCGCAGATGCCCAGGTGCGCGACCACTATCGTAAGGTTATTGAATATATTGCTAAAGAGTCGGCTGATGATTTGAATCGTAAAGAAGAATTAGCCAAAAGGCTTTTTATGAGCCAGGGTATCACCTTTACAGTATACAACAGCGGCGAGGGCATTGAAAAGATATTTCCCTTTGATATAATCCCACGTATTATCACCGCGTCCGAATGGGCCTTTATAGAGCGGGGCATCAAGCAACGGCTTAACGCGCTTAACCTATTTCTAAAAGACATATACCATAATCAGTTTATTATAAAAGATGGGGTGGTGCCTATTGATGTGATATACTCGTGCCCCCATTTTTTGCGCGAGATGCACCAGCTGCAGGTACCGTATGATATTTATGTACATATATCTGGTATAGATCTCATTCGCGATTTCGACGGAACTTTTTATGTTTTAGAGGATAACCTGCGTACCCCATCCGGTGTAAGTTACATGCTTGAAAACCGCGAGATAACTAAGCGCTTATTCCCCGATTTGTTGCCGCAATGCGGCGTGCGTAGCGTTACAGAGTACCCGGCTTTATTGTATAAAAACTTACTGGCCTTATCGCCCAGGCAAATTGCTAACCCAACAATTGTATTGCTTAGCCCGGGTATTTATAACTCGGCCTATTTTGAGCATACCACGCTGGCCCGCTTAATGGGTGTTGAGCTGGTAGAAGGGCGCGACTTAGTGGTAAAAGATCAAAAAGTATACATGAAAACTACTGTTGGCCTGCAACAGGTGGATGTGATCTATCGCCGGGTGGACGATGAGTATCTTGATCCTTTAGTATTTAACCCAAGCAGTATGTTGGGTGTAGCGGGCATTATGGGCGCTTACCGCAAAGGCAATGTGGCCATAGTAAATGCAATTGGCAATGGTGTAGCCGATGATAAAGCAGTGTATACTTACGTGCCAGACATGATTAGGTACTACCTTAACGAGGAGCCGATATTAAAGAACGTGCCTACCTACCAGTTGGGTAACGACGACGAGCGCGAGCATGTATTTAAAAACCTGAATAACATGGTGGTTAAACGCACCAATGGTAGCGGGGGCTACGGCATGTTAATGGGCCACGCCGCAACTGAGGAAGAAATAGATGATTACAAGAAAGAGATCATTAAAGAACCGCGCAACTTCATCGCCCAGCCAACTATAAGCCTGTCAGCAGCGCCATGTTATATGCAGGGGCAATTAACCCCGCGACGCATAGATTTAAGACCATACGCGCTATGCGGGCCCGACGGGATAGAAATTGTACCGGGCGGATTAACCCGTGTGGCCTTAAAAGAAGGGTCGCTTGTAGTAAACAGCTCACAAGGTGGGGGCAGTAAGGATACCTGGGTACTGGCATAGTAGAAGTGCAAGTGATAGATAATTGATCAATAAATCCGAGATCGAAGGTCCGATATTCGAAACGAAAATATAATGTTAAGTAGAGTAGCAGCAAGTTTATATTGGCAGAGCCGGTACATTGAGCGTAGCGACGGTATGTTGCGAATGTTGAAGATCAACTACGCGTCGTCGCAGGATGCTATACAGGAGTTTACCTGGGAGCCCGCTATACGTATTTTCGCAGGCCTGGAGGATGACGAGGGCGCTAACCTGGGTAATGACAGCCGTGCGGTATTAAAGTATATGGTGATGGGTAAAAGTAACGCTAACTCGGTATTGAATATTATTACCCTTGCCCGCGAGAATGCCCGTAGTGTACAAGAGCACATAACTAAAGACCTTTGGCAGTGCCTTAATGAATATTATCACACCGTAAAGGACAGCAAGCTGGAGCGCGCCTTGCAACGCGAGGACCCTATAAGTGTGCTTGACGTATTGATAAAGCAGGTAATGCTGTACTATGGTACCGTAGAGATTACTATGGAGCGGGGCGAAGGTCGTAGCTTTATGAATATAGGCAAATACCTGGAGCGAGCCATACAATCGGTAGATATATTGGACACCAAGTTTGGGTCGATAAGTGATAACCCTGATCTGTTAACCGATACTACTTATTGGAAACATTTGTTGCTTTCATTAGGTGGTTATGAGCTGTATTTAAAAACTTACCGCGAGGGTTTCGAGGCCGAAAATGTGTTGGAGCAGGTGGTGCTTAATAATGACTTTCCGCGTTCTGTTATTTACTCGGTTAATAACATTCAGCGCTATTTTGAGCGTTTGAAAGACGACAGTAATATAGAAAACTTTAGAGATATGACCTTTAAGATCGGTCGCCTGCAAAGTCGTATTAAATACAGCTCAGTAAAAACCATACGACAGGAAGGATTGCACGCTTTCCTAACCCAAATACGTGGCGAGCTTTATGGTATAGCCGATGCTTTGAACGCGTATTATTTTGCTAATAGCTAAATGGTTGTTGACTTAGTGATTAATTAATCAGTACAAGAATGTCATGCTGGGTTTCTCAAAATGACAAAAAAAAATATCCCATGCCCGAATTTGAAATACAACATATTACCCGGTACATTTATGACAGCCCAGCGCGCGACAGTGCTAACCAGATCATCCTGTTCCCGATAAAGGATACGTACCAGGATGTTTTGACGCAAGAAATCACGATAACCGGTCACCCCAATGTTGATACGTATATTGACTATTATGGTAATGAGGTGGGTAGCTTTACTTATAGCCAACCACACTCAAATTTGGTTATCAGCTCAAAAATATTGGTAAGCACCAAACACAGGCCATTTCCGGTTAATGCTATCTTTCCGGCACAGCAGTGGGAGGATTTAAAGCCCCTGCGTTACATGGTGCCTTACATTGATTTTTTAAGGCTCGAAAATTTCGACGGCTATGAGGAGTTACTTGCTTTAGTAAGAGAGCTCAGAACGGTTGACGATACGCCTTACCAGATAGCCAGAAGGTTTTGCGAGTATGTGTACAAAAACTTTACCTACATAAAAGGGGTAACCACTTACGAAACCAAGCTAGACGAAATATGGAAACTTAAAGCCGGCGTTTGCCAGGATTTTGCACATATTTTAACCGAAATGCTACGGATGATGCAGATACCGGCCCGTTACGTAAGCGGCTACATTTGTACTGACAAAAATGGCATGCGCGGCGAAGGTGCAACCCATGCCTGGGCAGAAGCCTACATCCCCGATTATGGCTGGCTTGGCCTTGACCCAACAAACAACATAATAGCTAACGAAAACCACGTGCGCCTTGCGGTGGGCAGAAATTTTATGGATTGCTCGCCCGTTAAGGGGATCTATAAAGGGTCATCCGGGCACAAACTGGAAGTATCTGTAACCGTTGATGATGACGAGCCATTAAGCCATGAAGAAATTCTAGAAAATGTGCCGACTGCTGCACCAGCCGCAAACGTTAACCCCGCAGCTAAAAATAGCTACCAGCGTTACATGGAAATGGTACAGCAACAACAGCAGCAGCAGCAATAACTCACTTGGGTGCCACGACGGATTGGACCGGTTATTTCTTTTTGCGATCAGCGGCCTTAACGGCGGCTACAACATCATCCGTCTCCGGCTGTTTTCGGAAAGCTTTAGTTAGTTTACCGTTGCTGTTATATATCGCTACGTAAGGGGTAGTTTCAATCTTATAAAATTTTTGCAACATATAGGTATACCCCTCGGTAGCTACGTGTATGTTGGAGAATTTCTTCAGGTCAAAATCGCGCACAAAGTTTTTAATAGCACGTATATCATGATTGTTTGACCAGGTAACCATCATAACCTCGGTATCACCAAGCTGTTTAATTTTCTGCTTCAGCTCCATGGTCAAATGCTGGCAATGCGGGCAATCTGTTCCGAAATAAATTAACAGCGTACGATGGTTTTTTACATTCGCCGGTGTTAACCAAACACTGTCAGAACTTAGCACACTATATTGTGGTATAGCTGCGCCGACTTTGTCGTTCACCTGTGCGAAACTGCAACCCGCAGCAATGATCAGGCAAAAAAATATAAACAGTTTTTTCATAGTATCAATCATAATTAAGCCTCCAGCAATTCCATCTGCCAGGCCATGTGTTCTTCAGTTATAGGGTATAACGCATTTTCACGGATAGCATGATAAACCGCGTAAAATAAATTTACATAATCGCCTTTAAGCGATGGTGCAAATTCAATGCTTTTCTCACCATCTATACCTATAGTAACCAATTTGCCTTCCATACCGGCAGGCTCAACGCCATAGGCATCGTCGTT
Organism: Mucilaginibacter antarcticus; assembly: GCF_042686155.1. NCBI lineage: Bacteria > Pseudomonadati > Bacteroidota > Sphingobacteriia > Sphingobacteriales > Sphingobacteriaceae > Mucilaginibacter > Mucilaginibacter antarcticus. The sequence goes on along the minus strand of NZ_JBHUON010000002.1, from coordinate 17,452 downwards.
TGGTAACATACCGGCTATCAACTGCGCTTCTTGTACATCGCTACGTTGTTTAGTATAACTACCCAATGAGCCATGCGCCACAAAAGCAGGCAGCGGTTCTGGTGTTAACAACCCTGAAACTATTTGGACCACCAACCCCGCAGGATATGTCAGTCTAAAATTTACATAATCGGGCACTTCGGATAATTCGCGCTGTATGGTGGTCAGTTTGTCAAAACTTAAAGGCTTACCAAATAGGTGTATCGCCTGGTCAACTAGGTGAGGGCCAAGCTCGTATACAATGCCATTTATTGGCGTGTCTTTGGTTTCTTTAAAAGGCTTGATATTGAGCTGAGGTTTATATCTGTCCCAGCGCAGCGTGACCTCGGTAAGTTTACCCAGACGGCCACTTTCTACGATCTCTTTAAATGACATAAAATCGCTATCCCAGCGACGGTTTTGATAACAAAAAACTTGCTTACCGTTCTCCCTCGCTATATCAAATAACGCTTTAATCTCGGCAACATTTCCGGCTGCCGGCTTTTCAATCAGCACATGCTTGCCTGCACGTAAAGCCCGCGTGGCAAAGTCGAAATGTGTAAAGTTAGGGGTGTTTACAATGATCAGTTCGATCTCATCATCGGCTAAAATTTCTTCAACAGTGTTATAACTGATAATTTCCGGGTAGTCAGCGACCATTTTTTTTTGGTTACGCTCAACCACGGCTTTCATTTTAAACTGCGGATTGGTGCTTAAAAATGGCGCATGAAATACCCTTCCGGACATTCCGTAAGCCAATAAACCGGTTACAATAGGTGCTGACATAATAGATAGCTGTATTACACCGCCAAATTATCGTTTTATTAAAGCTTATGCAAATAAACCTTAACGCACCGCAACGTTCATAGCTTCAATCAAATCGAGATGCCTTTGAATGGTAAGTATATTTTTAGCCGCAAACTGTTTGATGTGCGGATCAAAAGCGCGTTTTGAGGTTGCCTGAAAAAGGGCAAGAGCTTTTTGATAGTCGGTTTTTATTTTGCTGAGGTAAGCCTGGTCAAAGGCCTTGCCGGATTTTGCAGATAACGAATCAATAGTCAGTCGATCAATCGTATCTAAGGTATCAGCCAATACAATCTTTTTTGATTGCGCCAAAGCCGCCAGCCTGCCGTGTCCCTTAGTAAGATCTTTAACCATCATGGCGCCAAGGTTTTTAATGCGCTTGTCCTTTCCCCGTCTTTTGGCCAGGTTGCCAATTTCAATCTCGGCCAAACAGCCGGCTGCAACTTGTTTAACAAACTTTGCGTCATCCTGGCCAACAATGATGTTGGCGTTTGAGGTGTCTCGCAAGGCTACTGTATCATCGCCCATTATGCTGCTGCTATCGCCACGGCATGCCGTTAGCAGGCAGGCCGCAAATAACGCGGATAATATTAGCGATGTAAGTTTCATTATGAGTTTATTGGTTTATATCAAAATCTGGTCCGCTGTGCGGTTAGGTTTTACTAAATATACGGTTTAATAAGTTAATTAGTGTGTTGTATAAAGTTTTCTTATTTTTGACTAAACAAAAATCATACAATAATGAACTTTCCTGCTGAACTTAAATACACCAAAGACCATGAATGGGTTAAATTAGACGGTAACGTAGCTACCATTGGTATAACTGAATTTGCACAGGGCGAATTAGGCGACATTGTTTATGTAGATATTAATTCGGTAGGTAAAGAGGTAAGTAAAGAAGAGGTGTTTGGCACCATTGAAGCGGTAAAAACTGTATCTGATTTGTTTATGCCGGTAACCGGTACTGTTACAGAAATTAACAAGGCATTAGACAGCGCGCCCGAAACTGTAAATACCGATCCTTACGGCCAGGGCTGGATGGTTAAAATTACCGTTACTAACCCGGCAGACGTTGAAGGCTTGTTATCAGCAGACGATTATAAAGCTTTAGTAGGCGCATAAGCTTAATGAAAGCACAGCTAAAATATCATAGGCTCACAATTTTGTGGGCCTTATTTATTTTCATTATTTGTAATCTTGATTTGGGTGGTGTGGGCAAATCTCACCTGTTTTTTGAGGGGTTTGATAAACTTACCCATTGCGGGCTCTTTTTTGTTTTGGTAGTGTTTTATTGCAACGGCTATCTGCATAACGCCCGACGCGATACTTTAACACCCGGTACAGCGTTTTTAGTTACGGTTGTGGTGGTAGTCTACGGCGCGGTGATTGAGTTATTACAATTATATGTTTTCACTTGGCGAGGCGCAGAGTGGGCCGATCTTTTTTGCGACACCGTAGGTGCATGCATGGCCACATTTTGTATATTAGTAATTACAACAGCAGTAAAAAATGTTAAAGCGTAGTTTATTTGTTTTAGGGGCGATGGTTATATTAGCTATAACTTCATGCGGGATATTCAAGAAAGATTGCGGCTGCCCTAAGTTTAGCAAGGTAAAAGCACAGCCTAAAGCGGAGCCGGTTGTTTACGCTGCGCGATAGTACTATTCTATTAAATCCTGAAAAATGTACTTTTCGTTGTAATCGACAGCGTAATCATTCAACATTTCCAGGTACTCTTCTCTGAAAGCTTTTTTGGTGTGATGCGTTTTCTGGTTCAGAATATATTTTACCACACCATCAATTTGCGACCGGCTGTTGCTAAATGCCCCATAGCCATCCTGCCACTGAAATTTGCGTTTAGTTAATCCTTCCTTATTAATAAATTCTGAACTGTCGCCCTTTACAAGCCGCATCAGATCTGAAATTGATTGTTTCGCATCCAAGCCGACAAACAAATGCACATGATCGGGCATGTTATTTATGGCGATCAATTTATGCCCGTTGTTTTGTACAATACCGGTGATGTACTTTTGAAGCCGCTCTTCCCATACATCGCTTATTATAGCTTCACGGTATTTTACGGCGAATACAAAATGAATATATAATTGGGTGTAAGTGTCTGCCATAATATTGTTCTCTAAAATAGTGAAACTAGCGAATAGTTAATGAAGATATTGTAACCTGTTTATGGGCAGCCCCTCCGGGGGCAAAGGTATTTGGTAATTGTTTTTCTACAAAGGTTTTGACCTCCGGGTCCAATGGTTAATCAGTGAATTTACATAAGCCTACAAACAGGAGTAAAGATAGTAGATAAGGTTCTTGACTGGCCGCGTCTACCTCATGATTCAGACTTTATGCCTTGTTGGGTAAACCCTCTGGGTCAATTTTATACTATCCACAATAATCTACAAAGGTTATGCCCCTCCGGGGCACGCGGACGAAATCTTGAGATTGCGTAATTAGCTTTAAGTTTGACTTTGTGGCTTTTGACAAAGAGGATTAACAGGCGCTAGCCGCGTTGATATCCACCCAACGATTGACCCAAAGGGTCAAAACCTTTGTAGAAAAACAATTATTAAATATCTTTGTCCCGGAGGGGCTACCCAAATTCTTGTTACTAATGATTAATAGAATGGCGAACGCCAAGCCCAATTACTCCGCAACCCAAATCGCATCCACAAACCATTTTTTAATATCAAAGAAACGATCAACCGGTTTAAAGCCACTGCTGGCGGCCATTTGGTCGGTTTGTGTGATGGTAAATTTTTGCGAAATTTCCATGTAAATGTGTTCGTCTTTGGCAAAATAGATGGTCTGGTTACCAATGGTTACTGTTTGCTCTTTTTGGCTTATCAGGTAGCTTTTGCAGGCGCCTGTCTCTGGGTCGTAAGTGGCGTAATGGTCAAATTGGCTTACGTCAAAGTTGCCGTCAAGCTCGCGGTTTATACGGTGCAGCAGGTTGAGGTTAAATCGTTTGGTAATGCCGCCTTGATCATTATATGCCGCCAATATCGTTTTAGGCGATTTTTTAAGATCAAAACCGATCACCGCCATGTCGCCATGTTCCAGGTGATTGCGTAGCACTTTACAAAATTCAACCGCTTCGTTCACGGGCATATTGCCGATGTTCGATCCCATAAACAACACCACCTTGCGGCGGTTCGACAACGCCGCTGCCTGCTTCATCATATCAAAATATTGACCATTTAACCCGGTTATTTTTAACCCGGGAATAGTCAATGGTAGCTTGACTGTAAGGTAATTGATAACGTTAGCGGATATATCAATGGGCAGATAAGTAAAGTTAACTTGCTGACTTTGCAGGTGCTTTAACAGAAAGGATGATTTAGTCGCATCACCCGCGCCAAGCTCTATCAGGTCAAAGGCATCGCCGCTGCCCATAATGGTTTGGGCAAGCTCCGCCGTTTTGGTTTTAAATATTTCAAGCTCGCAATTGGTTGGATAATACTCCGGACAATCCATCAACTCCTGGAAGATCTTATCGCCCACGGCATCATAAAAATACATCGAGTTAAGTCGTTTTGGCGTTGTTGTTAAGCCCTTAATAACATCTTCATAAAACGTTTGGATAGCATTATTTGCCGATGTTTCCATTATTTCGTTAGGTGTAGCTGTTTGGTTCATAGTTATATCTTAAAGGCTTTACTTAGCAAGCCTGATGCCAGTAAATTGCCAGCGCAAATGCGTCTGAAAAAAGTTACGGTAGGTTGCGCGGCTGTGTCCCGGCGACGTGGCCTCTGAGGCCCCCCTTAAAACTTTTTGGTTAACCATAAACTTGCCATTGTATTCGCCAATAGCTCCCAGCGCTTTAGCGAAACCCGGGTATGGTAAATATGAGCTTTCTGTCCACTCCCAGGCCTTGCCCCATTCAAATTTAGATGATGCGGCTTCCCACTCAAATTCTGTAGGCAGGCGCATACCTTTCCAGTTGGCGTAGGCGTAGGCTTCAAAATAGCTGATATGGCAAACGGGATCGTTCAATTTCAAGGCCTCTAAGCCGTGGAAAGTATAGGCATACCACCCGCCATCTATTAAATGCCAGTAAAGCGGGCACTCCACTTTGCTGTTCTTCACCCAGTCCCAGCCTTCAGCGTGCCAGTGCCTAAAATCGTGGTAACCGTCGGCATTAATAAACTCCAGGTACTCGGCATTGGTCACCAAGTTGGCGCTTATTTCATAGCTGTTAAGGTATACTTTATGCCGATTGAGTTCATTATCAAAACAAAAACTATCGCCATTAAAACCTATCTCATAAATCCCTTCATCCACACGGATAAAACCGGCATCGCTATGGTTTGCTTTCGGCGATTTATAACTAGCGTCATACGCCGGGAAGAGCGGATTGTGCCCAAGGATATATTTAATGTCCGTTAACAATAACTCCTGGTGCTGCTCCTCGTGGTTAAGCCCAAGTACAAGTAACTCCGCAACATCGGCAGATGGCGCATGGCCTAGAAATTTGGTCATGGCATCATCCACATATTCGCGGTAGCGGTAAATGTCTATTACTGTGGGCCGGCTCAAGTTACCGCGGTCGGTACGGATAACGCGGTTACCTACGGCTTCATAATAGCTATTAAAAACAAAATTGTAGTTAGCATCAAACTCCTGGTAGCCCATAAAATAGGGCTTTAAAATAAAGGTTTCAAAAAACCAGGTAGTATGGCCAATATGCCATTTAGGTGGGCTAACATCTGCCACAGGCTGCACTACATAGTCTTCTGTTTGCAGATGGCTGCAAATAGCTTCGGTATGTTTTCGGACTTTAAAATAACGGTCAAGTAGTTCCATCAAATGGCTAACGATCTAAATATTGTTTGAGGTCTGATATGGTTTTAACAGCTAACTGCCCGGCTTGTTTTTTGCGCATCATTAAAGCATAAGCGTTATTAAAGCCAATGGGTACCAGCCATTTTATTTTGTAACGCTTTTCGAAGGCGGCCTTAACATACCTGTAAGTTTTATCCCTGTCGCCGCCAAGTGCGTCAATATCTTTCTGGGCAGGCTGCAAAATTGCCAGCAGGCCGGTGCCGGTATATTCAGGGTAAAGATCAATCTGATCGTTGGTCATCGCGTCAAAGCAGATCTTGGTACCGCCTAAGCCGGTTTTGGTTGATACGCCGTAATCGGTATACCCTTTTATCACCATGGCATACATCTCCGCCAGGATGTATTGCTCGCCAAATATTTTTGAGCCTATGCGGACAACGCCGGATTGACTACCCCGGGGAGCTTGATATAAGTTATGCGCCACTAAAAAATCTTTAGCTACCCGCTCCGGGGTTTGGTGCAGGTAGTCGGTGCGATAATTCAAATCAGTCATCACGCTGTCGCTGATCTTGCCGGCCAGTAGATTGAGCGTCTTTTCAAGCTCGGGGAACCGGCGCAAGGCGTCATCCCTTACAATAGGTGCGGCATAATATGGGGGAAAGATCTTTTTATCATCATCCAACACAACGAGATCATAAGCCTTTAAACGCCCGTCGGTAGAGTAGCCGCTGATGACATCCAGCTCGCTTTCAAAAGCAGCTTTGTACATTACGGCATCGCTGATAACGATTGTATGGATTTTTAAACCGTATTTACTTTGCAGGCCCAAATTACCGTCTTGCCGACCCATAAACTCGGGCGTAAAACCGGCAGTTAATTTGCCGCCGTAGGCCGATGGGATAAAATAAAAGCCAGCAAAAGCGATTACCAGCAACGGCAGTATTGCAGCAGCGGTTTTAAGCTTCTTAAGGTTGGTGTGCTGTAATCGCGACAGCGAAAAATCAAACAAAATAGCGAGCAGGGCCGCCGGAATAGCACCCGCCAAAATCATGTTGGTATTGTTTAGCGATATGCCGCCAAAAATAAACTCGCCTAAGCCACCAGCTGCGATGTATGATGCCAATGTTGCCACACCAACATTAATGACGGTAGCGGTGCGGATACCGGCCAAAATAACCGGCATAGCAAGCGGTAGTTCTACCTTAAAAAGCACTTGCCGGCTCGTCATCCCCATGGCAACAGCAGCCTCTTTAACGGAAGCGTCGACCCCGGTAATGCCCGTGAAAGTATTGCGGATAATGGGCAATAGCGCATATAGCAATAAAGCCACAATAGCGGGTTTAGCGCCTATACCCAACAGGGGGATCATAAAACCCAGCAAAGCAATGCTGGGTATGGTTTGCAAAATACCGGCTAGCCCTAAAACCGCGGGGGATAGCTTTTTACGCCTTGCTATCAATATCCCCAAAGGCAGGCCAATAACAACGGCTATTATTAAAGAAATAAAGGTAAGCCCTATATGCTGCAGGGTTTGGGTGAGCAGCTTATCGCTCTGTTGGGCCATAAATTCCCAAACGCTTAATTGCTGCTCGTTCATGTCCGGTGTGCTTGTTTGTATTTGTTAAACGCCGACATTAGTTCTTCAAATCCGGCCGAGCGGTATTCGTCTTTTTTATGATGTTTGATATGCAGGTTCTCAGTACGTGCAAACTTAAAGCTTTCAATAGCCGACCAAAAGCTGACATCGCCAGGCAGATCAACCGAGCCTTGTTTTGGCGTCTGCGATGGCAGGTACTTCCAGATATCATTTAAGCGGATGGCCTTAAACTCCAGCTGCAACCGTTGGTCCTTCAAAAAATCACTCACAAAATCATCAGTAGGGTTAAACAGCAAGTCGGCTGGTGTGCCATTTTGAATGATCTTGCCTTTATCCATCAGGCAAATGCGATCGCCCAGTTCAAAAGCTTCCTGCACATCGTGGGTTACCATAATGATGGTTTTGCGCTTCAGCTCGTCAAGAGCTTTAAATTCGGCCTGTATTTTTGACCGGGTAACGTTATCCAGGGCGCCAAAAGGTTCGTCCATGAGCAGTACCGGTGGGTCAGCAACCAAGGCCCTTGCCAGGCCTACGCGTTGTTGTTGGCCACCGCTTAATTCGTGAGGATAAACATTAAGGTGTTTTTCGTCGAGGTGCAGCTTCTCCAGTAATTCGCTAACGCGATGCCGGGTTTGCTTCTTGTCCCAATTAAGTAACTGCGGAACGATACCGATATTTTCAGCGACGGTATAATGCGGAAACAGTCCATTATTTTGCAAAACATAGCCTATGCCACGGCGCAGTTCTTCGGGCGATTTATCCAGCACGTTTTCGCCATTCACAAAGATCTTACCCTTGCTTGGTTCAATAAGCCGGTTGATCATTTTAAGCGTGGTGGTTTTACCGCAACCGCTGGTACCCAGTAAGATCAAATTCTCACCTTCGGCAACCTCGAAAGATATATTATCTACCGCCTTTGTATTGCCAAACGATTTACTTAAATGCTCAACCCTTATCATTCTTTATTGATCTTCAATTTGCATAAACAAATTGTTTAGCGATTCTGAATATGATGGATGCGCGAATACGCAATAACGCATCCTGTCGGCGGTTATACCGCCCTCCATGGCCATTTGCAGCACCGACATAATCTCGCCACCTTCCTCGCCTAATATGGCAGCGCCTAAAATCTTGCGGGTTTTACGGTCTATAATAGCTTTCATAAAACCCCGCTTGTCGCCTACCTCTACCGCGCGCGCCACCCTGGCCATAGGTAAATGTGCCACAAGATAATCCAATTTTTGCGCTTTAGCGTCATCTTCACTGATACCTACACGGCCTAGTTGGGGGTCGGTATACATGCAATAGGGTATGGGTCGGTCGTTGGTAGTATACTTGGTTTTTTCAATAAGGTTTCGGTAAACAATAGTGTAGTCGTTGTAGGCAATATGGGTAAATGCCGGCCCGCCTTTAACATCGCCCAAAGCGTAAATGCCCTTGACATTGGTCTCGAGTTTTGTATTTACTTTAACAAAGCCCTTGTTGTCCAGCTTAACGCCGGTTTTGTCTAACCCTAATGCAGCCGTGTTTGGCGCGCGGCCTACGGCAACCAGTACGTGGCTAAAGCGGGCCTTCTTTTCATTCCCCGCGTTTTTTATGGTGGCAATGACCTTTCCTTTTTTGCTGCGTTTAAGTTTGATCACCTCTGACCCGGTTTGTATATCGATATCTTCCAGCTCCAGGATCTTACGCACCTCGGTAGATATATCCTCGTCCTCGCGCGATAACAGTCGTCCGCTTTTCTCTATAATAGTAACCTTGCTGCCAAACCTGCGAAACATCTGCCCAAACTCCAGCCCTATATAATTGCCGCCTATAACGAGCAGGTTACCCGGCACCTTGTCCAGGTCAAGTATTGTGGTCGAGGTGAGATAATCCACATCGTTCAAACCCTCAATGTCAGGGATGACGGTTTTATTGCCAACGTTAATGAAAATCAGGTCGGCTGTTAGAAGTTTGCTGCCGCTATCGTTCAACATTACCGCCACCGTCTTTACATCGGTAAAGGCCGCATGACCAAATATCAAGTCAAGGTTGGGCGTGTCCTGCGCATTTTTGGTGCCGCCCTGGCGCGCGTTGATCACAATGTCGTCTTTGCGCTTTTTAATCAGCGCCATATCTACCTTGTAACTCTTTACCCTAATGCCCACATGCGCGCTGTTAGCGGCAGTGTACGCCGCCTTGGCCGATGCCACCCAAACCTTGGTTGGTGTGCAGCCGTCATTAACGCAGGTGCCGCCTATCCAGCGCTGTTCAATCAGGGCAACCTTTTTGCCGGCCTTCGCCATTTTTTTTGCGAGCGGCAAACCCGCCTGTCCGGCACCGATAACGATGACATCATACTGTTTAGGTTTCATGGGGTTGGATGGGGCTAATAATGTTACTTGTATTTTACTACCCTAACAATGTGAAAACCTTACCTTTTGTTTGCTATTTACCCTTGTGGCGCACTACTTTAGTGGTATGTTACCGCTGTTTTACCGCTGGTTTTTATACCATGAAAAGTTTTTTTGAAAAGTTTTTTTGATTTTGTTTTTAAACGCATATCTTTGCAATCCCAAAATAAGGGAAACCCATTAAAAAATGGCCCGTTCGTCTAGGGGTTAGGACAGGAGATTTTCATTCTTCAAACAGGGGTTCGATTCCCCTACGGGCTACATTAAAACTGCGAAATCCGCGAAACTTCACCGAAAGTTCGCGGATTTTTTGTTTTCACATACAAGATCCCATACAAATTTGATCGTGGGTGCGATTGGAAGGACCTATCACGACTTTATCTCTCTCCTTTTACGTAATGCTTTAACTTTAAAGCCCTTAGTATGCTGATCAATAACGACAGTACCAGAAAAAAACTCATCAAAATACCATCGTTTATGTTTACCAATAGCATCTAAAATATATCGGAATGACAATTCGTTTTCTATATTAGCTAAGTTGCTCTTTAACATATCTATAGTTGGCATCCAGTCGTATAAGTATCTGCATTCATCAAATACAAGCATATCCATATACATTTCTGTTTCTTTTGCTTTATATCGCCAACGTTTGCTTTTTCCGATATTGATGTGATAAGGTACAGAGACTTGTCTTATTAACAAATCTTTAAGTTGATGAAATAAGAATACATCGCAAAAAATATGTTTTTCAAAAGCCCGCCAATCTTTTGCGATTTTTTTTAACGAATCAGAATAAAAGATTTCTAAATGAGAGTCTTCATCTTTAAGATAATAAAAGGCGGCTATCTTTTCAAAAAAATCTTTACCGTTCTTACTATATGAAATAAGTTGATTAACAAATTTAGGGCCGTGTTCGGCCATTTCTTCATCATCTTCGGTTATTAAAATCAACCCCAAATAATAAGCAAAAGACCACGGTAAAGCCCAAGAACCGTGATCAACAAATATATCGCCGCCACCACCATTTGGTTGAAATGCAAATAGTGATTCAATCTTTTTTCGTAAAAGGTATCTTGGTTTACTTTTGTAAAGTAATTTATCGAAAAACAAGTTTCGCTGTTTTAAATGGTTCATAAATCGATCTATTTGGACATTTAAACAGAATATATCCATTATGACACGAGTTATAAATTGGCTATAATATGGTGCCAGATCACCTTCGACTATATTAAAAAAATCCTCATCATAAATCCCTTCTGCTTCAACACCATCGCCGAATCTTCCAGTCTCTTTAAACTCTAAAAAAGATTTAGGGTAAAGATAGCCAGCAGTTAATTTTGACAGCAGTTTGTATCCCTTTTCGTCTTGCTCTTTTGAGACTAGAGCAAAGTTGGTAATCAATATACCAGGGCTAGCCAATGACTGGAATTTTGCTATTGCTGTTATGGCTTCAAGATTCTTAGGGCCGTCGCGTTTACTGTAAATGGTATCACAAAAATCGAGATAAATAATATCAAATTTGATAGGAGTATATTCAATAAAAGATTTGAAATCGGATTTGATGATTTTCAAAAACGGAAAATCAGCGGCTAATAGGACATCAACCGCTGTTTCATACATTTTCTTATCCGACTCAATCGCCCATATATTTTCTTGAAGTACTCCTAATTCTGTCAGGACGTTTAAATCGTTTAACGGATCGGGGCCACATAGGTAAGCAACCTTAAGATGTTTTGGTTGGCGTGTCGTAACTATTGAGTCAAAAAATAATTCCCATCGCTTGATGGTATCTTTGCTTAAGTAAGAGTTTAGTTTTCTATCCGATGAGTTTTCACTCTTGGCAATTTCATTCCAAACACGTTTTAAATAACCGCGATCCGTTAAAGTTGCAGTATTACGTTTTTCAGTAAGTAATGAAACGGCTTTCGACAGACTTTTATATCTGGCAATATTTTTTGCTTTTTCTTTATACATGTAGTTAAGGCAGTTATAACTTAACAAGATATAAAAAGTAAAGCATTTGTGTATCTTAAAACTACACAGCTTTTTTAAATGCTACTGTCATCGCACTGGCTTTATGTTCATCATTAATATTATTATATCGAGCAAATGATTCAATTGACTTATGATTTGAGATTGCTCTTATTAATTCCGATTCAACGCCTTTTCTAAACATTAACGTTATAAATGTTTTGCGGCCCATGTGGGTAGAAATCAAATCATGTAAAGGAAATACGTTTTCAATTCGACGACTACCACTAAACCTAACCTTTGTGATTAAGCGCGTCAAACCTGCTTGCTTACCAATCTCTTTTAAATGCTCATTCATTTTTTGATTACTTAGTACAGGCAATGCTGCATTGAATATTGTATTCGAATATCTATCCAATATGGCCTTTGATTCAGGTATTAATGGAATAGATACCTGGCTTTGCGTTTTGATAGATATTATCTTTATAAAATCATTATTTATATCACTTTTCTTAAGATTCTTTACATCTGAATATCTTAATGAAGTGAGACAACAAAAACAAAAGACATCCCTTACTTGCCTCAGAGAATCATTTTTTATGTCCAAGTCTTGAATGGTCCAAAACTCGCTTTCGGTCAATGTGATAATCTCTGGTGCCCGGTCTTTAACGATGAAGTTTTTATACATTAAGTTTTTATTATACCCCAACTTAGTAGCCCAGTTTAAAAAAGTCTTAAGTGATTTAACATTTTTAGCAATCGTTGCATTTAAATGCTTGTGATGACTTTGAAAATATTCTACATACTTATGGAAAAACGGCATATCCAACGTGTCAAAATCTACACTAAAACGATATTTATGAATGAATTCCTGCAGGTGTCTCCTACCCGTTTTTAGCTTTTTAACGGTAGCGCTGCTTGAACTTAGTTTACTACCTTCAATATATTCATCGAAAAGTGCAAATAATGATTTCTTATTTATACTCTTATCTGCATTTAGAACGCCTCTTATGTAGCTCGGCGTAGGTTGCTTACCCATTATAATAGCCTCTCTGTAAATTTTATTTATTTCTTCACATTTAGCTTTGATAACTTCATTTATTTCAGTGCTGCCAGTTACGCTCGCCTTTACTCGATCATTTTTTTCATCCCATTTATTGGCGTCGCAGTGTTCTCCTGTAGATAACCACATACGTTTTCCATCAAACGTAAAATCAATTAATATAGGGGCATTTCGAACGATCAATTCACCATTTTTGTCTTTTCTTTTTTCCAATTTTGGAGTTGTATTAGCCATTTTTTAAATAGTTATATTTTATTAATTAATTATATAATATATTAGTATTCAATTAGTTACAAAGATAGTCATTTTAAATTATTTGGCAAGAGTTATACTTCCGACATGTCTAAATGCAGTCTAATCGGACAAAATTTGGGGCCTGTATTTTTTAGTGAGATTTAGTCCGAAAATTTGAAAATTTTTCCCAAGCAATCATCATATCCAGTGAATGCCATAACCAATTAGTACAGCTAACCAGTTCTCGTGAACCGGTTTTTCTTTTATAAGTTCCTTAAAAAAATCATTTTTTAGTAGCGGCCTTATTTGTTCACTGCAAAAAGTCAGTTGTGATCTATGCCATTGGGGTAAATTATATTTGACGTACTTCCAAGCATCCTCAATTTCCATAAAAAGGTGGGATTGTGAATTGTCGGTTATTGGCGAATAGTGGTATAGTCTATAAAAAGATCGATTGTTGATTACTAACCGTACAATTTTTGCTTTTTGTTTATTGTAGCTGATTTCCAATATAATTTGCTCCATTGCTATCATAAATATTAAGCTTGAAAACTAATACAGTGAAGCGACCCACCAAATTTTGCTAACGCGTCGCAATTAATGGTTAGTACATCAAAGCCCTGGCTTTCCAGCCATTGTTTATTCATCCAATTGTAATCGGTAGGGCTATTGTTCGGCTCTGAGTATTCAGGCATTATAATGCATTCATTAAATCTTATATAGTTAACGTAAACCCCACGTGCAGAAAACAGGCAACTTCTTGTTTTTTTATTTTTACAAGCACACTGTATGGGTTCATCGGCAGGGTTGTCAAAAATAGGCAGCACTTTCAATCCATTATTTACAGCTACTGATTTGAGCATGTTTACGTAATCTACGTCCCTTTTTAGATGGGACAATTGGGGGTATTCACTAATAAATACGGTGTCCTTATCTTTAAATGCCATATATCCATCAGTATGCCCTATAACATCATAATAGTTTCTGCCAACTACTATTGCATCCAATCCAGTATATTGCTTTATGATGCTTTCAACGTCTTTGCCGGGGTTATCTTCATACACCTTTTCGGTCATAAAAACCATTTCAGTGTTATGAACAAAATTTCCACCATCAATATTTAATGGGACTTCAATGATCTGGGACGTAAAGGCTTCTGTTAAGGCCTGCTTGGTAAGTTTGTTTAAGTATCTGTAGTAGTTGGTTTCTTTACTTAACGTGCAGTAGTTTGGAGAGTAATTAAATTTGTAGATTTTATCACCTGCAAATACACCCATGCAATCTCTCAACCATATTTCATCGAAGTAGTTGATAACTAAGGTGTCAACGTTGGGTTTATGTTTAAACCGGGCTTTTAATTCGCGCTCTGTTTTCCTTGTATTAGTTATTACAAATAATTTTATATCCCTCGGAATTAGTTCTATTAGCCGATCATAAAATTCGACTAATATTTCATATTCGTTTGAAAAGCCTTTTGGATAAGCCAAAAAAAGGTTTGTAGATTTACTAAAATCTGCTCGTATCATTTATTAATTCGTCAAAAAAGACGCTCCCCTGCGAACGTAAAAAGGGGATTTCCGAAGACAAAATTTCTTTTTTCTTCTTTTTTTAAATCGTTTTGAAGATAAAAAGGACTAACCCATCTTGATGGTCAGAGGCTTCGTTGGATGAATTTATTTTTGATCGTTTTACTGCGTCCTCACATTTTTTCAAGATGATCGGATCTGTTATTGTAGTACCTTTCTCACCCGCATGTACAAATATTATATCACCATTTCTATTTACAGTTAATTTAACAACTACACGCCCTGTTACATGTTCGTCATTACCGATTGTAGGCCTATTTGCAAAACTACGTTGAAGTAGACCAACAATAACTTGTGTTTTTTTGTCTTCTGTAGTATTAACAATGGATGCTCCTTGATTTCCAATAACCTGGTTATTTTTATCTTCTGTAGCGTTACCAACAGGTTCGCCTTGGTTTCCATCTGAATTGCCCCCTGTCTTAGCATTTGGATATTTATAAACAGCACTTGTATTTATCGGAGTTTCACACGGTTCAATGATTACCCATTGTTTTTTATTATTATCAAACATTGATAATTGATGCTTTTCATTTAAAATAAATTCCCAAACGTACTTCGCAGATTTAGGTGATGTTTTTATATAAATTTTACCTTTTTCAATATATCCGTTATCGGTATAGCTTCGGTCAAGATGATTTAAGTCGGTACAGTGAATAGTTACATTCCGACCAGTTACTTTTAAGGCATAGACAATACCTTCGTTACAGTATGAGGTAAATGCTTTGGAGTTAAAGTTTGATTCTGCTGAATTGTTTAACGCATTACTATTGAAGCTGGCTGTGTTATTATTACCTAAGATACCCAGTTTGACCAACGATGATCTAACTGTTTGTGGGAAGTTTCCTGTTAATGTTTTTCGCTCTTCAACAGTGGCCAAACCATTGTTGTCTAATACTATTATTTTATAGTTTTTGTAATCATCGGAAAAGTAATAGTTGCTAATATTTTTTTCACCGTACTGTTTTTCAAAGCTGCTTTTTAATCGCATCAACGAAACATTTTCATAATGAGTAGAAATGTGGTGAAGATATCCATCTTCCATAATGTAATGAATGCTAAAATCTGAGTTAACCCCCAAATCATATAAATAACCGTCTTTTATTGAAATTATAATTTCACTTACTACGCCATCAATATGTTTTACATTAAATTTCTGCAGACCGTTGCTGTTCTGTGAATTATTGTAACTTCTAACTCGATCATAAAGTGTGTTATAAACTGTATTCTCATCACTCCCTAAGGAAATTGCTTGTGAATAGCATTTACTACCAAAAAGAAATAAAAATAACGGGATGATTAATTTAAGTGAGTTTTTCATTGAATAAGATTTATGGAAAGATAAGAAATAACGCATATATGCGTCAATAAAAAACACATATATGCCTCATTTTCGATGTCGTGATAAACATCAAAAATGACAAAGTTATTAAGGCTTTCGGGAGAAGGCTAAGAGATTTAAGGATCTCTAATGGCTTATCACAGGAGCAATTAGCTAATATGGCTGAAATACCATTATCACAAGTTGGTAGAATTGAACGAGGTGAAGTAAATCCTACCTTAAGTACAATAAGTGTTTTAGCTACTGCTTTGAATATTCAAATAATAGATTTATTTCTTATTTAGCTAAGTATATATCAAATGAGTGATGCAGCTTATCAAGCAGTAGTTTTATCAGATATTGAGAAAAAAATTGGCAAAGATAAAGTCGACAGGCTCGAAGGGTTTGAGAAGAATGTTATTAAAGTAAATGACAAATATGTCATTCTAATAAAATATTGTTCTAATCAATCCACACCCTATTTTCAATTTACCGATAAAGAGGTAGAAAACCTACTTGCAATCGAAAAAACCTACCCGTCAAAAACGTTTGTAGTTTTTACAACGGGAAATAAAATTTCATGTTCATTAAATCTCAAGGAACTTTCTGAATTATGTATCATTCAGTCTGCTCAACGATCAATTTATATAGATGATATAACTTTGAGTAGTTATGTTGTTAAAGGTTCAGTGGGGGAGAAAAGGGTTAATAAAAATCAATATTTAAGCTTTTTAAATTAATTAGTAATAACATTTCCATTTGTTATAAAATACAGCTTCGATAAGCTGCCAAATTGCTCTTTAACGACACTATTTATGATATATAGTATTTTTCTTAAAGGTCTATAATTGTTATAAAATGGAATTTCTATTCGATATGCAGT
Source organism: Mucilaginibacter antarcticus (assembly GCF_042686155.1). Lineage (NCBI taxonomy): Bacteria > Pseudomonadati > Bacteroidota > Sphingobacteriia > Sphingobacteriales > Sphingobacteriaceae > Mucilaginibacter > Mucilaginibacter antarcticus. Next base: position 791 of record NZ_JBHUON010000002.1, on the reverse strand, counting down.
CTTCATTTTAGCAAAATAGAAGCCGGGCGCAAACCCGGCTTCTATTTATTTGACAATACTCTTATTATATTTTGCTAAATGTTTAACTCTAACTTCATCAAACTTATTAAATTCAGCGTGAAATTTATTAAGGATTAATTGCATCTGCTCCTTCTCGTGCTTGAATAAGGTATTGACGTAATCTGGTACACTATAAAAAACTATTCCTAAATAAGTTGATTCTATCAACTCAGCATATTTTCGATGTGGACGTTTACAATAGTCATTGACTAAGTTTGTAAATGGGTTCACGAAGCTTTCTAATTGTGAGTTATCGTGTATTTTTAAGTTTTTATTTATTCGTAACATTTGTAATTAAATCTATGGTTTCGGGCTATATAATAAGCCCTAAACCAGGTGTGAATGATATTTTGTCAGTATAGTTAACTTACGTGCCGTGTGAATGTACTATGGCTGTACTACCGCAACTTCTTTCGATCCGCGATAAAGGTTATATTCAAAAAAAAATTTACGGTGTTGCAGCTTTGTTACGGCATAATAAAGCCGGGCGCAAAGCCAGTCATGGTCGGAAGATTAATCTTCCGACTTTTTTGTTTTGAAGGATTTGGTTTTATTTGATATAGATATCTGAATATCAAATATTTATCTTGTATTTGTCGTCGCAATTTCTTATCTTAATGTCTGATAATCAATAAGATATGGCCATATTTAAAGATCATACCATCAATGTAAAACAGCTCTTAGGCTTCATTCCCGAGGCGCTAATAACAAATTTGTCTGTAACGACCAGG